>NZ_JACSMV010000028.1:0-40876 GCF_018618835.1 Exiguobacterium sp. s145 | reverse complement strand
TCCTGGTAATACGAGTGCTGCTGCCATGGCTGTTGCTGCGAATTTTTTCGTGTTTTTCATCTTGTCTCATCCTCTCAAATTTGGGTGTTGTTTTTGTATATTTGGTAGTTGTTGTCTGCATCGTTCTGAACAGCATACGCACCCGGATTTTGTTTGGATTGAAAAAATTGAAAAATTTTTTAAAAAAAGACCGGATGGTTCTGTTTCTTCCTTATATATAAAATGCAGAACTTTTTTTACAAGTTCACGGTTTGTGCATGTTACACTTAAAAAAAGAACCGTTTTGTAGCTGAACTGCAACTATTTAATACCAGGTACTAATATGCTATACTGTTCTTTAGACTGAACCAATGAAAGGTGATCAAGATGGTACAAAATCAAGCCGGAACGGACCAACCGACCCGTGAACGTCTGAAACGTAATCAAGAGGTTAAGAACGAACAGCCGCAAGAACAGGAACCGAAGCAACGTAAAAAATTACGTCAGTATTCTTCACGTCGCGTTCCGATTATTGCTCGTTTATTGATCATTGTTCTTCTTATTGTCCTTGCGTTAGTGATCGGCGCAATGGTTGGATATGCGACACTTGGTGGTGGCGAAGCGATGGATGTCCTTAAGCTCGACACATGGACCCGCATCACCGATTTTTGGACAAAATCTTAAATTAACCAGTGATTGGAGCTGCGCTATATGTATACGATTGAACAAATCAAGGAAGTCATTCCGCACCGTTATCCGTTTTTGCTCGTCGACCGGATTCTCGAAGTCGAGGAAGGAAAACGGGCTGTCGGAATCAAAAATGTCACGGCAAATGAAGAATTCTTTAACGGCCATTTCCCGGATTACAACGTCATGCCCGGTGTGTTGATTGTCGAGGCGTTGGCGCAAGTTGGTGCTTTTGCTGTTCTCAAGATGGAACAAAACCAAGGCAAACTGGCCTTTTTTGCCGGCATCGAGAATTGTCGTTTCAAGCGTCAGGTCGTTCCCGGTGACCAGCTCCGACTGGAAGTCGAACTGACGAAACTGCGTGGACCGATCGGTAAAGGGCGTGCCACAGCAACAGTCGATGGGGAAGTCGCCTGTACTGCTGAACTGACTTTCGCAATCAAGTGAATCCGTGATGAAGCGTTTGCTGATTCCCTTGGCAATCTCGCTGCTTGTCATTCCCGGTTGTCAGCGTGCTGACGAGGTGGAGACCGCTTCCCCGACGGTCATCATCGATCCTGTCACGCGTGCCGGACAAAC
Organism: Exiguobacterium sp. s145; assembly: GCF_018618835.1. Lineage (NCBI taxonomy): Bacteria > Bacillati > Bacillota > Bacilli > Caryophanales > Exiguobacterium > Exiguobacterium sp. s145. The sequence continues at coordinate 39,631 of NZ_JACSMV010000028.1, read as the reverse complement.
GGAAAACATCTCGGCTCAGATTTCAGCAACGGACAACGACCGGATGCGTCTGACGATTCGGACGGCAAATGACATCCGGCTGGATGACCAACAAGTTGATATTCGACTGGATGTCGCCAATCAGTCGATTCCGTTCCCCTTCGTTTCGTTTACGGCGAAAAAGATGGGGGAAATCAGAACGTACACGTCGGATACGACGATTGAAAAAGAAGTCTTCGATGAAAACCGTTTGCCGGTCCTGATCATCGATGCAGGCGCCGGACGTGGCATTGAAATTCCGCTTGAAGTCGTCCGTTAATGGAAAAGAACCATACGATAACCAGTTGTTCCCCGGTTATCGTATGGTTCTTTTTTTGTTTTAAGAGAGTGTATCCGGGGAAGAAGGATACTAGCGTTTACTTAGTCATCACTTCAAAGGGGGAATCATATTATGCACGAAGCACATCAGGAAGCTCTAACGACACTCGAAGCCTGTATCGTCGCCTGTAACACTTGTTTTGACGCCTGTCTGAATGAATCCCACGTTACTCATATGACGGATTGTATTCGTCTTGACCGGGACTGCGCCGACATTTGCAGCCTGCTCAGTCAGGCCATCGTCCGAAACAGTCCAAACATCGCCGTGCTTGCGACGGCCTGTAAGGAAATCTGTTTAGCCTGTGCCGAAGAATGCTCGAAACACGATCATGACCACTGTCAAAAATGTGCTGCAGCCTGTGAAGCGTGTGCGAAAGCCTGTGATTCACTCGTATAATCTTAAGACGACTGATCCTTTTTGAGGGACAGTCGTCTTTTTCTTGGACGAATTTCGGAAATCAGGTGGTTTATTTTCCCTTTATTGTTTAAAATCTAGGTAACACATATTTTAGAATGGAGCGAAAACAAACATAATGCGAAAAATTGGAATGTACATAGCAGCGTGTCTGCTTGTCTTTGGTATCATCACACCAGCTCAGGCAGAAACGATTTCTGCATGGGATGTCACCGGAACGGGAACGAATCCGTATACGTTGACATTCACGGGAGAAGGGACAGTCAATCTTGAATCTGAAACGGAATTGGTCTTTGAAGGCGGATTGACGGGACAAGCAATTGATATCGTCAAAAACCCGACCGTCACGTTTACAGCGGAAACGGCACCTGTCGTGAAAGTAACATCGACGGATCAGGCGAAGACGATTTTGATTCAATTCGGCCGCGAAGTCAAAGCGGAGCCGACACCGGAAGAACCCGTGACAACGGAACCAACGCCGGAAGAACAACCGACACCGGAGGAGCCGGCGACGGAAGAACCAATCAAAGAAGAACCCGTGAAAGAAGAACCCGTGAAAGAAGAACCCGTGAAAGAAGAACCCGTCAAGGAAGAACCGAAGCCGGAAACGGAACCCGTCAAGGAAGAACCGGTAAAGGCGACGACGGGAATCATCAACGGAATCATCTGGTTTGATGAAAATGAAGACGGGATCCGTCAGGAAAAAGAAACACGCATCAGTGACGTCCCGGTGTACCTCTTAAATAAAAACTATGATGTCGTCGAGGAAGTTTACACGAAAGACGGACTCTATACGTTCAAGGACATCAAACCGGGTACTTATTATATTGAAGTGTACGGCATGGACATCGGCTACTACTACACGTCTCCTCAACACGAAGGAACGGATCCGACGATCGATTCGGATCTTGACGAAGATGACCTGGCAAAAGTGAAGCTGCAAGCAGGGGACATCGTTCAAGTCGATGCCGGTCTCTACGGTCTCGAAGACGAAGAAATGGACATGGCGAACCTTCTGATCGTCACGAACTTCCTCGATGCGAATAACGATCAGATTCCGGGTTACACGGAGCAGACGATTCCTGCAACCTATACGATTACGGATGCCATCACGGGGAAAGACGTCTACACGGAAGAAGTCGGAAAAGACGATGCCTTGTCGATCGAATTGACACCGGGAACGTACACAGTGAAGACGGAAGTCGCTGCCGGATACACAGTCGAAGCGATGCACCACGTCTCGCTCGATGAGATGATGGATTCGTTCGAATTGACGAAAGCCGGAGCGGAAGCCCTTGCTGTCGGTATGGCAGATGAAGACGAAGAAGAATTCCCGGGATACGATGAATTCCTCAAACTGTTCAAACGAAAAGCAACGACGGATTCGGTCACGTTGACGGATGAGACGATGGGGTATTTCCTGCTTGCTGAAATCAAGAAGGCGAAACCGGTCGTGGAACCGAAACCAACACCGCAACCGACGAAGACATCGACGCAACCGGTCCAAACTCCGGTTACGGAAGTCAAAGCAGAAAATCCGGATACAAGCACAAGCAATAGCAATGCGTCCGGTGAACGACTCCCGCAAGCAGGGGAAGAGAAACCGTTCCCGTACGCAGCGACAGGAGCAGGACTGGCAGTCGTCGGACTCTGGTTACTGTTACGACGCGCAGGATAAGGACAACCCTCTGGACCATACCGGTTCGGAGGGTTTTTGATGTGTGTATTGATTGACACACACGCACACACGTGTGTATAGTAAGAGTATCAAATGAATGGGAAAGAGGGATTACGATGTTAACGACAAAACAGATCAGTGAATTGTTACGCGTATCAGAAGAGACGGTCCGCCGCTGGATCCGCACAGGCGAATTACATGCGGAACAGGACGGTAAAGGGTATTTGGTCGACGAGCTGGCACTCAAACGTCTGGTTGACGAGAAGTCACAGATCCCGGGCAACGCGATGAATAAAGTTTTGCCGATCATCAACGACCTGTTTGGTCCGGAAGCGGCGAAGTTTGCCAAGTCAAACCTGTTTGATCCGCTCCGTCAGTCAATGGATCAGTCGGCACCGCCGCGCCCGGAAGCTTCACCGGAGTCGGTTGCAGAAGAACTGAGCCAACTGAAACGGAAAAAACGTCGCCTCGAACTCGAACATGAACTGAAGCTGCTTGAAATCGAAGAGAAGATTGCCGCCCTCGAACAAAAGGCGTCACATCTGTAATCGAAGTGCTGAACGATTCCGTCAACCGGAATCGTTTTTTTGTGCACAAAAATCCTTTGACGAGCAAACGAATACGGCTTCCGGACTCGGGTGTGCGACAATGAAAGTATAATGAACGAAGGGGTTGGAAAAATGTTCGAACGTGATATCAAGAATCATTGGCAAGTGACGTATCAACAAAACGGTTATCCCCATGTCCAACAGGGCTGGGTGCTGTCACCGGACCGCAAAGACGAGTTTGATCCGTTTATCCTGATGGCGGAGGACTGGTTCAAACGCGGAACGTTTTCCGATCATCCGCACCGCGGCTTTCAGACAATCACGTATGTCATCGACGGTCGGCTCGAACATATCGATAATCATGGCGGGCACTCCATTCTTGACGCCGGAGACATCCAGTACATGAATGCAGGCTGGGCGGCGCGGCATGCAGAAGAAGCGGTCGATGACGATTTAATTCATACGTTGCAACTCTGGCTCAATCTGCCGAAACGTTTGAAAGAGACGACGACATCGTATCAAAACGTGTTGCTTGAACAAGCCCCGGTCGTGACGTTTGACGGCGGACATGTCCGCGTTTATTCCGGTGAGGTTGCCGGCGTGACGGGACCGCTCGACAGTCTTGTCCCGATTACGATGAGTGAAGTTTTCTTGGCACCGGGTGCGACGTATCAGCACCTCTTACCGACGAACCATAATGCCTTTTTGTATGTCTTAGCCGGCGAACTGGAGGCCGGGACAAGCGAAACGCGACTTTCGAAAACGATGGCCGCGACATTGACGTTTGACGAACAGGCAGCAGGGGACAGTTCACTTGCGCTGACGGCGGTCAGCCGGACGAAGGTCCTGATTTACTCCGGCCAACCGATCCGGGAGGAGACGATTGCTTACGGACCGTTCGTGATGAACACGGAAGACGAGATCCGTCAGGCATACCGCGATTACCATGACGGAAAATTCGGACCACCGGCCGTCCTGTAACGACAAAAAAACCAGTTCCGTTGATCGGACTGGTCTTGTGTGATCGATAGGCGGACACCGCTCGACCTCAATTTGAGGCAGAACCGGTCGTCCGTTTTTTCTTGCGGCGCCAAAACCAGTAACCGAGCCCGAGTGCAATCGGGATCGCGGCCAGGTAAGGGTTCGCTTCTAAATAACTGATGATCTCAAACAGCGCGAACCATCCACTGAGTAAACCGAGGATGAGTAAGATCGTCCGAATCGCTTCGGGAAGCTTGCGGATACGATATGCGAAGAGACATACGAGGCAAAAGATGATAATCGCCACGAGCATTCCTCCCATTCCCGTATTCAGTATAGCGTATTCGAAAAGCTTTTTCGATGCACAAATCACTTTCGCTCCCGTATAGTGAAGACAGGGAAACTGATGAAGGATGTGATGAGATGCAAGTGACGGTAATTGGGACGGGATATTGTTGGTCTTGTGACCGCGATTGGACTAGCCGATGCCAAACACGATGTAGTGTGTGTCGATTTAAATAAAGAGCGGATGGAACAATTAGCGCAGGGGATTGCACCGATTACGGAAGAAGGAATTGAAGAGGCCTTACAAAAAAATCAAAGTCGTTTGACCTTTACGACCGACTATCCGCTATCCGACCTGTATTTGGTGGCAGTCGGAACACCGGAACGGGCAGACGGAAGTTGTGATTTGTCGGCAGTGCAGGCAGTCGTTAAATTGATTCATTCCATTCAACCGGATGCTGCGGTCGTTTTGAAATCGACGATTCCACCGGGAACGACGGAATCCCTCCAGGAAATGTATCCATCGTTACGCTTTGCAATGATACCGGAATTTCTTCGGGAAGGGACAGCGATCCGGGATATGCGTAATCCGCACCGGGTTATCATCGGGACGCACGATCAAGGATTGGCGGAGAGTCTGGCCGACTTATTTAAAACGAACGCGCCAATCGTCCATGTCGATCCGACGACAGCTGAATTGACGAAGTATGCAGCAAACAGCTTTTTGGCCGTCAAAATCAGTTTTATCAATGAGATTGCACGGCTGGCGGATATCGTCGGAGCGGATGTCGAGGATGTCGCCCATGGGATTGGTCTTGATCCACGTATCGGTCCGGCGTTCTTAAAAGCGGGTGCCGGTTACGGCGGCTCATGTTTTCCGAAAGATATTGCCGCGTTAACGACATTGGCTCAAAGACAAGGTGAACATCTTCATGTCATTGAGGCAGCGGACCGGACGAATGAAGCTCAGCTCGAGTACGTTCTTCAAAAAATCGATCCACGACCGGGTCTCCGGATTGCTTTGTTAGGTTTATCGTTTAAGCCGGGCACGGATGACTTACGGGATGCTCCGGCATTACGTCTGGCAGAACGTCTGACGAAAATGGGTGTCATCGTCACCGGATACGATCCGGCTGCGAAAACGTTGCTCGATCAAAAAAAGACGATCGAAGAGGCCGTTAAAGGGGCAGAAGTCGCTGTCATCATGACGGAGTGGGACGACATCAAGCATGTCACGCCAAAACAACTGAAAGCGAACATGAAGACCGCCCGTTTGATTGACGGACGTAACTGTTGGGCATTCGTTGATGAGCCGGGTGATGTCCAATATGAAGGAATCGGTCGACCGAGTAAAACATTTTCGAACAATCCAACTTCCTGACCTGTCATATAGGGTGAGTCCATCAAGGATTCATCCTATTTTTTATGGCAAAGGAGAAGAAGGATGAAAATCGATTATTTCAGCGTCATGCCGAGTGGTCCGAAAGGCGCACTGGAAACACATTGTCTGACAAACGGAAACTGGTACGAACGAATCAGTGAGGAGTGGGAACGGGCGATTCATTACGGAGCGGGTCTGATCCGGATCAAGGACAAAGGGGCCGAACTACGGATTCCGATTGAATTCGGACTCGGTTATGTCCTGCAATACTTACGGCAGTTCACGGCAGCAGAACGGCATACAGTCGACCGGGCGAGACGGCATCTCCAGCAACAGCTCGAATGGATCGGGCGGGGTCTGCCGATTCAGTTGCGTCGACTGGATGAAATGATTGAAGTAACAGCGGACATCGAACACCAGTTTCCTAGAGAAGATTTTTTAAATGCAGTGGAACAAGCGAATCAAACCGTTTTATGACATCATTCCGCTTGCTTCAAGGATTTTCCTGTATCTGACAATGTATGACTTTATTAAAAAGAGTCAAAGAAGGAAGTGACCATTACTAGTTATATGGTCATTTCCTTTTTTTTATCAAAAGCTTTCGACTGTTTTTATATCTATCACTTCAAACATCAAAAAAAGAGGTCGATAAAAAGATGAGATCAGATGTTTACAATAAATTGTTTCATCAAATTAAATAAAAACAGACCAAGTTCAGAGGGAAGCAACGGTGAAAGGAGAAAAGAAGCTATCTGTACTCCATCCAAAAAACAAAAAGGCTTATATTAAAGGGACATTCGATAACAAAGGGAAAGCATTATTTTACTTTGATACGAAAACCTATCTGATGGATGGGACACATCTGAAGTTTTATGCGGATGCGACAGAAGCTGTGACGGTTTACGAATCACGATCAAGCTATGATCGAAAACTAGTTTACGAACGTTATCATCAAATCAGTAATCAGACATTGATTTTTCCACTTAGTTGGAGCGGTCGTCAGTACATAACAGTTGAAGGAAAGAAAAATACCTCTTTCGTTGTTCCATTTAAACTGGAGCGATTGCAACCATTGCGCGAACAAGTTATTGAGCCAAACACGAAAAAAGAATCCAACAGCCTTGTTGTCAAAGTGGCAGGAACGATTAGTCAGAAACAAAAGATTTTTGAGAAAACGGATGCAATCCAACGTGAGACGATTGATTCAAAGCTTAGCCTGGAGAAGTTTACCTATCGGACCGTTATGCAAGCACTTGTCTCAAAGCGACAACTTGAAAAAAGACTGGTGTTGCCTATGTCGAATTCGACAGTCGGATGCGTGGACTTGGAAAAGATATTTTTAAATCGCACCAGTGGTCGTTGGATAATACCGGATAACAGAATGGCGTTAAAGGAGCAGACATTAATGTTGAGGCAATGAAAAAACGGATTACTTCGAAAAAACTATCGCCGGTACGAGTTGCTGTCATTGATACCGGTATTAATCCGACCTATGCTGATTTTTCTAGGCGTGTCCGAATGGATCTTGGCTATGATTTCGTACATCGTCAGAAACTCGCGATTGACGATCACGGACATGGTACGCACATCGCGGGCATCATTGCGGCAAATAGCAATAATACGTATGGTATGTCTGGAATCAATGCCAAAGCAGTAATTCTTCCGATTAAAGTCCTTAATAGGGAAGGTTATGGTTCGAACTCTGATATCGCGAAAGGCATTATGTATGCCGTGAAGAATAATGCGAAGGTCATCCATATTAGCATGGGTGGTGGATTTTCGTCTAGGGCGATTGGAGATGCTTTGGCGTATGCAAAAAAAACAAGGAGTCCTCGTGGTTGTCGCATCCGACAATGAAGGAACAAACAAGTTATCTTATCCGGCACGATCGAAGTATTTCCTGTCGGTCGGGTCATCCAACCGGTTGGATAAACGATCGACCTTCTCGAACTATGGGATTGGACTTGATCTGATTGCACCGGGACAGGGCATTCCGAGTTATCTCAGTGACGGCGAATCGGCTTTCTGGAGCGGGACGTCCATGGCAGCACCACATGTTGCCGGTGTCGCGAGTCTTCTCTACAGCTTGAAGCCGACGGTCAAGGCGTCGGAAGTTGAAAGTATCCTTAAAAAATCAGCACAAGACCTTGGAAAAAAAGGCTATGACACATCATACGGATACGGTCGACTGGATGCCGATCGTGCCGTCCGGCTATTAAACAGATACTTTGAATTAACCAATATCTTATAGAAAAGAGCGAAAACACATGACAAGATCATTCGGGAAATTAACAATCGCGGCACTGATCGCCGGTTCCACACTGATGAGTGGAGTGACGGTAAACGCGGCAACGAAAACGGAAGTAAAGGCGACGAATCAGTATAATGCCCTGAAGCCTGGAATGACGATTGCTCAAGTGGCAAAAGTCATATACGGGAAAGAGTACAAGAAGCAATTGATGCAAAAAGGCGGATCGACCGTGCTGAAACAAAAAGCAGAAATGACATCCATCACGAATGGACAAAAAATGTTGGGGTACAGTGTGTATGATAAAAAGGTCGTTTTTCCGCTGGATATGACAACTTTGATGTTCATGACGAAGAAAAATGACTCACTTTACCGCCTGACATCAAAATCACTTGATCTATTTCGGGATGACATGAGTTCAGGTTTCCGTGAAAGTAAGATGAAACTGGTCAAAGGTGGAAAAATCAAAACGAACATGACAGAAAAGCAGCTAGATGCAGTTTTATCGGGGAAAGGTCTTGGAGAATGGGCGGGTCTTGATACGATTGATATGACGTCTATTCAAACAAAAAAAGAACTTGATTTAGGTTTGGGCATTAAAGGAAGGTCGAAAACGTATATTTTCCCTACGACAACGAAAACAAAAAAACTTGTAATGCTCGATTATGATGCGAAAAAGAAAACTTATGTAGTTTCGGGGGAAGCCTCGCTGTAAAAAAATCCAGATGCTTAAGATCACCTTCTCTTATTCTGAAGAAGGTGATTTATTGTTTATCCTAAAAAAACAAGTGGAAGTGAATTTTTAAATGGAACGTAAGGCAATCAATAGACCGGTAGCCATATATCTTGTATTTTTTGTGTTTATGGTGATATATTCCTATTTTTTTATAGCAACAACTAAAGAATTCAGTAAAGAATCATTGAATACGTTAGAGTTCAAGAGTATATCGTTAACGCTGTACTTTTATATTCAATTTTTCCTGTTTCAAGGAATTACAGTGTATGTAATGAGTAATTTTTCGAGGCTGGACGGCTATTTTTATTTGCCAGGAAAAAATGCATATATTGTGTCGAGAAAAAAGTTTATAAAAACCAATACTAGATCGATTAAACTGCTCATATCAGTGTTCTTACCTTTTTCCTTTTCCTTTATTTCGAATGAGAATATAACAGGGGTGTATTTAATCCTTCTTGTAGCAGCCAATTCGTGTTTATTGTTTTTTATTATGAAATCAAACATTGATCACTTTATAAAAATCAAGAAGATACATACACCTAGGATTGGATTCTATATACTTTCAATAATTGTTATTTTTGCAGGTATGTATATGTTAGTTTCAACAGTTTCTTTATTCGTACAACAAATATTGGTTGTGGTATTTTTAATCATTTATTTTCCATTCGTTATCACTTCTTTTATTGTTGATTTGTTTAATAAAAAATCCAAAACACGAAAATTCTTTTTAAATTTAGTGCTAAATGAATACCTGATTGCGAATCAGTCTAAAAAAAATGCCGAGAATCTTGCATTGATTCAATATTTAATCGACCACAGTTCAAAAAAATTATCGTATTATCCGCATGATTTTCTGAAGAAAATAAAGGGACCATACGATCGGATATTTTTGAAATCAGATATTCAGGATAGTGCTGTCGGAGAATCCACATTTTTAGAACTGAGAAAATATCAGGACTTTAAAGAGTTTATCGATAAGGCCCGAGAAATTTTTAATGATGATTACAGGGAAACAATAGATCAGCTTGAACTGGATTATCAAGTTCATGGGCATAATATGAATGCATTATTAATGGAAACGAGAACTGGTAACATCAAGCAACGAAATCGGAATAATTTAATTCTCGGATTGTGTATATTCATTATTTCAGGTGTTTTAGCTCTATTGTTCGAATTACACGTTGTACAGTTTGTTTTACTTTATATTGTAATGTGGACAGTATTTCTAAGGATGGTACTGCGCACACTCGATATAGGGAGAGCTTTTTATAATGATATTACCGATTCCGGTTATTCGAAAAGCTTTTTATCCGGACCGGATAGAATCGTATTGGCTATCAAAAGTGTAATTGAGATTGCATTTTTAGCGGCATCCATTTACTTAATACAATTAACACAAGATGATGGTTGGAAACTTACGTTCAATGCTGTTTTTAAAGTGATAGAATATTCGTTTGCAGTGTTATTGTTTAATGTGTCCTTTCCGGAAGGATTTTCGAAAGCCGCGACTAAACCATTAGTCTGGTTGTCTGCTCATCTCATTCAAGTCATTTCCAGTGTCATACTCATTACTATCAGTATTACGGGTTACATCAGTCGAAAGCACCCTCCGGTATATTTCGAATATGACTGTAAGAACACAGATCTTCATGTCTTGAAAAAAATTTACCGATCTCCCTCAAAATATAAAACTGTGCTGATCATCCAAGGCGTTGCTTTAAAGGATAAATTCAAAATGAAGCGCGAAATTGAATCGGAATTAAAGTGCTTATATAAAAATAACAAGATACGTGAAGAGGATTTTGACCAAATAAAAAAAGAAATTGATGAGTGGGTCTAACGAAAAATGAATAAACAGTAGATCGCTGTATTTTTTCATCTTTTTCCGTTTTTTGCAAATCTAGCAAACTTTTATGTATACTCAACTATAGAATGATTCTCATTGAACCGATAGTAATGAGAACTCATAGAAACTTACATAGTTAATAATGTACAAAAAGAAGGGGAAGTGTAAAAGTGGAACGCATCAAAAAACGAAAAAAATTAAAGAAGCGGTGGACGCCTCTAAAAATCATGCTATTAATTGCTTCAGTACTCATCATAGGAATCGGGGGATTTATTGGTTATACATATTACCAAGTCGATCAGACGGTTAAAAAGATTCAGTCTCCTATCAAGAATACCGGAGACCAAATTATTGAGAAGCAGAAACCAGTTTCTGTACTTTTACTTGGAGTGGATCAACGTCCGGGTGAGCGGGGACGGAGTGACTCGATCATGATCATGACCCTCAACCCGACACAAAGCGAAAGCCGTCTGATCAGTATCCCACGTGATACAAAAGTCGATATTGTCGGTCATGGTACAAATGATAAAATTAACCATGCCTATTCTTTTGGTGGACCGGAGATGGCAATCAAGACAGTCGAAAAATTTCTTGATATTCCAATCAATTACTATGCAGAAATTAATATGCAAGGGTTCACGTCACTAGTTGATGCAGTTGGTGGTGTCACAGTAGTGAATGACATTGATTTCGATTATGAAGGAGAAAAATTCTCTGTCGGTAAGATTAATCTGAACGGAGAGCAGGCCTTGAAATACACACGTATGCGTTACGATGATCCACGCGGAGACTTCGGTCGTCAAATGCGTCAGCGCCAAGTTATTGAGCAGGTGGTCTCGAATTTATCATCGGATGTTTCAGTGAGCAAGTTCAATGCTATTATGGACGTTGTCGGAAAAAATGCACAGACGAATGTCTCGTTCAAACCGATGCAGACATTGGCATTCGATTACATGGACGCTTTCAAAAACCAAAAGAACTTAAAGCTCGAAGGAACTGGTGGAAAAGAAGCAGATGGCATTTATTACTGGCATCCGACAGACGATTCACTTACCCAAACTAAAACGGCATTACGTTATTCGCTTGGTCTGGAATAAACAAAAGGACAATCCGTTTTCGGATTGTCCTTTTGTTTATATTATAAATTTTGTTCAGCTAAGCGAATCCGGCTAGAACCATTTCCTTCCTTTTCAAATCGTTGCAAGCGATAGGAATTACTCGTCACAAGACCAGTTATTTCCGTTTCGAGTTGCAGTGGTGCCAAAGTCGCCAGTTGCTCATTCGTAAGACTTGTTTCTAACCAGTCAATGGCGATCACTTTATCATTTTGAAGAGTAAAGAAACGATTGCCGTAAAATAAGTAAGTGTTGACTTCGTCCGAAAAAGTTCGTTCTGGTGCCCCGTAATCACTATTCAACTCTGCGCTTGTTTTGCCGATAAGGTCAATGAGTGTTCCTGTCACGAAGCTTGTGTCGAGATTATCATTAACCCATGCCAAGAGAGATTCATCTGCAATTGAGTCTTCCTGAAGTGTTTTGGTTGTTTCGTTGTTTTTGATGTAACCGGTCAGTTCGGCCGTCAGTTCAATTTTACTGACCGTATCCGTTGTTTCGAGAATCCGGTAGCCATCACCGAAGTCGGCCTCGTAGAGGACGTCGGTTAAGGTGTCATCGCTGTAGATGTTGCTGTTTCTTGTTTTGATGTAGAGAATGTTGGATTCTTCCATTACATCTGCGTTCGTGTTCTCTGTGTCCTGATCCGTTGTTTGACTTTCTTCGACTGTTACCGGTTCCTCGACCGTTGATTTCGGTTCGATTATATTCGGACTTGCGATGTAGTTGGAATAGACATACGTTCCGGCGGCTCCGAGAAGGAAACATACCATCAAAAGTGCGAGCCAGCCCCAAGGGATCGACCGTTTTGAGCGCGATTGGCGTCTGACTTTCACCTTTTTTCTCCGGGAAACATCGGGTTCTGCTGATGGCTGTGTACGGGATAAGTGTGGGGCCTTGTCTTCGTCGGTTTTCGGAGCAACCGGTCCATCTTCATCAAGAATCGGACGAGCGACAAGCGTGCCGTAAAAATCAGCCAACGTCTGATGATGTTTACCGGCTAAAAAAGCGGACCATTCGTCGGTAGTCACCGTGTCCTGTTTGAAGGGAACGAGCGGTGTCTGACCGGTCAGTCGAATCAACGTATCGGTTAGTGATTCGGTTGAGTCGAGACTGGAACGTACACGCTCATGCAGACGTTGAATGTCTTCTTCCGAATGAGATGTATAGTATTGAAGTGCTTGTAGGGAGCGATGCATAAGTTTTTTTCCTCCTATGTCGAGTTACGGGAATTTATATATAACAAAAAACATGTCGTTTTCTATTATACGCAACCTGTTTCAATAAACGTATAATATTTCCTAAAATTATATCAACCATTTCCAATTTTTTTGTTATACTAATTTTTAGTTGATAAAAAGTCACTGCATTAGACAAATAAAGGAGAATAATCAAATCATGAATGAAACGATTAGCTTGCAAGAACTATTTTCAGTTTTAAAGAAATCGCTTTGGCGGATTCTTGCATTAACGGTTGTAGCGGCCCTGATTGCATTTGCCGTCAGTACGTTTTTGATCAAACCAACTTATCAAGCAGATACACAAATTCTCGTCACACCAAAAAAACAGGAAAACGATGTGATTGATGCGTCACAAGTCCAGTCCTCGGTCACACTCGTCAATACATACCGGGTCATCATTAAAAGCCCGGCGATTTTAGAAAAGGTTCAGGAAGAAGTCGGAAATGCACCGAGCAGTATTTCGGCATTAAACGAGATGATAACTGTCGAAAGTGAACAAAATTCACAGGTCATCAACGTATCAGTCCAAAGTACGGATGCCGCCCTTGCATCGAATATTGCCAACTCGGTCGCAAAAGTCTTCAGTGAAGACATTGCTGATTTAATGAATGTGGATAACGTCAAAGTGTTGTCGGTCTCAGGAATTCCGACTTCACCCGTCAGTCCGAATATCTTATTGAATACCGCAATCGCCGGCGTCGTCGGTTTCCTGCTGGGTGTGGGTCTTGCTTTCTTGCGTGAAGTGCTCGATCGCCGCATCCGGACAGAGGATCAAGTGCAACAAATTCTCGATCTTCCGGTGTTGGGCAGTATTCCGGACATTGAGAGCAAGGTCTTCAAGACATCAGCTAAAGCGAAAGTGAACAAGCGGGAGGCGGCAAAACAATATGGCTAAGAAAAACAAGATGCATAAAGATGCCCGGAATCTGATTACAGTCACACAACCGAAATCACCGATTGCAGAGCAATACCGGACAATCCGGACCAATATCGAATTCATGGCAGTGGATAAAGAGATTCAAGTGTTACTCGTAACATCAGCGACACAAAGCGAAGGGAAGTCGACGACTTCATCGAATCTTGCGGTCGCATATGCCCAACAGGGGAAAAGTGTCTTGATCATCGATACCGATATGCGGCGTCCAACGGTACATTATACATTTAAGGTAGCGAATGGTCTTGGCTTATCCAGTCTGCTGACACGTCAGGCAGAGCTTGAAAAAGCCATCATCCCGACAAAAATCGAGAACCTGTCGATTTTGACGGCGGGACCGATTCCGCCGAATCCGGCAGAACTTTTATCATCGAAGGCAATGGGCAACCTGATCGGCCAACTTCGGGAGAAGTATGATGTCATCATTTTGGACGCACCGCCGTTACTGCAAGTCGCAGACAGCCGGATTACATCAAAACTGACGGATGGCGTCGTCCTTGTCGTCAGCTGCATGACATCGGATCGTCAACGTGTGCTGAAGGCTAAAGAACAGCTCGAATTAGCAGAAGCAAAAATTCTCGGCGTCGTCCTGAACCGCCGGGAGCTGACGGATGATTCAGCATATCAATACTACTATTCCTATGAATGAGGGGTTTCAACATGGTTGATCTTCATTGTCACCTTTTACCACTTGTCGACGATGGTCCGTCAAGTATCGAACAGATGTTACAACTGGCAGAACAAGCAGCAGATGAAGGGGTAACACGCATCATTGCGACACCGCATCTGTTCCATCCGCAGTTCGAGACGGAAGATGTAGATGTTAAATTGACGGTCGATGAGTTAAACGTTCTGCTCCATCAACGAAACATCCCCGTCACCGTCTATCCCGGTCATGAAATCCGTTTGACGGGAGAATTAATTGAGGAAGTTCAAAAAGGAGTCGCGTTACCGCTTGCCGGATCCCGTTATCTATTAATTGAGTTTCCATCGAGCGGGATTCCATCGTATGCGCGTCAAGTCTTTGCCGAATTGATTTCTGACGGCTATATCCCGGTAATTGCCCATCCGGAAAAAAACAAAGCGATCATTCAAAACCCGACGCTGCTGTTTGAGTTGATTTCAAACGGAGCAATCAGTCAGGTGACATGTGCGAGTTTGATTGGTAAGTACGGAAAAGACGTACAACGTTTTGCTGTTGCTCTGCTTGAAAATGGTTTGGCACATCTGGTGGCATCGGATGCCCATCATACTGAGAAACGTCCATTCTACTGGGAACAATGCCGGAAGTTTTTAGAAAATGAACTGGAAGATTGGCTGTATGAAGAAATTTACGAGAACAACGAAGCGATTCTTCTCAATCAATTGGTAACTTTCAACCCACCTAATCCGGTTGAAAAAAACTGGAAAGGTCAATGGGTCTAATTGAAAAAAATTGGACCAAAGTAAAAGAGAGTGGTGATAACACTCTCTTTTTTTCTTGTTAACGCTTACATTATGAAGAAATGGAAAACTATATAGTAAGTAGATTATGGTATGTGTTATCTTAAATTAAGGAAAGATTGTAAAAGAAAATATATTTTGACAAATATAAAATAGTTTAGGAGTGCTAGAGATGAAACGAGTAAAAAAGGCAGTTATTCCAGCAGCTGGATTAGGAACACGCTTTTTACCGGCAACCAAAGCGATGCCGAAAGAAATGTTACCAATCGTCGACAAGCCGACAATTCAATACATCATCGAAGAGGCCATTGAATCCGGAATTGAAGATATTTTGATTATTACCGGGAAAGGAAAACGGGCGATTGAGGATCATTTTGATTCCGTTCCCGAGCTCGAAGCCAATCTAATCGCAAAAAATAAATCCGAGTTATTACATTTAGTGGAAGCAACAACAAATATCAATATTCACTTCATTCGTCAGTCAAAGCCGAAAGGACTTGGGGATGCGATTCTTCAAGCAAAAGCCTTCATCGGAAACGAACCGTTTGTTGTGATGTTGGGTGACGATATCGTTCAGGCAGAAGTGCCATGTACAAAACAACTGATTGAGCAGTATGAGATTACCAACAGTTCGATCATTGGTGTACAACCGGTTGCTGATGAAGATACACAACGCTATGGCATCGTTGATCCGAGCACCAGTATTTCGAAACAGTTACATAAAGTGAAATCATTTGTGGAGAAACCGGCGCCGGGAACAGCACCATCAAACTTAGCTATCCTAGGCCGTTACTTATTAACACCTGACATCTTTAAATACTTGGAGACACAAGAAGTAGGATCAGGCGGTGAAATTCAATTGACCGATGCGATTACGCGTCTTAATGAAATGCAGCGTGTCTTTGCTTATGAGTTTGACGGGAAACGTTACGATGTTGGTGAAAAGCTTGGTTTCATTAGAACGACGCTAGAATTTGCTTTGAAACGAGAAGATTTAAGTGATGATGTACGTGAAATGATGTATGAACTACTTGATTTGAAAGTCCCGGTAACCAAATGAAAAGGAGAGTGTTGTTTTGGATAAATTAAGTTCCATCCAAGAGGAAACAGCTGTCACGACACTTACAGATTCTCCTTCTGTTTCAAAAGTATTGATTGAAGAAGCACACTTTGAAAGAGTCCCTGATACCTTTGTTATTAATCCGATTTCGTTAGAAGAGTCTAAAAGTTATCTTATCTTTAAAAGGCTGTTAGATGTAATAGGTTCATCGTTTGGATTACTTATACTGAGTCCATGTCTAGTTTTATTAGCAATAATTATTAAAGTGGAAGATAAAAAATCTTCTATCTTCTTCTCTCAAGATCGAGTAGGTTTGAACGGGAAAACGTTTAAAATGTTTAAATTTAGATCGATGGTTTCAGATGCAGAAGAACGCCTTGCTAGTCTGTTACAACAAAACGAGACGACCGGTGCCATGTTTAAGATGGCTAATGACCCTCGAGTCACAAAAGTAGGACGCTTTATTCGTAAAACGAGCTTGGATGAGTTGCCGCAATTATGGAACGTTTTAAAAGGTGAAATGTCGCTTGTCGGTCCACGACCACCGCTTCCACGCGAAGTAGCAGAATATACTTCATACGACTTACAACGTCTATCGGTTGTTCCAGGATGTACTGGATTATGGCAAGTAAGCGGTCGAAGTAATATTGGTTTTAAAGAAATGGTGGATTTAGATATTTTGTATATTAAAACCAGGAATTTCATGATGGATCTAAAAATTATTGTAAAAACTATTACAGTATTATTTGGTTCAAAAGATGCGTATTAATTTGAGAAAGTAGTGTGAATGGAATGATGAATAAAAGTTCTAAAATTTATGTTGCAGGACATCGTGGTTTAGTCGGATCTGCTATTCTCCGTAAACTTGAAAAAGAGGGCTATAAAAACTTAATAGTTCGTACAAGTAAAGAATTAGATTTACGCGATAAGCAATGGGTCGATGCATTTTTTGAAAATGAGAAGCCCGAGTTTGTTTTTTTAGCAGCAGCTAAAGTCGGTGGGATTGTTGCGAACAATGAGTTCCCAGCTGACTTTATACGTGACAACTTGATGATTCAAACGAACATAATTGACGCTTCGTACCGGAATCAAGTTGAAAAGTTATTGTTCCTAGGTAGTACATGCATTTACCCTAAATTAGCACCACAGCCTTTAAAAGAAGAGTATCTATTAACAGGTCCGTTAGAGCCGACAAATGATGCTTATGCTTTAGCTAAGATTGCTGGAATCAAAATGTGTCAGTCCTACAACAAACAGTATGGAACAAATTACATTTCGGCGATGCCGACGAATCTTTACGGAGAAAATGATAATTTTGACCTCCAGTCTTCTCACGTTATGCCAGCCTTGATTCGTAAATTCCATGAAGCGAAATTATCGAATCAGTCGTCAGTTGAAGTATGGGGAACAGGAACACCAAAACGTGAATTCCTGTATTCAGATGATTTAGCAGATGCTTGCGTGTACTTAATGAATCATTACAATGAGGATGAAATCATCAACATTGGTGTGGGAGAAGACGTATCGATTAAGGAACTTGCTGAAACGGTGCAACGGGTAGTCGGATTCGAAGGTGAACTAAAATTTGATACGACAAAACCAGATGGTACACCACGTAAATTAGTGGACACAACAAAAATTAATCAGCTAGGCTGGAAAGCTGATGTGAAATTAGAAGATGGTATCTCGTTAGCATACGAGTGGTTCTTAAATAATACAGAGACATTAAAAAAAGTATAATCATAGGAGTGAATCAAATGAAAAAGGCATTGATTACAGGAGTTACGGGACAAGACGGATCGTATTTAGCAGAGTTTTTACTGGGAATGGACTATGAAGTCCATGGTGTTATTCGCCGTAGTTCTTCGTATAACCAAGAGCGTTTAGAAGATGTCATGAATGAAAATGAAGCAGAATCAATGTATAACAATGAAAACTTCCACCTTCATTATGGAGATATCACGGATACTTCAAACGTCATCCGTTTGATCAGTGAAATTAAGCCAGATGAAATCTATAACTTAGCTGCTCAGTCGCACGTACGTGTATCATTTGATGTACCAGAATACACAGCAGATGTCGATGCAGTTGGTACATTAAGAATTCTTGAAGCCGTAAAAATTCTTGGATTAATTGAAACAACTCGTATTTATCAAGCTTCAACTTCAGAGCTTTATGGAAAAGTTCAAGAAGTACCACAATCAGAAACAACACCGTTCTATCCACGTTCACCATACGGTGTCGCCAAAATGTATGGTTTCTGGATTACGAAAAACTACCGTGAATCGTATAACATGTTTGCTGTAAACGGTATTCTCTTCAATCATGAATCAGAACGTCGTGGCGAAACATTTGTTACACGTAAAATTTCGCTTGCAGCAGCACGCATCGCACAAGGAAAACAAAAAGAATTAAAACTGGGTAATCTGGATTCTTTACGTGACTGGGGATATGCGAAAGACTATGTCGAGTGCATGTGGTTGATGTTACAACACGACAAGCCTGAAGATTTCGTCATTGCGACTGGTGAAATGCACACAGTTCGTGAATTCGTTGAGTTGGCATTTAAGCATGCAGGTATCGAGGTTGAGTGGACTGGGACAGGTGTAAATGAAAAAGGATACAACAAAGCGACGAAAGAATTAATCGTATCCGTAGATCCGAAATTCTTCCGTCCGGCAGAAGTAGAACAACTCTTAGGAACACCTGAAAAAGCGAAGAGTGTTTTAGGCTGGAATCCTACTAAGACATCGTTTGAGCAGCTTGTAGAAATTATGGTTAGACACGACTTAGAGAAGGTTTCAAAAGAAATTGAGAAAGTAAGAATGTTTGACTAAATATCACTGATTTTAAAATAGAGAATTAAATAGTTGAAAAAAGAAACGGTGATTAAATGAGATTGTATATTAATTCTATTATAGAAAAAATTATAATATCTATTATTTTTGTGATTTTGATTTTGCAAAATAGTTATTCAGAGAATAATAATTTGTTTATGTTCGCGATACTATTGAATGCTTTTCTCATTTGGAAGTATAAGAACTCAAAAATTATTCAGTTACTATTAATCTTTATGATTTCTTATTTACTTTATTTATCACCATATTTTATTAGTGACAATCAAATTGCTTTCTATACAGCTTATCAAACTAATGAATATTTTTATAAAGCACTCTTAATACACTCTGTATTTATATTTTTTATTTATTTGTTTACTAGTGATAAAATTCATAAAAAATATAAATCTATTTCGGATAGAATTGAAGTGAAAAATAATATATTGATATACTATTTTTCGATATTTATTATGTTTGTAATTACTTTAGTAGGTAAAAAAGGTGAAAGTATTTTTTCAAACGGTGGATATAGAACTGTTAATGATACACAAAGTTATGCGGTAAACGAGTACTTTTTAATTTTTGTATTAAGTAGTTACTTATATTCAGGTAAAAACAAGAAAAAAATATCATTCATATTTTTTATATGTTTAATATATTCTCTTAAAAATTTTATGTATGGAAGTCGAATTGAAGTATTACAATTGTTGATATTATTATTCATTGTCTTTTTTGAAAAATATATTTCTTCAAAGTTGATGTGGATTTCAGTATCTTTAGGGTTCATATTCATGAAAATAATTGAAAAATTCAGAGTGAATTTATCACTAGAAAATATACTAAACTTTAAAAATTATAGAATTGATGGTTCCGAATATATAGGTAGTAATCAAGGAGATGTTTTTTATAATTCTGCTGTTTATGTAGGGCTAATTGAAAATAATATATTCGATAATAGTTTTAGAATAGATGCGTTTTTTCAATTTGTAAAAAGAATATTTATGCCATCTTCAACAGTAGATTTATCAGGAAAGCTATCATATTTTTCGCAGCAGATTACTCCATCTGGAGGCGGAGGATTGATTTCAACATATTTTTATGTTTGGTTTTCATTTGTTGGGGTCATAATTATTTCTATATATTTAGCATTTTTATTCAGAAGTAGTTATATTTCAAATAATCAGAGTACTTTAATTTATATAACTTTTGCATTTTCCACAATCCCTAGATGGTTTGCTTACGATCCTATTACTTTGTTTAAACTATGTTTATATGCAGTGATTGTTATGTATATGTGTAAATTTGTAGATGATAAAATGAGGAATAAAGAGAGAAAAGGTAAATATAATGAAAGCAATTTCAGTCTTAATGACAACGTACAATGAGAATGTTTTTTGGTTAGAAGAGAGTATGAACTCTCTTCTAAATCAATCTTATAAAAATTTTGAAGTAATCATAGTCATCGATAATAAAAATAATTTTGAAATTGTAAATAGATTGAAAATTTATGAAAACCAGTATGATTTTATTAAGATAATAATAAATGAAGAAAATATTGGTTTGGCATTGAGCTTAAATAAAGCTTTTAAAGCCTCTTCGGGACAATATATTGCTAGAATGGATGCAGATGACATCAGCTCTGTAAATCGCTTTGATAAGCAAATGAAAATTTTTGAGGCCAATCATGAAGTAGATTTGGTTACATCTAATTGTAGATATATTAACGAATACGGTGAAAAATTCGGTGAACAACAACTTGTAAGTATGAATGATAAACAAATAAAAAAAAGCTTAGAAATTATGAACTTTTTAATACATCCTTCATGGTTGATGAAAAGAAACACATTTATTCAGTTGAATGGATATAGAAATTTTGAATGTAGCCAAGATTACGATTTTTTGCTGAGAATGGTTACTAATAACTTAAAAATTTACTTGTTAAATGAGTATTTAGTAGATTATAGAGTTCGTGATAACAGTATTTCAATTTCTAAAGGTTTTAAGCAATTTATAATTGCTGACTACATACAAAAAATGTATCAAGAACGACAGAAAAAAGAACAAAAACTAGATTCCTTTTCTGAGGAAAACTTGAATGAATTTATCAGTAGAAATTACGATAACGATTCACGACAAAAATTCAATTTAGCTAAAATAGCATTTGATAAAGCAAGAAGCGAAAATAAATTACATTTTAAAATATATTATATTTTAAAATGTCTGTTGATTTCTAGATATTCTAGAAAGTTAATAGTAGATGCTCTGAGATTTCAACTAATTAGGAAAGTAGGATATTAAATGAAAATTCTAATTACGGGTGGATCAGGATTCATTGGATCACATTTGAGCGAATTTCTTTTGAAGAAAGGACATCAGGTTGTAAACATTGATAACTTTAATGATTTTTATAATCCTCAAATTAAAAGAAATAATATAAAAAAGCAACTAGAAAATAAAAAATACACTCTTCTTGAAGGTGATATAAGAGACGAATTTTTTATTAAAACGGCTTTTAAAGATCATTCTTTTGATTTAATAGTCCATCTTGCAGCTATGGCTGGAGTGAGACCATCAATTCAAAATCCTTTACTATATGAAGATGTAAATGTTAAAGGTACTTTAAATATTCTAGAGGCTTGTAAAGAATTTAATGTGAAAAAAATTGTGTCGGCATCTTCCTCATCAGTTTATGGAAATAATGAGAAAGTTCCTTTTCATGAGGACGATGTAGTTGATCGCTCAATTTCACCGTATGCGTCTACAAAAAAATCATGTGAAGTTACTAGTCATGTTTATCATCATTTATATGATTTAGATGTCATACAACTTCGTTTCTTTACGGTATACGGTCCAAAGCAACGCCCTGATCTAGCGATACATAAATTCACTAAAATGATTTATGAAGGAAAAGAAATTCCTTTTTACGGAGATGGAACGTCGAAAAGAGATTATACGTATATTGATGACATTATTGATGGTATTTATAAGTCTATTTTGTATGTGACAGAAAATCAAAAAGTGTATGAAATATTTAATTTAGGTGAATCAGAAACGATTTCTTTAACAGACATGGTTCGAACGATTGAAAATGAACTAAATATAACAGCAAAGCTAAAAAGATTAGAACAGCAACCTGGAGATGTATTTCAAACTTATGCTGATATCTCGAAAGCTAAACAGATGCTCGGATACAATCCGACTACTAATTTCAAAAACGGTATAAAGAAATTTGTTGAATGGTTTTTGGAAGGAAATAAGGAATGACTTATGAATTATAATCAACTTAAACATTTGATAAAAAGTGATTATGAAGTTAGATACGAACAAAAACTATCGCGATTAAATTTTGTTAGATACATTATTTTGGATTTGAATTTCAGAGTAACATCACTAATTAGATGCCAACACTACTTTTTTTCTAAAAACAGTGTTGGCAAATTGATTTCTATATTTATTAGAAATAACAATATAAAAAAATATGGAGTAGAAGTTGGAAATAAAGCATTGATTGGAACTGGATTTCAAATACATCATGTGACAGGTATTGTTATTGGTGATGGTGTGAAAATAGGTAGAAATTTAAATATTTATCAAAACGTAACGATAGGTTCTTCTAAAAACAAATATCCTATTATAAAAAATAATGTAACTATTTATCCTAGTGCAGTGGTCATAGGAGATATCTTAATCGATGATAACGTTAGTATTGGACCGCAAACTTTAATTAGAAAAAGCTTAGAAACTAATGAAACAGTATACTTGAATCAAAATAATATGGTGAGGATCCTGAAGAGACATGAATGCAATAAACAAAATTCAACAAAGTAAGTATTTGGGGTTTATTTTAGGTCCACTATTGTCCTCATTAATAGCTATGTTAACTATACCTATGATAACTTGGCTAGTTAATCCACAAGAGTATGGTAAAACAGCAATTTTTTTTATTGTGCAACTCCTACTTAATTCAATTTTGTACTTAGGGATGGATCACTCTTATGTTAGAGAGTACTATGAAGCAGAAGATAAGGGGAAATTACTTTTAAAATGCTTTTCTTTACCATTTATATTATCCATTAGTTTTTTGTTCTTCATAATTATATTTAAAAATGAAATCAATAATTACTTGTTTTTAGGAGAAAGTATTTGGTTAGTCTATTTGTTTTCTATTTGGTTACCATTTTTAGTTATTGAAAGGTTTATATTATTGACGTTGAGAATGAAAGGACAAGGGAAAGAATTTGCAAATATCAATGTCAGTATAAAAATCCTGATTTTTATACTGACATTGATTACTTTAATATTTGTAAACAATAACTTTGAAATGATTATATTTTCTACTATTGTAGGTCAGTTGGTAGTAGATTTATTCTTACTTGTCAAATTAGTTAATAAAAATAATCAAGTAACATATTTTAAGTACTTAATTGATTTTAAAGGTCTTAAACCGTTATTAGCTTATGGGATACCGTTTATTCCTTTTTCTCTTGTCATTTGGTTATTAAATTCAACAGATCGTTATTTTCTATCACGATTTTCAACCTTGAAAGAATTAGGTGAATATCTAGCTGCTCTGAAAATAGTTGGTTTGATACTGATTTTTCAATCTATATTTACAAATTTATGGTTACCGACAGCCTTTAAATGGGAAAAAAAGAAAGTATCAAACAATAAATTCGAGACGATGAACTCATTAGTATGCTTTTGTATGGTAACCATATATTTGATTATAATTACTCTTCAACCGATTATTCCTAATCTTGTGCCTAGCGACTATAAAAATATAGTAAATTATTTGCCTTTTTTATTGTTATATCCTGTATTTTACACAATTTCTGAATCTACTGGATTAGGAATTGCATTTAAGCGGAGAAGCAATTTAAATCTATGGATTGCATTGCTTGTTTCGATCATAAATATAAGTCTTTGCTATATTTTGACAAAAAATTTTTCTGCTTTAGGAGCTTCTATATCAATAGGACTGTCTTATTTTATTTATTTTGTTTTTAAAACAACTGTATCTAGATTTGTTTGGTATAGATTTAATATTAATTATTTATTTTTAAATTCAATGTTTATTATAGTTGTTGCTACAATAAATATTATAAAATTAAATTTCAATACCTTTTGGCTCAATATTACTATTTTGATTCTATACATGTTACTTAATTACAAATATATTACAGAAAAAGCGAAAAATATAAAAAGAATAGATATTATTAATTAGGAGATATTATGAGAAAAAAATTAGCAATGATAGGTCAATTTCCACCACCAATACATGGCTTATCAAAAGCCTTACAATCAATGATCAACTCTAAAAATTTTAATGCAAAATACAATGTTCAAAAGATTAATATTACAAACAAAAAAGAACTTCCAGCTGCATTTTATAATATTTTCAAACTGAAAAACCAACTTACCTATTTCACTATTGCTCACTCAAAAATAGGTAATCTTAGAGATTTGATGATTATTTTTTTATTACTAATAAAAAAAAATAATATAACTTTGCATTATCATGGAGGATATTATAAAAAATTATACAAAAGTATGAATGGTTTCCAAAAATTTCTTAATAGGCTTTTAATTGGTCGTGTAAATAAAATCATTGTTTTGGGAGAAAGTCATCGATTCTTATTTGATGATGTAATAAGTCAGGAAAAAATTTTTATATGTGAAAATTTTGCGGAAGATTCTATCTTCATGACAGAAAATGAGTATGAAGAAATTTTAAGTAAAAGAAAACATTCTGCAAAAATCAAATTATTATATTTGAGTAATTTAATCAAAACAAAAGGTTACAAAGAGGTCATTGATGCATTTAAAAAACTTGAAAAAATTATGCCGAATAAATTCGAACTGCATATTGCAGGCGGTTTTTTTGAAAAAGATAGTGAAAAAATTATAAATGAAATTGTTAATGATAAAAAATTCGACCAAATTTTTTTCTATCACGGGGTAGTGGACGGCCATTCAAAAAAGAAACTCTTACAAGACGCAGAAGTATTTTTATTGCCAACCTATTATCCTAATGAAGGTCAACCAATTTCAGTTATTGAAGCTATGGCTAGTGGATTATTGTGCGTAACTACTGGAATAGGCGGTATAAAAGACGTACTGCATGAGGAGAATAGCTTCTATGTCAAAGAAAAATCAATAGATTCTATTGTTGATAAACTTCTAGATGTTCAGAAAGAAAAAATTACAAAGGTTGGTTTTTTGAATAGAAGTAAAGCTAAAGAAAAGTTCACCGAAGAGATGTATATTCAACGTCTGATAAAAATATTAGAGTTCAAGGACGAGAGGTAAGAAAATGAAAAAAATAGCATTTGTAATCAATTACTTTTACCCTGATTACGCATCAACAGGTCAACTGATGACCGAGCTTTGTATGCACATTAAAGATGATTTTGAAATCACTGTTATTGCGGCACAACCAGGATACAGTCAAGACACTTATTCTGGAAAGTTTAAAAAGAAAATTGAAACAGAATACTGGAATGGAATGAAGATTGTTCGTGTCCAACTTCCTCAAGTAAATAAACGTTCGAAGTTAAGTCGAATGAAGTATATTTTACAATACTTTGTACTAGCTAACATTGCCTTGTTAAAAGAAAAGAATGTGGATTTAATTTATACAATTTCGCAACCCCCGGTCTTGGGTGGGTTAATAGGAACAATCGGAAAGTTTTTAAAACGGTCTAAGCACGTATACAATATTCAAGATTTTAATCCTGAGCAAGCAGCGGCCGTAAATTATACAGGGGGAACCGTACATAAGATTGCTAAACAAATTGATCAGCTGAATTGTAGTTTTTCTGATCATATTATTTTAGTAGGCAACGATATGAAACAAACACTAGAAAATCGCTTCGGAAAAAATCATCAACTCAGTCACAGCGTAATTAATAACTGGACGGATGAGAACGAAATCATTCCGTTATCTAAAAAGGACACTCATGTTTTGGCATTTTTAAACGAATACAATTTAGAAGACAAGTTCGTGATTATGTACTCTGGGAATTTAGGTCTATATTATGATTTAGAGAACTTGATCAAAATTTCTTCTGAATTGCAGTCTATTCCAGACATTCACTTTTTATATATCGGTGAAGGGGCATCAAAAAAAGAAATGCAGGACTACGTGTCTAAGGAAAACTTAAAAAATGTTACGTTTTTACCGTATCAGCCAAAAGAATTCATTAAATATTCTTTGAATGTGGCGGACGTCCATCTTGTTGTGAATCAAAAGGGAATAAAAGGCGTGTCTGTTCCTAGTAAAATTTATGGTGTCATGGCAGCAGGAAAACCTATTTTAGGAGTTCTTGAACAAGGCAGTGAGGCTGAATTTTTAATCTCGACAAGCAACTCTGGATTGGTTTCGGAACCACAAGATTACGTACATTTTATTGAAAACATTAAATCAATTTATAATCTGACGCACGAAGAACGTTATAAAATGGGAATGCGTGGTCGCGAATATCTTGATTCGTATCTGAAAAAAGAACTTTCTCTTAACAAATATAAAGAGACTTTAAATGACATCATTAATCAATAATAAAAAGAGAAATGAGGAAGTGTGATATGAAACTTGTTCTATTGTCAGGCGGGTCCGGCAAAAGACTATGGCCTCTCTCGAACGATACACGTTCGAAGCAATTTTTGAAAGTGCTTGAAAGCCATAATTTACAGGAACAGTCAATGGTACAGCGCGTTTGGGGTCAACTCGAAGCTACCGGATTATCGAACGATGCGATGGTTGCGACGTCGAAAATGCAACGAGATATGATTCATGCGCAAATTGGTGAACACATTCCTTTAATAATCGAACCTGAGCGTCGTGATACATATCCAGCTATTGCTCTTGCTGCGAGTCATCTATATTCAGTTCAAAACGTGGATGAGAATGAAGTTGTAGTTGTGTTACCAGTTGATCCTTATGTTGATGACCAATTTTTTGAGCAAGTTAAAGTATTAGAAAAAATGCTGATTTCAACTAATGCTGATTTAGCATTAGTTGGTGTAAAGCCAACGTATCCTTCTTCTAAATATGGTTATATGGTTCCTACAACAGATTCGAGTATGTCTAACGATCATATTCAAGTTCAAAATTTTACAGAAAAACCTTCTGAAGAAGATGCTGCCACGCTGATTGAATCAGGAGCACTTTGGAATTGTGGTGTATTTGCTTTTCGTTTAGGATACTTGCTTAAAACGCTTGAAGAAAATCAGTTGCCTTTAGATTATCAAGAATTACTAAATATTTATGCGACATTACCTAAAATCAGTTTTGACTACGCAGTAGTTGAAAAAACAGATAACATCATCGCTGTTCCTTATGACGGCTACTGGAAAGATCTAGGGACGTGGAACACGCTGACGGAAGAAATGGCGACGTCTCAAATCGGTAAAGGTATCATTTCAGAAGATAGTATAAATACACATCTCATTAACGAACTTGATATACCGGTAACAGTCATTGGAGTAAAGAACCTTGTTATTGCAGCTAGTCCTGATGGAATTCTAGTCTCTGAAAAAGAAGCTAGTCCGAAAATCAAAGATTATATTGGACAATATGACCAACCACCCATGTATGAAGAACGGATGTGGGGCTGGACGCGGACGCTTGATTACGCTAAATACGATGAACAAAAAGAAATGGTCACAAAACGGATTTGTATCTATGCCGGACGTAATTCTTCCTATCATCGTCATATGCTGAGAGATGAAGTTTGGACGATTGTTCGAGGCGAGGGAGACTTGGCAGTAGACGGGCGAATTACTCGAGTTAAAGCCGGTGATATTGTTCACTTGCCAGCAGGCAAAGAGCACGGTATTTATGCACTTTCTGAACTAGAATTCATCGAGGTACAGACCGGTCTTGAAATTACAGAAGAAGACTTTGTTCGCCTTCATTATAAATGGTCAGATGTTCTCTCGTGCTTCAATCAATCCGACTCTCGTGTCATTTACTAATTGCTTACCCGGGGAGAGAACCTATGCTTCTCTCCCGTTTTTTGTTTGGAGGAAATAAATGAATATTGCCTATTACATTTCCGATTATGGATATGGTCATGCTACAAGGAGTATTGCAATCATTCGTGAGCTGTTAAAAAATGATAAACATTTCAATATTATTATTTGTCATAGTTTCGCTCAAAATTTATTAAAGAAATCACTTATAGATTCTCGCATCTCTTTTCGCACTTTGGAAACAGATGTTGGTTATATATTAAACCCACATACTTTGGAGCTAGATCATCTAAAAATTCAAGAGATGTATGAATCATATCTCGTCCATCGGACGCAAAAAATAAGAGATGAAAGTGATTTTTTGATTGAACAGAATATTGACTATATCATCTCAGATATTTATCCGACGGCTATTGAAGCTGCATATGATTTGGATATTCCCAGTATAGGAATTTCAAATTTTTTATGGAGTGATGTATACAAAGATATTATTTTGGACTCCAGGCTAAAAGTCATGCGAGATGCCTATGCTAAAATGACGCATTACTTATGTCTAGAAGGGCAAATTGATTCAAATCTAAAAACTAAAAAACATGATTTTTTTTCACGAGAAATCGATGATTTGGAAGTGAAAAAAATCAGATCTGATTTAGATATTTCATCGTCAGATACTGTGATTTTTTATGGACTAGGTATGAAAGTGAATCATAGTAATCAATTTGAGAACAATTCTTCATTGTGGTCAACCGAAAATTGTAAATTTATTGTCTCTTCACATGTTGATATAAATCATCCGAATGTATTTAAAATTCCAGGCGACTATACTGAAACGCAAAATTACATAGCGGCTTCTGACTTTACAATTACAAAACCCGGTTGGAGCACAATCAGTGAAGCATTAAACGGATCTAGTAGATTAATACTGATTAATCGAAATTCTTTTCTAGAGGATCAATCAACTATCGAGATACTGGGAAATTCAAATTATTGTAAAGTCTATACAGTGAAAGAATTATCAATGCTTCGTTTCAACTCGAAATTAATCAACCAATTGAAAAAAGACATCCAAATAAAACCTTCAAAAAAAGTAATGCATTTATTAATTAAAGACTTAGAAAAAAACTTGAAGAGGTGAACAAATGATTCTTGTAGTGGGTGGCGCTGGCTATATTGGAAGTCATGTTGTAAAAGAATTACTTGATCAAAATAAAAAAGTAGTCATTTTAGATAATTTATCAACAGGATTTCAGTTTGCTGTTGATTCACGTGCTGTTTTTATTCAAGGTGAGCTTGGCGATGAAAATATCCTCAGAAGTATTTTTACCAACTATGAAATTTCAGCAGTTATGCACTTTGCTGCAAACAGCCTTGTAGGAGAATCAGTGGTTAATCCAATGAAGTATTACTTAAATAATGTAAGTGCTACTCTAACTCTTCTATCTGTCATGATAGATCATCAAGTAAACAGTTTTGTATTTTCGTCTACTGCAGCGACCTATGGCTTAGTACAAGAAGCGCTCATTACGGAAAAAACACTTGTTAAACCCATTAATCCATATGGTCATTCTAAATTGATGATTGAACAAATACTATCAGATTTGCATCAAGCAAATGGGTTGAACTACGTCACTTTAAGATATTTTAATGCAGCTGGAGCACATCCAGATCAAACAATCGGTGAAAATCACAATCCTGAAACACACTTGATTCCAATCGTCTTACAACACCTGAACGGGAGAAGAGAAAACATCACTGTTTACGGTCAAGACTATGATACAAAAGATGGTACATGTATTCGGGATTATATTCATGTTTGTGACTTAGCTGATGCTCATATTTTAGCGTTAGATGGTCTGCTGAATAATACTATCACTAAAGAAGTCTTTAACTTAGGGAATGGCAAAGGGTATTCAGTTAAAGAAATCATACAAGCTTCTGAAAAAGTTACTGGAAATAAAGCAAATGTTCATTTAGGTACCCGACGCGAAGGAGACCCTGCACAATTGGTAGCAAGTTCGGCAAAAATTCATCAAGCGTTAGGATGGATGCCTAAATATTCTTTAGACGAAATCATTCAACATGCTTGGAACTATGAAGTGAAAGTTAATTAAAGTTTGAACAGTAAGGAGAAAAACATGATATTAAAACTGAATCCAATTTTCCAAGAACGTATCTGGGGGGGGCAACGACTAAAAGCAGATTTTAATTACGATATCCCAAACGGTTTGATTGGTGAGTGTTGGGGGATTTCTGCCCATCAAAATGGTGAAAATGAGGTTAGCAATGGTCCCTACAGCGGCCGTACTTTATCCGATCTTTGGGAAAATCAGCGCCAAGAATTGTTTGGTGACTTTACTCATGAGACATTCCCTCTACTTGTTAAAATACTGGATGCCACGGATGATTTATCTGTTCAAGTCCATCCGAATGATGAACAGGCATATAGCTTGGAAGGAGAACGGTTCGGTAAAACAGAGTGTTGGTACGTTCTTGATGCTGAACCCGGTGCCGAGCTAATTCTTGGTCATACTGCCCGGACGAGAGCAGAACTGGAAACAGCTGTCTCTAATGAAGAGTGGACCGCTTTACTGAAAAAACAACCTGTTCAAAAAGGTGATTTTGTTTTTGTTGAGAGTGGAACCATCCACGCTATTGGTAAAGGAATCATGATTCTTGAGACTCAGCAATCGTGTGACACGACCTATCGAGTGTACGATTTTGACCGTATAGATGATAAGGGTGCTAAACGGGAACTTCATTTAGAGAAAGCACTTGCTGTAACAACGGTTCCTGATGTTCCGGTTCTCGCTGAACCTACTGAATTGATGGTCGAAGCAGGAAGTATACAAACTCTAGTCAAATCGTCTGAGTTCAATGTGTATCATCACAAGGTAAGTGATGGTTATTGTTATCCAAGTCGTAGACAGTTTTCCTTGATGACAATTATTGAGGGAACTGGATTATTACAAACTGACGATGAAGCGTTAGAAGTAAAAAAGGGAGATCATCTAATCATTACGAAAGGCACGCATGATATTGTCGTGTTTGGAACGATGGAATGGATTACGAGTGAAATTGGTCGTTAAGATTAGATAGAGCATGATGGAGGAACTATGAATTATATCGAAAAATCGCAACAATGGATTACATATAGCAATCTCAACTTAGAATTAAAGACAGAGCTTGATACGATGTTGAATCAACCAAAGGAGCTGGAAGATCGTTTTTACAAAACGCTCGAGTTTGGAACAGGTGGAATGCGTGGCGAATTAGGAGTTGGGACGAATCGCTTAAACGTCTATACAGTGCGAAAAGCAATTGACGGGCTCGCTAGGTATATCGTTGAGCAAGGAGAAGAAGCAATGCGACGTGGAGTCGTCGTTGCATATGATTCTCGATATAAATCCGAAGAGTTTGCGATGGAAATCGCTCAAGTGCTAGGTCACTATAATATCAAATCGTATGTGTTCGACGCACTTCGTCCGACACCTGAGTTATCGTTCTCAATCCGTTACTTAAATTCATTCGCTGGTATTGTCATTACAGCAAGTCATAACCCTCCTGAATACAATGGAATCAAGATTTATGCGGAAGACGGCGGCCAAATGCCGCTTGAGATGGCAGAAGTCATCACTTCTTATATCAACCAAGTCGAAAATGAACTGATGATTCCATTTGTACAATATGAAACTCTTTTGAAAAATGGTTTGTTACAAATGATTGGTGAAGAGTTTGATAAAGCGTACCTGGCTGCACTTGATACCCTTCAACTTCGAAAAGTTGCAAAATCTGATATGAAGATTGTATTTACACCTCTACACGGAACGGCGCATCATCTTGTTCCGGAAGGATTAAAACGATTTGGCTTTGAGCATATCATTCTAGTAGAAGAACAAATGACTCCAGATCCGAAATTTTCAACTGTTGTCTCGCCCAATCCGGAGGAGCATGCTGCTTTTGAATACGCAATTCGTTACGGAGAAAAGCATGATGCTGATCTGTTACTTGCGACGGATCCGGACGCTGATCGTTTAGGGGTTGCCGTCAAAAATGCGCAAGGACAGTATGAAGTGCTAACTGGAAATCAGACAGGTGCCTTAATGCTATATTATATTCTCGAGCAAAAGAAGGGATTAGGAACTCTTCCTGTGAATGGAGTTGTCCTTAAAACGATCGTTACTTCCGAGATTGGACGTACAATTGCCCAAGATTATGGTATGGAGACAATCGATACACTAACCGGGTTTAAGTTTATTGGAGAAAAGATCAAACAATTCGAAGAACAGTCTTCCCATACATTTTTATTTGGATACGAAGAAAGTTATGGTTATTTGATTAAAGCTTTTGTACGTGACAAGGACGCGGTTCAAGCGGCGGTATTCATTGCAGAGGTTGCAGCATACTATCATGAGCAAGGAATCACTTTACACACTGCACTTCTTAAGTTAATGAACCGGTACGGTTATTATCAAGAAGATCTTGTATCATTAACTTTAAAAGGTAAAGATGGTGCGACTCAGATTCAAGAAATGATGCAACAGGTTCGGCAATCTCCTATAAACGAAGTGGCAGGTAAAAAGGTAGTAATGATCGAAGATTATCTTTCGGGTCAAAGAAACAATTATCAAACTGGAGTAATGTCGCAAATTGATTTGCCTACTTCAAACGTATTGAAGTTGTATTTAGAAGGGGATACTTGGATTACACTCCGTCTATCTGGCACTGAACCCAAAATCAAATTTTACTTTAGCGTGAAAGAAGATACGCTCGACTTAAGTAAAGAAATGTTGAGAAAGTTAAAAGAAGAATTCATGAACACAATCCAAGGTGTTACGATTTAATTTAAGGAGAAGCAAACATATGAAAATTACAGTAGCAGGAACAGGATACGTCGGTCTTTCGATGGCTGTCCTACTCGCACAACATAATGAAGTCACATCGATTGATATCATTAAAGAACGTGTCGAGCTTGTCAACGATCGGAAATCACCAATCGTTGATGCCGAAATCGAAAACTTCTTACAAAACAAAGAATTGAATCTGTATGCGACAACTGATAATTTTGAAGCGTACAAAGATGCTGAATTCGTCATTATTGCGACTCCGACGGATTACGATCCAACACGGAACTACTTCAACACTCGGACGGTTGAGAGTGTTATTGCGACAGTCCTCGCCATCAATCCGGATGCGACGATGGTCATCAAATCGACGGTTCCGGTTGGCTACACACAAGAATTAAAAGTGAAGTTCGATACACCAAACATTATCTTCTCACCGGAGTTCTTGCGTGAAGGACAAGCGCTTCATGATAATCTCTATCCGTCACGGATCGTCGTCGGTGAACAATCAGAACGAGCACAACAGTTTGCGGACCTTTTACTTGAAGGAGCCATTAAAAAGGATGTACCGATTCTTTTGACTGACTCAACAGAAGCCGAAGCCATCAAGCTATTCTCTAACACCTATTTAGCGATGCGTGTCGCGTTCTTTAATGAACTCGATACGTATGCAGAAGTTCGTAATCTTGATACAAAACAAATCATCGAAGGTGTCGGACTCGATAGCCGGATCGGCAATCACTACAACAATCCATCGTTCGGGTATGGCGGTTACTGCTTACCGAAAGATACAAAGCAACTCCTTGCGAATTATGATGAAGTACCAAACAATATCATCGGTGCGATCGTTGAAGCGAACCGTACACGGAAAGACTACATTGCGGATACTATCATCAAACAAAATCCGAAAGTCGTCGGTGTGTATCGTTTGACGATGAAAACAGATTCAGACAACTTCCGCGCGTCGTCGATTCAAGGCATCATGAAACGGATCAAGGCAAAAGGAATTGAAGTGACGGTCTTCGAACCTGTGTTGAAGGAAGATACCTTCTACAATTCTCGTGTCATCCGTGACCTTGAAGCGTTTAAGCAAGAATCAGATGTCATTCTTTCGAACCGGATGCATCCTGAATTGAGTGATGTTGAAGAAAAAGTCTATACACGCGATTTATATAGTCGCGATTAAAAAAATCTACTTCTTCTTACTATTAAGAAGGAGTAGATTTTTTTGCAGTACTTAAATGTCTAGAAGGCTAATTATATCTGAATTAAAAATCAGGGGAAGCTAATTTGTATCATATACAATTAAAAATAGGATTTTATTTACAATTTAACTAAGAAGGTGATTGTTTGGTAACATTCTTCATCTATTTCATTCTGTTTTTAGGGATTTTATTGCTTACTCACCGTGTTGTTCGCTCATTGCGTCTTCGTAAAACGATCCGCAAGATGCTTCGACAGGAACTCCAAATAGTCCATCCTGAATTATCTCGATGGAAAGATCATCCGGGTCAACAATTTGAAATTTTGAAGCCCGTTTATAATACCGTTTCCTATACTGTAAAAAGTAAGTTTTCCGTTAATCCGAAACGAATCGATGATTTGATTGATCGTGAACTCAACCGGTTGATCAAAGGCTCCTGGTCCCGTTTCACTTCATTTTTTGAACTGATGCTTCTTCGTCTGATTGCATCCGTCTTTGTCTTAGGCAGTATAGTTCAAGGAAGTCTTGTGTTCGTGACCTATCAGGAAACCTCATTCAAAACCGGTTTTACTCAATGGCTGGGGACGCCGGATGAAGCAGATACCCGTTCGCCAATCGAGATTCCGAAGTCAGCTGTCGGAATGACTCCGAAAGCCACCCGTTATACGTTGCCCGCGCAAGTGACGTCTACTGAAGAAATGGGACAAGCGCTTGCTTACCATATCAGTCGACATGACAAACAGTTTGTCATCCGGTATGTCGGACGAGCAGAGTCCTTTACGAAAGTGAGCGGTCAAGCCTGGGAATGGCTCCAGCACCATGAACCTTATCTGATGCGGTTGTATAAAGGCGGAGACGGTCAATCACTTGATTATGGATCGTACATTGACTACGAAGTGACGGTCGATTATGCGCTGACACCGGAACAGATGAATCAGGTTGACGAAAAGGTCAAACAAATCGTTCAAAAAATACCAAACGACTGGTCGGATGATAAAAAAGTCCGATACGTCAATGATTACATTGTTCGTCATACGACATACAAACTAAAAAGCAAGGAAAGTCCGTATACGCCATACTCGATTCTTTTTAACGGAGAAGGCGTCTGCGAAGGATATGCCTTGACAGCGTATCTCCTTTTACAGGCAGCAGGTGTCGACATCCGTTACATTTCCGGACATGCCGGCGGAGGATTACATGCTTGGAACATGGTGAAGCTGGAAGGGCAGTGGTACCATCTCGACACGACTTGGAATGACCCAATTCCTAACCGGCCGGATGAAGTACAGGAGGATTATCTCCTCGTATCGGATCAAACTTTGAGCAAGGATCATACGTGGAACAAAAAGCAGTATCCACAGACGGCTCAAAACGATTATTAAGCAATTTTTAATGAATGAATCGTAAAAGATGAGCGAATTGGGCAGTTCATATACAAGACTTTTGGTATGTGTAATGCAGAATGGGAGTGCAGACTTGTGCGATGGAACTTGACTTGTATGGAAATTACGGAGTAGGAACGTTTTTCAAAATCGTTGATACAAAAACGAACAAAGTCCTCGCTGAGTATGAATTGAACTATGATGAGGATCCGGTTCACATTAAGCTGAATATCAGTAAAATGAACGGCATTAAATTAATGGTGGACAGCATCGATTCTACAAAATCCACAACGTTATCGAATCCGGTACTTTCCAAATAAGAATTACAGGAAGTAGATATCTAAAATGAGAACGGAAAATTTCTAAAGGTGGTAAAGATATCTATTCTTACTAATAAATAGAGAAAAGTAAACAAGCCGGATGCAAAAAAAAGATATCATCTAAAGATTGAGTCGAAAATGAAACGGGAATGGAGAAGAGATACTTTCTACAGGAGGTTTTCCCCATGACCCACATTGACTATTTGGATCACTACCTGCTCACGCATATCACTTACAGCAAACAAACGATTAAAGCCTACCGAAGTGATTTACGGCAAATGAAGAAGCGTTGTGTCGAATGGTCGGAGAAGTCCCTTCAAATGTATTTTGATCATTTGATTCAACACTATAAACCAGCAACGGCGATGCGACGGTATCATGCGTTGACGGCACTCGGAAATGAACTGGTCCGTGCGAAACGGCTTAAGATAAATCCAATGAAACAAGTCCGTCCGATTGTCCATCAGCAGATCCAGCAACGCGAACATCACCCGCTTGAAGAGGTGATTCAAACGATTCGCCAAATCAATCATCCAACGTATCGTCTCTTCTTCGAACTCATCAGTCAAACGGGCCTCCGCTTCATGGAGGCCCGTTTGTTGTCGATCGAGGATATTCAATTTGCGACGTCGACGTTACTCGTGCGACACGGCAAAGGACGACGCCTGCGGACAGTTCCGCTCGGAGAGAGTCTGGTCCATAAGCTACAAGTATTTTTAGGAGGAAGGACGACAGGACTCGTGTTTCGTTCCATTCGTGGTCAAGCAATCAATGAGCAACAAGCGCGTGATATTTTACGCAAACAGTCACTCGCTACCCGTGGACGACCGTTACATCCGCACGACTTACGTGTTTCTTTTGCCACACATCTCTATCAGATGGGAGATTGCAGGTTACTTGAGATTCAACGGTTGCTTGGGCACAGCAGCTCCCGGACAACGGAAGGCTACATCCTCAGTCAGGACACGAAGCTCCAGCACATCATTGATGCGTTGTCGGCATGAGCCGATTGATTGAGGAGCGGGCGACTTCTGACGACGGGAGGATATACTGTTGCGTCGTCTTGGCGTCACTATGACCAAGCAGGCGCATGACCGTCAGTAAATCGGCGTGATGTTCCCGGTACAGCGTCGTCGCGAAGGTCACCCGCAAGTCGTGTGGTCGCAGTGTCCGCTTAAGAATCTGTTGACTGGCGAGCCGGAGTTGCTTCCGGATTTGATTCGGATCAAGAAGGCGTCCATTGTCGTTTTGAAACAAGTAACCGTCGTTTGGCTGCACGTCGAAGTATCGTGTTAGGACCGTGATCAGCTCATCATGGAGTGGAATATAGCGCGTTTTTTGTCCTTTGCCGTGACGGACAAACAGTTGGCGTTCGGTCAGATCGAGATCGGTCCGGCATAATTGTCGGGCTTCGTTGAACCGCAGACCGGTATGTAAAAGCAGGAAATAGAAGGCATAGGTCGTTTCGTCTTTTATCAATTCGATGACACGTCGGGCATCGGTGTAGCTGAAAGTGGTCCGGTGTTTCGGGATTGGATGGGACGGTTTTTTGATTTGGGATAAGGGATTTTTGGTGAGGGACCGTTCAGTGACGAGGGTATCGAAGAGTGTCGCCAAAGCATGGATCCGGCGGGCGACGGTCGTCGGGGCATAGGTTTGTTTTAACTGGTTCATATAACGGTGGAGGGAGGGGATATCAATCGTTTCCGCATGGGTACAGAAATGGCGGACGTCAGCACGGTAAGCTTTTTTCGTCAGCGGACTGTAACGCGGTGACTGTTCGATGATGGCCAATAACCGTTCCAAGTAAAACGTCATCATAGGAGGATCTCCTGAACCTTCTGTTTCAGTTCTGATTTGAGCGAACGGAGCCGGGCCGGCGAGTAGCCGAGTGTCTCCTCGTTTCCGTGGAGCAGGGCTTGGAGGATTGTGAATTCCTTCTGTGAGAGTTCCTGTTTCAGTTGATCGAGTAAGTAAGTGAACGAGACTTGCTGCTGGCGGGGGAGTTCCGGTAACGTTTCGACGGCGACTTCACCGGCCAGTGTCCGGTTACGGGTCGCTAAATAATCAAGCATCGCTCCTTTCGCACGAATCCGGGCGAAGGTGACCGTCATGACCTTGTCTTCCTCGATTGATTTCCAAAGTCGGAGAAGTGCGGCCTGGCGGCATTCATCCTGTTCATTCGGGTGAATCGAAAGGCGGGAGAGAAGAGAGTTAACGAGGGGGATCCATTGTTTTAAGGCTTCATTCATTCTGAGAGCATCCAATCTGAGATATGCATATCCATGTATTCCGCGGTAGTTTCAGTATAAGTAGAGTTATCCTAAAGGGAGTGATGCAAACAGGCGGTTTTTCAAGTGGTTTTTCGTATTCAGTCGAAGAAATGACGGCAGTCGGCAATTGGAAAGTTTAGAAAACCGTTGGCATGATTCAAAAAAGATGATTTGAAGACGGAGGATAACTCTACTTATCCGAGGCGGTGTTCGAAAAGAAAATCTTTTTTTGAAAGCTGATTGCTTCTACGGTATTTTGCAGTCCGCTAGACCGAAGTTAAAAGAACCGACGGTATTTTTCAGATACTGCTTTCCTTGATGTGCAAGAGAGAAGTAGAAGCGGATTGGCGGAAGATGCTACGGTAAACAGAGAAAAGTGGCCGAGCGATTGCTGCAGAATTACGGGGGAATGCCGATGAAACCATTAAAAGTCTTACTGATGACGTTGATTCTCGTGACGAGTCTGTTCATCATCGGTGAAAGCCGCATGCTGACACTGGAAGGATTCGCTGAACCGTTTGATACGACGACCCTGTATCCGAATCCGAAAAAGTCGGAAAAACAGATGATTGCTGATATCTATGCCGCTGCCGAGCGAAATCAGGTGGAGGTCTTTACGTATGAAGAGACGCCGAATGGCAGTTTCTCGAGTACAAAGACGATCTACGAAACGGCAGGTGTCGAGAAACGCCTTGCGAATCAGCAGATTCGAAGCGGTACATACGACAGTGTTTTCCTTGGTGACATCACCTTCACGTTCAAACCGTTACGGGAGCATCCACGTCTTGCCTATACACCGAACTTTTACGGGATCGGATCTTCCTCTGCCGTCAAAGCATTTAAGATGGACTTGATTGATACATATGCGGGGAATCACCCGCAACTGGGTTATAACGAACAGGCTGAGCGGAATCGTGTCCTCGGCATCTGGTCGCTCGTCATCATCACCGTTTTGATGACATTTTATGAACTATCGATGAACCGTAAAGAGCTGTTGGTTCGTTTATCGATGGGAGAACGATTGTCGCTAATGATTGGAAAGTCAATTGCCTTCGATTCCGTGATTGTGCTTGGTATTTTCGCTCTCAGCTTCGGTCTGTTGCGTCAGGTCACGCCGCTTGACCCTTATTTGCCGTTCCTGTTGCTGTTAGTGCTTGTCTTACTGGTCTGTAATGGACTCGTCTATCTGCTGATTGGTCGTTTGCAGATCAAAGAAGCGTTTGCCAACAGTTATCGTTCGCGGACACTCCTGTCGATGACGTATGGCTTGAAGTTCATCACGGCGTTGCTGACGATCTTGATGTTATCGAGCAGTATCACAGTGATTACGGAAGCCGTCGTGCTTTATCAGCAACGGGACTTTTTTGAAAAAAAACAGACCTATGACTATACGTATATCGGTCACAAAAATACTTCGCCGAATTATTCGGAAGAGAAGAGTCCCGCACTTGTATTTTGCAATAGGTTTGTGCAGTGAATTGCAGAAAAAAGTACAGAACTTTGCCACTAAATATTTAATTTCTTGATAATGCCTGT
>NZ_JACSMV010000027.1:0-41651 GCF_018618835.1 Exiguobacterium sp. s145 | reverse complement strand
AATTAGGCTACCTCACACCGAAAAAATACGGTGTACTGGCAGCCTAATCAAGGTGTTTTATATGTGTCTCATATTGCTAGGTCAGTCTACGGAGTAGATTGGTTTTTTGGGATGTCAGGAGATACACCAGTCGATCGGTGTTCGATTTTGTTGCTGCAACCAGTCGTTCGTTTGCGAGTACGGCCGGCTGCCGAAAAACCCGCGGCTCGCCGAAAGCGGACTCGGATGAACGGATTCGAGAACAAGGTGCCGATTCGTATCAATCAAACTCTTTTTACTTTTCGCATGGTTTCCCCAAAGAATGAATACAATCGGTTGTTCCTGTTGTCCAAGCACTTCGATGACGCGATCCGTAAACGATTCCCAGCCTTTTTTGGCGTGAGAACCCGCTTTTCCTGCTTCGACTGTCAAGGACGTATTCAGTAAAAACACACCTTGGTTCGACCAGGCTTCCAGATTACCCGTCGTCGGTGCCGGACATCCGAGATCGGACATTAATTCCTTGTACATGTTACGTAAGGACGGCGGAATTGCAACCCCGTCATTGACGGAAAAACTCAGTCCATTCGCCTGATTCGGTCCGTGGTACGGATCCTGCCCCAAGATGACGCAACGGACATCCTGCGGTGCCACCGCGTCAAAGGCATGGAAAATCCGATCCTTCGGCGGATAAACCGTCGTTTCCCGGTAAGCAGTCTTGACGAAATCCCAGAGCCGGATAAAGTAGTCTTTTTCTTTCTCTTCTTTTAAAATCTCTTGCCAGGCTGTATGCATCCCGTTCGCTCCTTTTTCAGTCTCAAGCCCCTGTTCGTCCGGCCTGATTCTGCTATGATGGTATATGAGGTGGAATAAAGATGATTCAAACAATTCAGTTGTTCGGGTTGCCTTTTGTCGATGCAACACCGTCGCATTGGTATACCCATATTAAAACGATTTTACACAATAACGAAAAGGCCTTTCTCGTCACCGCTAATCCGGAACTCGTTTTACGGTCTTTGCGTGATCCCGCGTACAAGCATATTTTACAACAAGCGACGTTCATCACGCCTGACGGAATCGGCGTGACGGCAGCCAGTAAACGGATGGGGAAACCGCTCACTACGACATTACCTGGCATCGAGACGGCCCGTGAACTGCTCCGGACTGCCGATGCTTTAAAAAAACGTGTCTTTCTGCTCGGCGGTCGTCCGGAAGTCATGAAGTCGCTGATTCAGCAATTATCGATTCGTTTTCCTGATATCCAGTTCGTCGGAACCTTTCACGGATTCGGCAAGGAAGAAGAAGCCGCAAAAGCAATCCGGTCGGCCGAAGCGGATTTGATTTTGGTCGCTCTCGGGGCACCGAAACAGGAAGAATGGATTGCCTCTGTTTACGATCAGGTCGACCGCGGACTTTTCATCGGTGTCGGTGGTGCCTTTGATGTCTGGTCGGGTCACAGTAAACGGGCGCCCAAATTATTCCGGCAGTTAAAGTTGGAATGGCTGTACCGGATTTCGAGTCATCCGCGCGGACTCGAGAAATTGAAGGATTTACTCCTGTTTGCGTCTCTCGTCTTACGGAAAAAAACGCATCTGTAAACAAAAAATACCCGCTGTCCGGTTGAACGGACAGCGGGTATTTTCGTTTCTTATGCGTTGACTGTTGAGAATGAACGGCCAAGTTCTTTTGCTTTTGCGATTGCTTCTTCTTTAATTTCTTCTGCTTTTTCTGGGTTCATTGCCATACCTTCGATGAACAATGAGTTGTAGTCTGTTACACCAGTGAAAGCAAGTGCTTGACGGAGGTAGTCATCGCCGAAGTTGAGGCCAGAACCAGTGTAGACACCGCCTGTTGCCTGGATGTGGAGCGCTTTTTTGCCTTCCATCAATCCTTTAGGACCTTCTGCCGTGTAAGCAAATGTTTTACCTGCAAGAAGAACGCTGTCGATGTACATTTTAAGACGTGCTGGGAATGAGAAGTTCCACATTGGCGTCACGAATACGTATTCGTCCGCTTCCATGTACTGCTCAAGGTGTTTCGTCATTGTACCGACTTTAGCGATTTCTACTTCTGAAAGCTCTTCGCCTGTAGCGAATTTGCCCCATGCGCTGAGTACGTCTGTATCGATTTCTTGGACATCTTCTTTATATAGATCAAGAACTTGGACTTCAGCGTTCGGGTTAGCTGCTTTGTAGCTTTCGAGGAAAGCTTCACCAGCTTGAAGGCTGAATGAATGTTCTGTTGATTTCGGGTTTACAGTTACATAAAGTAATTTAGTCATTTTTATTTCTCCCTTTTATTTAAAGTAAATTCTGTAAGTAAATATACCAACACCATTTTCTTTTGTCAATTAGTTTGATTTCAAAGAAAGCAACAAAAAAAGCTTAATCAGGATGATTAGGCTTTTTTTGAATGTGTATAATGGTCTGCACGATGACCGATCCGTTTGAGCTGATCGATCAACTGTTCTTTTTCTGGAATCGAAAGGTCACTGAACAAGTCTGTGAGGAACGCTTCGTGCTTCGGGAACGTTTCTTCCATTAATTCTCTTCCCGCCTCCGTCAGTGTTCCGAACGTTACGCGACGATCCGTCGGGCATGATCGTCGGGCCAGGAGACCCCGGTTCTCTAATTTATCCACGACGTACGTGACACTGCCACTCGTTAATAAGATTTTATCGCCGATTTGTTGAAGTGGTGTATCGCCTTTGTGGTACAACAATTCCAGTACACCAAATTCCGATAAATTCAGCTGATGGGTCTTGATGTCTACTTTCACTTGTTCCGCTACTGCATGCATTGTGCGAGATAGAACAACGAGCATTTTTAATGCCAGCTTCGAGTCTGTCGATTCCATTTTACGTTCGCCCCTCTTTATCTTGATTCGAACCAATCATAGACCTCTTTTTTCCATTGGTCAATTCCAGTCCGGATTTTCCACTTTTATGACGGACCTCTCAGTTTTTGCTTGCCGTGAAACGCGTTTCATAGTTTACGGTCTTGATATACACTACAAGGGAGGTCTTCTCATGTCAGTTCAAACATTCTTGTCTCGTCTCGTTCAGAAAAATGTTGCTTACGAATTAGCGATTGAACAGTTGCACACATCGACCGGTTACTATTTGTGTAAGCATACGTTGGTCGATCAATTCCCGGACTTGCCGCCAGCTCATCAGGTCGAACTGCTTCAAAGAATTTCGGAACAACTCGATCGTTCGGCTTGGCTGGAAGGCCCGATCACGAGACAGGACTGGATTAAGATCCATCAACAATTATCCAACAGCTAGGAGGAACCTTTGATGACCAACATTCGTGACTTAGCACGTGAAGCAGAGGTTTCAGTGACGACAGTCTCGCGTGTCCTCAATGATCATCCGTACGTCGCGGAAGATAAACGCCGGGCCGTCCAGGACGCCATCACAAAGCTCGGTTATATCCGTAATCAAACCGCTGTCCAGTTGTCGACCGGTCAAACGAAAACGATCGGTGTCATGCTGCCTTACGTCGATCATCCCTACTACGCTGCCATCCTGCAAGGGATTGCCCAGTGCGCTTTTGAGGAAGGCTATCGTTTTTTGACGTGGCAGACGAACTATATTGCGTCACATGAACAGACGGTTCTTCAAGCCCTCGCCCAACGTGAAGTTGACGGACTGATTGTCGTGTCCCACAGTCTGCCGGTCGATGAGATTTTACGATACGAGCAGTACGGTCCGATTGTGTTTTGTGAGCATCATGAAGATGTCTCTTCCGTCTATATCAATCATTATACCGCGTTTCAAAGCGGGTTAAAGACCCTTCAGTCTTTCGGGCATACTCAGATCGGGATTTGTCTTGGTCGCCCTGACAGCACAAACAGCCGTGCCCGAAAGCAGGCCTATCAGGATACCGTGTCACCGGAAGATACGTCATGGATTTATCAACAGGCGTTGACGATTGAGGACGGAGCCGACATCGCCCGGCAGTGGTCCAATCAATCCTGTCGCCCAAGTGCTTTGTTAACCGCCAGTGACCATGTGGCCGCGGGTATCATTCTCGAGCTTCGCAAACAAGGTTACCGGATT
Organism: Exiguobacterium sp. s145; assembly: GCF_018618835.1. Classification (NCBI taxonomy): domain Bacteria; kingdom Bacillati; phylum Bacillota; class Bacilli; order Caryophanales; genus Exiguobacterium; species Exiguobacterium sp. s145. The sequence goes on along the minus strand of NZ_JACSMV010000027.1, from coordinate 37,609 downwards.
CCGGAAGATTTAGCCGTGATCGGATTCGACGGCAGTGATTTGGCTGTCGTCCTGAATCTGACGACGGTTGCCGTCCCTTATGAGACGATCGGCCGCCAAGCCTTTTCCATCGCGATCAGCGACAATTGGCGCGACCATCCCCAAATCAAAATCCCGACTGCTCTGCTGAGTGGATTAACGGCTGTTAAAGTCAAAGAATAGATGAAAACCCGCTCTTGTCTCGCAAATGCGTCAAGAGCGGGTTTTTTGAATGATTTGCTGTTTTATAGAGAACCTGCCGCAACGTAACGCGATCCCCAGTAGCCGCTCCGGAATGATTCTTTGACGACCTGTCCGTAATAGGAATTGGCATTGATCATCGTCGATCCATCAACCGCAATCCCGACATGCTGAATTCCGCTTCCGTGCGTGAAGAAGACGAGATCTCCGGCAACGGGAGCCGTTCGTTTCGTCGCGCCGTATTGTGCCGCTGCCGTCCGCGGTAACGACTTGCCTAACGCGTTGTAAACATAACGTGTGAAGCCGGAACAGTCGAAACTGACAGGCCCCGTCGCACCGAATACGTACGGACGTCCTTTTAAGCCTTCTGCGACCGATACGACGGCTGCTCCATTTTTAGTTAATCCTGTTGTCGCTTTGGCATTAAATGCTTTTGTATATGTAGCCGCTATGTACGCATTTTTTCCCGCATACCGGAGTTGATACCAATTGTTTGCTGTTTTACCGAGGACCGTTACCGTTTGTCCTAGTTTCAGTTGACCCAGTTTTTGTCCCATCGTCGTCGCTTTGGACCGGACATTCAACACATCGACCGCTACGACAACTTTTTTCGATGTACTGGCTTTCGTTTGTTGTGGAACAGCCGCGAAGCTGCTGATGAGTAATGTTGCCAATACAACGATCCGCACTAAAAATGAACTTTTCATCCGTCTGTCTCCTTTATAAATATGTTTATGCAAAAAACTAAATTATCAGATAATTACTGTTTTTATCCTATCATGCTGATTTCTTCCATCGCGTTACAGTTTATTAACAGGGTTAGTTTCCCGTAACACTTCTGTAACAAATAAAAAAACAGGTCTTGAAACGGCAGTTTAGAGCCGTTTCAAGAAACCTGTTCAAATGATTAAACGTTAAGTCTGCTTAATCCATTGACTTCTTTTTCCGAAAGCGTGCAAAGAATTCGTAGACGATCGGAACAATCAGCAACGTCAAGAGTGTCGAACTCGTTAGCCCACCGATGACCGTTACCCCAAGTCCTTTCGAAATCAAGGCGCCGCCTTCAAGACCGAGTGCCAGTGGTGACAAGGCACCAATCGTCGCGAGAGCTGTCATCAAGATCGGACGAAGTCGTGTTCCTGCCGCGTCCAACAAGGCTTCCCGCGTATCGAGTCCTTCTTTTTCCTTATGAATGACACGGTCGATCAATACAATCGCGTTTGTTACGACGATTCCGATCAGCATCAATGCACCGATCAACGAAGAAACGGAAATCGTTTCGCCTGTAATCAACAGGGCAAGTAACCCGCCGATGATCGCAAACGGAAGCGAGAACAAGATGACAAGTGGTGTCAACGCGCCTCCGAATGTGACGACAAGAACCAGATAGACAATCGCGACGGCTGCTGCCATTGCAAGTCCGAGTTGCGTGAACGATTCCTGAATTTGTTCCGTCACACCGCCTGCTTTATAGGAGACACCTGTCGGAAGATTAATCTTTTTGACCGTTTTATCGATTGCTTGTGAAGCTTCTGTTGCTTTGTCTGTTTTTAATTCTGCTGTGACTGTCGCGACCAGCTTACCGTCCCGCTCACTGAGTGAATCCGGTGTCGTCCCTTTTTTGACCGAGACGAAATCCGACAGTTTCCGGACACCAAGCGGCGTCGTCACATCTGTTTTTTGTAGATCGTTGATGGAATCATATGTCGTCTGTTCGTTCGGAACGATGACATCGAGTTCCTTACCGTCTACTTTTATAGTAGAAAGTGGTTTTTCTTCACCTTGCACATTAGCAATACCTTGAGCCAATTGCGCTGTCGAGATACCGAATTCAGCGGCTTTTTGTTGGTCGACTTCAAATGTGTACTGTGTATACGACTCCTTTAAATCAGTCGTTACTTTACGCACGTATTTCGATTCGCCTTCAATCGCTTTCACGAATTCAGGTGTAATCTTTTGCAGATCCTCAATCGAATTGGCATAAACCGAATACGAGACACCGGAAGAGGCCGCTCCTCCGCTGAAGTCCTGTTCTTTCCATTCGCCGGTCGGAATCTCTTTATTCAATTGTTTGATTGCCTGTTGTTTTACATCTGCAAAATCAGCTGTATCCGGATCATACTGGGCAATGAAAACAGCTTGCTTTGTATTTCCGGGATTCAATGGATTTTCTCCACCGACTGTAAATTGAAGATTATCCACATCACGTTGCTTTTCAAAATATCCTTCTGCCAGGTCGGCAGCCTTCAATGAATCATCTAACGTTTGACCCGGTTTTGGATTATACGTCACGTAAAATGTTTTTTCACTCTCTTGATTCAAGAAGTTGACACCGATGGTCGGAACAAGCGCGAAACTGCCGATCAGCAACAGTACAGCGAGACCAAAGACGACAAATTTATGGTTCAACGACCAATTCAGTACACCACGGTACCAGTTGGCAAGTTTGCCACCGTCTTCTTTTTCCGGTTTTGGTGCCTTCCCGCGTTTAAAGAGTGAATCAGCAAACATCGGAACAACCGTTACAGCTACGATCAATGAGGCAAAGAGTGCAAAGACGACCGTCAAGGCGAACGGAAGGAACAGTTCACCAACAAATCCTGTAACGAATCCGAGCGGCAGGAAGACGGCAATCGTGACGATTGTCGATGAAGCGACCGGAATGAAGACTTCACGTGTTGCCTCAATGATGAGCGCCTTCCCTTTTAATGGTTCAGTCGGATCCGTCAATCGACGGTAAATGTTTTCAATGACGACAATCGAATCATCCACGACTCGACCAATCGCAACTGTCATCGCCCCAAGCGTCATGATGTTGAGTGAGATGTCCAACTGTTTCAAGACCAAAATCGCCATCAGCAGGGATAATGGAATCGAAATGACCGCAATGATTGTTGATTTGAAGTTCCGTAAGAACAAGAGAATGATGACGACCGCGAACAAGGCACCAATCAATGCTTTGCTGATCATCGTCGAGACAGATTCTTCAATCGGCTTCCCTTGGTCAAGCGTGACCGATGCTTTGACGCCGTCGTTCTCTTTCTCAAAGTCTTTAATCGTCTCTTTGACCGCATTGACGACTTCGACGGTATTGGCATCCTGTGATTTCGTTACCTGGACGCCGATTGAACGTTCCCCGTTCGACCGGGAAATCGATTCTTCGATTCCTTTGTCTTCAATCGTCGCCAGTTGTGACAATTTGACGGTCGGAACTTGCGTCGGTGTTGCAGTAGCCGGCGTTTGTCCTGCCGTTGCTGTCGGTGCAGATGATGCAGGTGACTGTCCTTGTCCTGTACCTGATCCTGATGCAGGTGTTGGCGTCTGTCCTTGTCCTGCGTCTGGTGTTGCTTGTGGCGTGTATGGCAAACGGAGATTTTTTAACTCGTTGACCGTTGTGGCCTTTCCATCGAGTACGACTGCCTGTTCTTTATCGCCTAATTCATATAACCCGAGAGCTAAGCGGGAATCATTTGCTTGAATCAGTTGTTTGACGTTCTCTTCCGTCAATCCGTACTGTTGCAGTTTCTTCTCATCAAATCGAATCTCAATTCGACGGATTTCCTGACCGGCGATTTGAACCGTCTGTGCTCCTTCGATTCCTTCAAGTTTCGGTTGGAGTTCGTTTTCGACCAGTTTCGTCAAATCGGATAAGGAACGGTTTTCGTCCGATACAGCAAAGCCGATGATCGGGAAAGCATCAAATGAAATACGCGAAACTTGAGGTTCCTGTGCGCCTTCCGGTAAATCTACATTAGCTAATGCTTCTTTGACTTTTTGTTCCGCTTCGTCCATGTCTGTACTGAAGCTGTAGTCGATTTGTAGATTTGAAGCATTCTGGAAAGAGGACGAGCGGACGGTTTCGACTCCGCCAAGATTCTCGACCTTACTTTCAAGTTCACGACTGACCTCATCGAGTACTTGTTCTGGTGTTGCACCCGGATAAATCGTCGTCACAGACACAGTTGGTGTCGTTATGTCCGGCAACGTCTCGAGTTTCATCGTCGTTCCGGCATAAATTCCGGCAACTGTGATGATAATCGTCAGTAACCAAAGAGCAAACTTATTATTGACTGAAAATTGAATGATACGCTTCATGGTAAAAATCCGCCTTCTCTCTCTTCTTTTTCAATTCCATCTTGTTACTTCGCTGCTTGATCAATCTTACGTGCTTGTTTTAATAAACGTTCAATCAAGGCTTGCCGTACGTCAGATGCGGGCTGACCAAACTGAAAATGTTCCGACATTTTCAAGCCGTCCAGTGTAAAACGGATCATCATCGCTTCGACAGGATCTGCCTGTTCCATCAAGTGATCAAAAAATTGATGGACCTGCTTTTTTCGTTCTTCCACGAAAGCGGCATTTTCCTTTAACAGGGACAATAAAAATAATACCGTGTCAATATCGAGACAAAACTCTTCATCCCGCTGTGCCTGCAGCATGACGAAAGCTTCCATCGGACCAAACCCTTGTCCGAGATACGTCTGATACTGCTGGAACTGACGCCGTTCCTGTTCTTCGATCACACCCATCAACAATTCTTCTTTTGAAGAAAAATGATACAATAGCCCGCCTTTCGAGACATTCGCCTGTTTCGCCACTTCTTCAAGTGTCAGTTGCGGAAATCCTTGGGTCAGCATGACTTGAACGGTCGCATCCGTAATCCGACGTCGTGTTTCTAACGCTTTTGTACTGACCATAACCTTTCTCCCTTCATTTTACTGTACCGTCTGGACGGTTTCTTTTTTAAATATACGAAGTTCTCTTCCGCTTTGCAAGATTAAATCAATGTTTCACGTGAAACGCTTCATTTCACTTGAAGTAAACCTGTCTAAAAACGCCCGTCGCTTCTCTTTTAATCAAGAAGCGGCGGGCGTTTCGGATGAATTTTTAATTTTCTTCGCGAGCGCTCTCCATCAAAGCCTCATACATCGCTTGTGCCAAGTCATGTTCACGCAACACACGGACTCCACGATCCGTCGGGCCACCCGGTGCTGCCACATCCTTGATCAGTTCTTCTGTCGGACGTTCTTCATGCAACAGCAGTTCCGCTGATCCTTTCATCGCCTGGGCGATGATTCTCCGGGCAGAAGACGCATCGAAACCGGCTTTCGTCAACACAGGTGTCATCGCGCCGACGATTTCATAGAAGAATGCGGGACTGCACCCTGCTGCTGCCATCAGATACGGCATCGTCGCCGCATTTGTTTCGACCGTCTCACCCACGCGTTCAAACAATGCCGTCGCCTGTTGTCTTTTCTCGTCCGATACAAGGTCACCAAACCAAAGTCCGATCATCCCTGTCCGAAATGCGACCGGTGTATTCGGCATCGCGCAGACAGCACCACATGAAATATGTGCTTCGATTTCTGCCGGTGTAATGTGCGCGGCGACGGACACGACCAGTTGATCCGTAAAAGTTTGTCGTTTGATGTAGTCGAGCACTCCGTCCGGCTGCATGGCCAGAACGACAACATCAAATTGATTCACCTGTTCCTCAGTCGTCGTCCGGACACCGTACTGCTCCGCCAGAGCAAATAGACGCGATCGGTCCGCTCGATTGGTCATCGTGATCGTTTGAGGAGATATACCGGAATCCAGCCAGCCTTTGACTAACGACTCACTCATCGAACCTGCTCCTACCATTAAAATATTCATTTCATTGCCTCCCAACAAAAAAAGGACCAATTGCTGGTCCTTCGGATTTCCTAGTCATTATACACGAACTGCCAAGTCCTCGACAGCAACGACGCGGAGTCCTTTTTCGTTTAATTTCTTGACGATTTTCTTTTTCGTCTTCTCATCACAATCCGTTGGTAATGTGATCAAGACACGGCGCATGACACTGCTTTTTGCATCCAATGTCATCAGACTCGCAACCGTTGAGTATTTGTTAATGATTTTCGCGATCTTTTCAAGCGCCCCTTTTTGTTCACTGAGGGCAACCGTCAGGACATAACTGCCTGAATCGCGGTTCCACGCTTCTTCGAGCATACCCAGCATTTTTCCGTGGGGTAAAATCCCGAAAAATTGTCCATCATCGTTCAGAACAGCAATGTAAGGCAATTCTTTGATGGAGAAAAAGACTTCAAAGAAGTTACTGCCTGTGTAGATGAACTTCGTCGTGTTTTTGATCAACGTCATAACGTTGTCGTCTAAACTTCCGCCGTTCATTCCGTGACGGTAAATATGCATTTTATAGATGTTTCCTTTGAACAACTGACCGGTTTGATCAAGAACCGGGACACAGCGGTATCCTGTCTCTTCCAGCGTCTGTAACGCTTCTCGCAGGGTAGCCGTCTCTGAAATCTTGACACACTGGTGTTTCGGAATACACAAACTTTGAACGAGCATACAAAACGTCCTCCTCTTTCCTTTACATGATTATACCTGATTTACATGGCGCTCTAACTTAATTTCTTATTCGCTTCCGCTCTTCCTTCTCCTGCTTTTCTTCTATTCCCTTACAAAGGGCAACGGAAAACACAAGTTTCCCCAAGATTAATAAGCGAATCCATCTTATTGTTTCAATTTTTAATTCTTTGTTAAATCAGCAATCCCATTAGTATTAAGATTTCGTAAAGACGGGACATAGTTGTATTCTTTTACAATAGCGTCTGATACAATCGAACTCGTGAAGTCACTTCACTATTCTATTCTTGTTCTTAATATGGAGGCAGAAGAAATGTTCAGTAAAAAACAAGATCCATTCGCGGTTAAATTATCTGAGATTGCAGGACACTTGCAACGAACGTCACAATTTTTCGTTGATTTTAAAATTAATGGTATTGCCGATGTCAAAGAATTCGCCCATAAAGTAAAAGATTTTGAAACAGCCGGTGACGATCTGATGCACCAATTGATCATCGATTTGAACAACGCGTTCATCACACCGATCGACCGTGAAGATTTATTAGCACTTGCTAATTCACTTGACGACGTCCTTGACGGTTTTGAAGAATGTTCTGCTATTTTTGAAATTTACAACATCGTCCAAGCAGACGAGCATATGATCCGTTTTGTGGATGAGATCCACATTGCCGTTAATGAGCTCGCTTTATCAATGGATTTGTTAGTCGCACGCAAACTTCAGCCGATGCGCGAACACGTCATCAAAGTAAAAGAACAAGAAACAATCTGTGACAACTTGCGTCGCAAATCAATCAAAGCATTGTTCGCAACAGAAACAGATCCAATCAAAATCATTCAATACAAAGAAATTTATGAGTCGCTCGAGTCAATCGCCGATTACTGCCAAGATGCAGCAAACGTCATTGAAACGATCATCATGAAAAACGCATAAGTGAGGAGCTAACGAGATGGATAGTCTGTTTATCATCACCGCCATAATCGTCATTCTCGCACTTAGCTTCGACTTCATTAACGGTTTCCACGATACAGCGAACTCGATTGCGACTTCGGTGTCGACTCGTGCTTTGAAACCGCGTCACGCCATCATCCTGGCTGCGACGATGAATTTTTTAGGTGCAATCACGTTTACTGGCGTTGCTAAAACAATTTCCAGCGATATCGTCGATCCGTCGACGCTGCAGCACGGAAGTTATGTCGTCATTGCTGCTTTACTCTCTGCTATTGCCTGGAACCTCTTGACGTGGTATTTCGGTATTCCGTCTAGTTCTTCGCATACGTTGATCGGTTCAATCGCCGGTGCAGCCATTGCATCCGTCGGCTTTGGCGGAATTGAAGCTAAAGGGATTTTAAAAATCGTTCAGGCTCTGATCATTTCACCGATTCTTGCCTTTACTCTTGGTTTTATCGTTTACGGTATTTTCAAAGTTGTATTCAAAAAAGGGAATTTGGCGAAGACGAATCGTCGTTTCCGTCATATGCAAATCGCAACAGCTGCGCTTCAATCGTATACACACGGAACGAACGATGCGCAAAAAGCGATGGGTATCATCACGCTTGCCCTCATTTCCTCCGGTTTCCAAACGGATCATGAAGTCGCACTTTGGGTTAAATTATCGTGTGCGATTGCCATGGGTCTCGGAACATCCGTCGGTGGATGGCGGATCATCAAGACGGTTGGTGGACAAATCATGAAAATCCGTCCCGTCAACGGTGTTGCGGCTGACTTGACGTCTGCTGCCATCATCTTTGGTGCGACAGCAATCCACTTACCGGTTTCAACGACACACGTCATCTCTTCTGCCATTCTCGGTGTAGGTACATCACACCGGAAAAAAGGCGTTAAATGGGGAACAGCACAACGAATGTTGATTACATGGGTCATCACATTGCCGATTTCGATGGCAATGGCTGCGCTCATCTATTACATTCTTGATTTCTTATTCATTAAATGATTCATTCCCCATCTAGTCAGCTAGGTGGGGATTTTCTGTCTTGATTAAGCCCCTGCAGTTGTCGCTTGGACTAGAATTCGCTATGATTGATGGCAAGAAGATATGCTTATTTTATTTAGGAGGAATTCCACATGACAAAACGTAAAGCTTTAACGATTGCCGGCTCTGACACGAGTGGCGGCGCTGGTATTCAAGCTGATTTGAAGACGTTCCAGGAACTTGAAGTCTACGGGATGAACGCATTGACGGTCATCGTTGCTCAAGATCCTGATCATTCTTGGCACCATGCGGTTTATCCAATCGATGCCGAACTCGTCCGGACACAAATCCATACGGTCCTTGGAGGAATTGGTGTAGATGCGATGAAGACGGGTATGCTCCCGACTGTCGAAATCATTGAAGTCGTTGCTGAAAAAATCAAGTCATCTGGTGTCAAAAATGTCGTCATCGATCCGGTCATGGTCTGTAAAGGCGAAGATGAGGTCCTGAATCCGGATACGGCGAACGCTTTACGTGATATCCTGACACCGCTCGCAACAGTCGTGACTCCTAACGTCTTTGAAGCAGGTCAATTATCGGGGCTTGGAAAAACCCCTTCGACAATCGATGAAATGAAGCTCGCAGCTGCCCGGATTCATGAAAAAGGCGCGCAATACGTCCTTGTTAAAGGCGGCAGCAAGATTGACCACCCGCAAGCAGTTGACGTGCTTTATGACGGAAAAGAGTTTATCCTAATTGAGGACGAACGTATTGAGACACCGTATACGCACGGAGCAGGATGCACCTACTCCGCCGCCATCACGGCTGAACTCGCAAAAGGAGCTTCCGTGGAGCAAGCGGTCCGTACAGCGAAATCGTTTATCACTTCTGCGATTCGTCATTCATTCCGGTTGAATGAATATGTCGGCCCGACTGACCACGCTGCTCATCGAACAGTAACGTCTTAATCGTTCAGGAAGTCCGCGCAACGTTCGCGGACTTCTTTCTGTATAGGAAAGGGGATTTATCATGCAAGCACTGGATTTAACAGCTGTACAAGACTATATTGATAAGCATGCCAATACACCACTTTACGTTCACGTCGAAACGACGAACGGTGCGTATGCGACACACCAGGATCCGACATTCCACAGTGCCGGCATGTTTTTCCGCAATGCTGAGATTACGTACGAGCGTGGTCTGATTACCGGAAACGGTCCATACCGGATCGGTCTGAAACTGGCCCACGGTTGGTTGTACGGCGAAGGTTTAACCGATTATGAATTTGCAGGCGATCAATTGTTGATTGCCGGACACGACGTTGAAGGACGCCTTGCGATTGCCTTCGAACTCAGTCCGACTCCATTCGCGCAAGGCGCAGAGGAGGTAGAATAATGGCGTACAACGAACAAGATCATCTTCTCGTCATCTTCCCTCACCCGGATGATGAAGCGTTCAGCTCGGCTGGAACGATTATTGAACATGCAGAGAATCGCGGACCTGTCACGTATGCCTGCCTGACACTCGGTGAAATGGGACGCAATATGGGACGGCCTGTCTTTACGAATCGTGAAGAGCTCGCGACGATCCGCAAACGCGAGCTGATTGCCGCTTCGGAAAAGATGAAGATTTCCGATTTACAAATGTGGGGACTTCGCGACAAGACGGTCGAGTTCGAAGACGAAGCGATGCTCGCTGAGCGGATCGGCGAATTGATTGTGAAAACACAACCGACACGTGTGATTTCGTTTTATCCCGGTTACGCCGTCCATCCGGATCACGAAGCAACAGCCCGTGCCGTCGTCCGGGCACTTCGCGCGATGGACGAAAACGAGCGGCCTGAATTTTTAGCCGTCGCCTTCGCTAACAATACGCGTGACGAACTCGGTGAAGGAACGTTTGTCCATGATGTCAGCGCTTATACCGATCAAAAAATCGCTGCCCTTCAGGCACATGCTTCCCAAACCGGCGGCTTAATGAAAGTCATCTCAGAAGACTCGAACATCCGTGATCTGCTCGTCAAAGAGCGGTATTATCATTATCCGTTATGATTCCTTCACCCTTGAGCGCACTGTCGTTCAAGGGTGCTTTTTTTGTCTCGTGAAATCCTTCATTGTCAGTCGACTTTTCAGCCGCCTTCTGCTAGTGTGAATAGTTGAGACTGTGTCTCCGGAGTTCGTAACCTCCTCCGTCACAAAAACTAGGAATGGAAGTGTATCCAATGAAAAATGAACGTGCTCTTGTCGTCTTCAGTGGCGGTCAAGATTCGACGACCTGCCTGTTTCAGGCACTCGCCGACTATTCAGAAGTTGAAGTCGTTACCTTCAACTACGGACAACGTCATGCCGCAGAACTCGATGTCGCTCGCGAAATCACATCTGAACTCGGTGTGAAGCATCACGAACTCGATCTCTCACTCCTCAGTCAATTGACAAGCAACTCTCTGACTGACCACTCACAATCGATCACGACAAACGAAGACGGACTTCCTTCTACCTTTGTAGACGGCCGAAATCATCTGTTCCTGTCCTTCGCAGCCGTCCTCGCGAAAGGACGCGGTATCCGCCATATCATTACCGGCGTATGCGAAACGGACTTTTCCGGTTATCCCGATTGCCGTGATTCCTTCATCAAGTCACTGAATGTGACACTTAACCTCGCGATGGACTATCCATTCGTGATTCATACTCCGCTTATGTGGCTCGATAAAAAAGAGACATGGGCACTGGCTGATTCGCTCGGCGCGTTTGATTTTGTCCGCAAGCGGACATTGACGTGCTACAACGGCATCATCGGAGACGGCTGCGGCGATTGCCCGGCTTGTGAATTACGGAAAAAAGGCTTAGATGCCTACATCGAGGAGGTCCAACACACATGAAATTCAATTATGAAGCACCCGAAACTGTCGAGCGCCCGACCGGTGACTCGCTTATTTATACAAAATCCCGTGTCATGATCGTTAAAAAATTGACGTTTGACGCAGCGCATCACCTGTATGACTATGACGGCAAATGCCGTGCTCTGCACGGGCATACGTATCACGTCGATCTCGGCATCAGCGGATTCCTGGATCATCGCGGCATGACACTCGACTTTGGTGATTTGAAGAAAATTTTCAAAGAGCATCTCGAACCGTTGCTTGACCACCGGTACTTGAACGAGTCTCTTCCCTACATGAATACAACGGCTGAAAACATGTCGGCCTGGATTTTTGAGACACTCGGCAAACACCTGCCGGACGAACGGGGTCTCCGTGTCGAGTTCGTCAAACTGTATGAAACACCGACGGCATTTGCAGAAGTCCGCCGGGAATGGATGCTTGAGTCATGAGTCAACTGAAGAAAACACCGAAGATTCCTGTACTTGAAATCTTCGGTCCGACCTTCCAAGGCGAAGGACGTTCCATCGGTCAAAAAACGATGTTCGTCCGGACCGGCGGCTGCGATTATTCCTGCGCCTGGTGTGACTCGGCATTTACTTGGGACGGATCGGAGAAGCCGGATTTACTGACAGCAGATGAAATCCTGGTACAACTCGATGCCCTCGGCTCATACGGACATGTCACGATTTCCGGTGGTAATCCATTGTTGCACGCCTCGATCGGAACCCTCGTCGATGCGCTGAAGAGCCGCGGCATCACGATGTCGGTCGAAACACAAGGTTCTTACTGGCAGAACTGGGTTCTTGATATTGAAGACGTCACGATCAGTCCGAAACCACCGTCGAGTGGTATGACGGTTGATTACGACCGTCTTGATGTCTTTTTCAAACGGTTGCCGGAGCAGCAACGGGCTGTGAAGATCGTCATCTTTGATGAGGCCGATCTTGATTTTGCGGCTGCCATCTCTGACCGGTATGCCTTAAAAACGCTTTACCTGTCACTCGGTAATCCGGATCCTGCGGAAGAAGGTACGATTGCTCCGCGGATGTTATCTGATTTAAAAACTTTATGGGAACGCGTTGCAGCTGACGAACGATTTAATCACGCACGTGTCCTTCCACAACTACATGCCCTCGTTTTCGCAAACGACCGCGGCGTTTAAGGAGATTAATTATGCGTCCAGAAGATTTAAACGATTTGTCCTTACTTGGTCAAAAGTCTGTCCCTTATATTTTTGAATATCAGCCGGAAGTGCTTGAAGCCTTCCCGAACCGTCACCCGGAAAATGATTACTTTGTTAAATTCAATGCCCCTGAATTTACAAGTCTTTGCCCGATTACGAATCAACCGGACTTTGCGACGATCTATATCTCGTATATCCCGGATGAAAAATTAGTCGAATCCAAATCATTAAAACTCTACCTGTTCAGTTTCCGCAATCACGGTGACTTCCATGAAAACTGTATCAATGTCATCGGGAAAGATCTCGTCAAACTGATGGAACCCCGTTACCTTGAAGTATGGGGAAAATTCACGCCACGCGGCGGAATTTCGATCGACCCGTACTACAATTACGGTAAACCGGGAACGAAATATGAACAGATGGCCGAACACCGTCTCTTCAATCATGATTTATATCCAGAAACAATCGATAACCGGTAATACCAAAAATCCTCTTCCACCTGTCGGTGAAAGAGGATTTTTCCGTTGTTAACTGGATGGTAAATCAATGATTTTTTGATGTTCTTCTTGTTGAAAAATCATTTGCGCCGGCCAAATGTCACGCAGTAAATGTTCGTACGGAACACCCAGAACCTTTGCCAGCCGTTCAACCATCGAAAAGGACGGATGAGCCAGGCCTCGTTCAATCCGATTCATCATTTCCGGTGTCGTTTCCGTCAGTTCAGCAAGCTGTTCCAGCTCCATGCCTTGCCGGTTCCGTAACGTTCGAATTCGTTCCCCATAGTTTGTCAGAGGACTGATCGATTCACTCATGATTTCGTCTCCTTTTTCCAAGCACCTGACGCTCCGCTTTCATTCCTGTTAACTTATTCCCGATTTTCATTTTTCAACACCCTTCTATTCATAATATTCATTATCTAAAATATAATTTCAAAAAAATAATAAAAAAGAACTAGCTTTTTAAAAAGTTATCGCTTACAATTCTAGGTGCAAGCGGTTGCATTAATCGCTTACATTTTTTGCACTAATTACACAGATAACAGATACATAGAGGAGTGAGACCACATGAAAAACAAGATTTCATTTGATTTCTGGCAAAAGCTAGGAAAAGCGTTAATGGTAGTCATCGCAGTCATGCCAGCTGCCGGAATCATGATCTCGATCGGGAAGTTGATTGGGATGTACGGTGGTGACATCGTATTTATGCAAACGGTTGCAAGAATCGTTGAAGATTTAGGTTGGGCCATCATTACTAATCTCCACGTCCTGTTCGCCGTTGCGATCGGTGGATCGTGGGCAAAAGAACGGGCCGGCGGCGCATTCGCCGCATTGCTTGCGTTTATTTTGGTCAACCGCGTTACAGGTGCCATCTTCGGTGTCAATTCGGCGATGCTGGCAGATCCAAAAGCAACTGTCACATCTTTACTTGGTTCTGATTTAATCGTGAAAGATTATTTCACTTCTGTCCTTGGTGCTCCGGCACTCAACATGGGCGTATTCGTCGGAATTATTTCCGGTTTCCTCGGAGCCGTACTCTTCAATAAATTTTATAACTTCAGCAAGCTGCCTGATGCACTTGCGTTCTTCAACGGTAAACGATTTGTGCCATTCGTCGTCATCGGTGGATCCGTCGTTGCCGCGTTCGTTTTATCACTCGTTTGGCCGTTCGTTCAAGGATTACTCAATGACTTCGGACGCTGGATCGCGACGTCACGCGATACGGCACCGATCCTTGCTCCGTTTGTCTACGGAACACTGGAACGTCTGCTCTTACCGTTTGGTCTTCACCACATGCTGACGGTTCCGATGAACTACACGGAGCTCGGAGGAACGTATAAGATTTTAACAGGTGCGGCCCAAGGTTCGACCGTCGCAGGTCAAGACCCGTTATGGCTCGCTTGGATTACCGATCTCGTCAACTTAAAACAAGCAGGTAATACCCAAGGATACAACGATTTAATCAACAGTGTCGTCCCGGCACGTTTCAAAGAAGGACAAGTTGTCACTTCTCTTGCTTCTTTAATCGGTGTCGCGGTTGCCATGTACATGTCGGTTGACGAAGATAAAAAGAAAGCGTACAAACCGGTCTTCTTATCTGCTGGTCTTGCCGTCTTCTTAACAGGAGTCACAGAGCCGATCGAATTCATGTTCATGTTCATCGCACCTGTACTTTACGTCATCTATGCCGTCTTAACAGGTGTCGCCTTTGCTTTGGCTGACGTCATGCATCTTCGGATTCATGCGTTCGGCGCCATTGAATTGCTGACACGGATTCCGCTGATTGCCAAAGCAGGACTGATTGGTGATTTAATCCGCTTCATCGGTGTCTGTGTCTTCTTCTTCTTCTTGAACTTCTTTACATTCCGTTTCGTCATTAAAAAGTTCAACTATGCGACACCAGGCCGTAACGGAAACTACTTGGATGATGTCGTCGTTTCGGACAATGCTCAAGCTTC
Source organism: Exiguobacterium sp. s145 (assembly GCF_018618835.1). Taxonomy (NCBI): domain Bacteria; kingdom Bacillati; phylum Bacillota; class Bacilli; order Caryophanales; genus Exiguobacterium; species Exiguobacterium sp. s145. The sequence goes on along the minus strand of NZ_JACSMV010000027.1, from coordinate 22,571 downwards.
GAATGAAGCGGCTGCAACAACCGATCAATCACAGGCATCACGGATTATTGGATTACTCGGCGGTCAATCGAACATCGAGGAAGTCGATGCCTGCATGACACGGTTACGTGTCACGGTCAAAGATCCAAGCCTCGTTGCCCCGGAATCGGATTGGAAATCCAACGGTGCACTCGGATTAATCCTAAAAAATAATGGCGTGCAAGCCATTTACGGTCCTAAAGCAGATGTCTTAAAATCAGATATCCAAGATCGAATCGGCGCATAAACCAGATGATTTAGGGTAAATAAGAAAAGGTGAAGCTCTTGTTGAGTTTCACCTTTCTTTATTGAAAAACAGGAGGATCAACCCATGCGATTACTCACATTAAACTGCCACTCTTGGCAAGAAACTGATCAACTCGAGAAACTTGATCAAATCGTTACGCAAATCATTCAACAGGATTATGATGTCATCGCCTTACAGGAAGTCAGTCAACTGATGGACACGCCTGTTCTGTATAACAACATCCGTGAAGATAATTTTGTCTATCTGATTCAACAAGCCTTGGCTAAACAAGGTTTCGATTATTCGTTTGTCTGGGACTTCTCGCATATCGGATATGATGCGTATGAAGAAGGTCTTGCCCTCTTGACGAAACATCCTATTTTAAAGTCGGACAGTTATTACATCAGCCGCAGTCAGGATACGATGGACTGGAAGTCCCGCAAAATCGTCCGGGCGACGATTGACCTCGCCGGGACACCAATCACCTTTAATTCCTGCCATCTCGGCTGGTGGGAAGATGCGGATGAGCCGTTCAGCGAACAGTTCAACAATCTGATTGCCCGCATGGATCCTTTGGAATGGACGATGTTCATGGGAGACTTCAACAATGATGCATTGGAACGTGAGACCGGTTATGACTATATGATGCAACGCGGCCTTCATGATGTCTTTTTGCTGGCGCAGGAAACCGTCGGCATCGAGACGGTCGAAGGAAAAATCGATGGTTGGGAAGAAAATCAAAAAGGATTACGTCTCGACTTGGTCTTATCGAATCGAAAAATTGATGTCGATCGTGTCGGAGTCGTCTTTGACGGTGTTTTCGCACCGGTCGTTTCGGACCACTTCGGAGTCGAAGTCGATATCTCGATTCAAAAAGAACCCATTTAACGGTTGACAACGCTTTCTTTTCTTTTTATGATGAGAACAACAAGTCAATAGTGCGGATTGTGACAGTACGGCTGGCAAGACCGATTCAGCATCTCGTTCGTGGAGATGCTGTTCGGTCTTGCCTTTTTTTGTGCCTTGTTTGCCGCACGCCTTTCCTAAAGGAGGAACTCAAGATGGATTACAAACAAACTGCAGCCCGTGTCCTTGAACTCGTCGGAGGTCGGGAAAACATCATTACCGCCGCCCATTGCGCGACACGCCTTCGTCTTGTCTTACACGATGAATCGAAAGTCGATCAAGCGGCACTCGAAGATTTAGACGGTGTCAGCGGTGCATTTTCAAGTTCCGGTCAATACCAAATCATCTTCGGAACAGGCACAGTCAACAAAGTCTTCGCTGAATTCGCCCCGCTTGCCGGTGTGAAACTGGACGGTGAAGAACCGCTTGATGTCAAAAAAGCCGCTTCGCAAAAATTAAATCCTTTTGCCCGTCTCGCCCGCTCGTTATCCAACGTCTTCGTACCGTTGATTCCGGCCATCGTCGCTGCCGGTCTGTTAATGGGACTGCTCGGCATGATTAAAGCCTTCGGTTGGGTCAGTGGTGACTCGGCCATCGTTCAGTTGCTCGATATGTTCTCGTCCTCTGCCTTCATCATCTTACCGATTCTGATTGGTTTCTCGGCGGCCCGTGAATTCGGAGCGAATCCGTATCTCGGTGCCGTCATCGGCGGCATCATGACCCATCCGTCGTTGTTGAATCCGTGGACACTCGGAAACAGCGAACCGGAAGTGATGCATTTCCTCGGCATGAACATTGAATTGATCGGCTATCAAGGAACAGTTTTCCCGGTCCTTCTGACAGTTTGGGTCATGGCTAAAATCGAACAGCAGGTCCGTAAACGGACACCGGAAACACTCGATCTTCTCGTCACACCGTTCGTAACGATCCTCGTAACGGGATTCCTCGCCCTGATCGTCATCGGCCCGATTGGAACGTTGCTCGGAAAAGGGATCTCGTTTGTTCTCGTCTTCTTCTATGAGCAATTCTCGGTCGTCGCCGGCCTTCTGTTCGGCGGTCTGTACTCGACAATCGTCATTACAGGGATGCACCACAGTTTCCATGCGATTGAAGCAGGACTCCTTGCCGACAAGAGTATCGGCAAAAACTTCCTGCTCCCGATCTGGTCGATGGCGAACGTCGCTCAAGGCGGAGCTGGCCTTGCGGTTTACTTCATGACGAAAAACGTTAAACTCAAAGCACTCGCTCTTCCGTCCGCTTTTTCGGCGTTTCTCGGAATCACGGAACCGGTCATCTACGGGGTCAACCTCCGACTCGGTAAACCGTTTATCGGTGGCGCAATCGGCGGTGCAATCGGCGGTGGATACGTCGTCTTGACGCAAGTCGCAGCGAATGCTTACGGATTGACGGGTATCCCGATGATCGCCATCGTCGCACCGCTTGGCGCTTCGAATTTAATCAACTACCTCGTTGGTTTTGCGATTGCTGTCGCAACAGCCTTCGTTTCTACCGTCATCTTGATGCGTCTCGATGCACGCAAACAAAAACAGACGGATTTGGCTGCTTAATTAAAAAATGCGACCCCTTGAGAATCCTCTTCGGGTCGCATTTGTCAGTTTTCCTAGATTGCCGATAACCCGTATAATAGAAGTAGAAAGGAGGTAGTCAGACTGATCATTCATAAAGTACTCAATAACAACGCGATCGTCACAAAAGAACAAGGTCAGGAACGGATCATCATGGGACCGGGCATTGCTTTCGGCAAGAAAAAGAAGGATCCCGTTGATCCGACGAAAATCGAAAAAATGTTCATTCCGTCTTTTGAGAATGCTGAACAGTTCAAGGAAATCCTGACGACGACACCACTCGATATCATCGATTTGTCGGAACAGATCATTTCTTATGCCGAAGGCGAACTGAAAACACCTTTTCATGACTACATTCATGTCAGTCTGACCGATCACCTCGCCCACGCCGTCCGGCTGGCCCGGGAACAACTGGTCGTCCACAACCGGTTGGCGGAAGAAATCCGATTGCTGTATACTGCCGAATATCAGATCGGCGAATGGGCCGTCGCCCATATCGAACAAAAGTTAGCTGTTTCCTTACCAAAAGAAGAGGCTGCGAATATCGCCCTTCACCTGTACAATGCGCGGCAACGGCATCCCAACATGGCAACCGCCCTCCAAACGGCGACGTTACTAAACGAGTTGCGGGAACAAATCGAAGCCTTTTTCGGTCAGACGATCGAAACGACGTCGATGACCTATTACCGGTTCTTCACCCATATGAAACTCGTTTTAGCCCGGATCGAACAAGGGCAAACGTTGCATGATATGGATAATGTCATCTTGTCTGCCGTCAAAACGCGGTATACGGACGCTTTCCGCTGTGCGGAAAATATGGCTGCTTGGTTGGAACAGGAACTGCAGACGACTGTGCCGCAATCCGAAGTCGGCTATATGGCCCTTCATGTAGAACGGATCCGGCCAGATTTTGAAAGGAGTAAATCACATGAAAATTTATAGTCTTGGTGAAGCACTGATTGATTTAATTCCACTCGATGCCGATAATGTAACATTCCAAAAAAATCCGGGTGGTGCTCCGGCCAATGTCGCCGTCGGATTAGCACGGCTCGGTGCCGACAGTTATTTCCTCGGTTCCGTCGGTGATGATTCGATGGGACACTTTTTGAAAGATACACTCCACCATTACGGGGTGAAGACGGATCATCTCGTCTTTGATCCAGAGCATAAAACCGGTCTTGTCCTTGTCACGAATGCCGCCGACGGTGAACGGTCGTTTGAATTCATCAACAGTTACCGGGCGGATATGAGTTTTCATGAAAAAGACATTCCAGATTCCCTTGCAGAAGCGGATCTTTTGCACATCGGATCGATTTCCTTGATTTCCGGAGATGCGGTCGAAGCAACACGGCGGGCGATTGAAGTCGCAAAGTCGAATAATGTGCCCATCTCTTACGATCCAAACTTACGTGAATCGTTATGGTCGGACTTGGACGCCGCCCGTTCCACGATTCGTTCCGTCTTACCGGATGCTCAAATCGTGAAATTGGCGGAGGAGGAACTGACCTTTTTAACGGGACAGACGAATCTGGATGAAGGGGCTGCCGAGCTGCTCGCAGAATATCCGATCCGTTTGCTCGCTGTAACACGTGGCGCAGAAGGTTCTCTGCTTTATACCGACCGCTCGATGGCTGAAATCCAGGCGATTTCGGTGGATGCAATCGATACGACGGGAGCAGGCGACGCCTTCATGTCCGGTCTCCTGCATCAATGCGCGATCCGCTCGTTTTCGTTTGACTGGGATGAAACAGAATTACAGGATATCGGTCGATTTGCCGCGATTTCCGGCGGATTGGCTGCCTCGGTGAAAGGCGCGATGGCCGCCTTACCGACGCTTGACGAGGTCTCCCGAAGATTAACATAACCGTGACACAAGCAGAGGAAACACGATATTTCACACAACATCAAGCCCGCTCCCCTGTCCGGTCAGACAGAAGAGCGGGCTTTTGTTATTGTCCAGATACAAATTTCTGAATTACCTTCAACGTTTCATCCTGTTGTGCTTTTGACGTCAACGGACTGTTGTTGTCTCCTTTTTGTTTTCCATACATCCCGAAGTTTGCATGGTTCCCCTCTTTTATCAGATGAAAGACCGCATCGGAGCGGACATCCTGTTTGCTGTCCTCAATATCCTTGACCGGTAACACCCCATCCCGTCCACCGTAAACGGTTAGCGATGGGGTATTGATGGCATCAATCGGATAAGAAGCCAAAAAAATCATGCCTTTGATTTTCGGACCGTCTTCCAAAATCGTTGAGGCTGCGCTTCCGCCTAACGAATGTCCGATCAAATACCAACGTTTGATTTTCGGATGATCTTCGATGATCGATAATCCTTTTTTAGAGTCAAGCAGCGCAATATTAAAAGGTAATTTCGGAAGCGCTACGTAATATCCTTCTTTCGCTAATTGATGACCGAGATAACTGTACGCGGCAGGATCCACTTTTGCACCTTGATAAAAAATGAACCCTGTTTCACTTGTGTCATCTCCGAATTGATAGCCTTGACCGACCGGTTCACCAAGGTATTGCTGCGCTTCTTTTGTCGGCATGTAATCAAACTGAGCCCAAATCATGAATGCCGCTACTAAGATACCAACTATGATCAGCAAACTGACGCTGATGCGTTTTAACCATTTTTTCATGTTCATCCCTCCTCTTTTAGGATACCCATTATAATGTGCTAAATCACATATGAAAAAATTGTTTAGAATTTTCAGTTAATGTAAGCATATCTATCTCTTTTTCAATATTTGGTTTAAGATGAAAAAAGCATCCGTTATTCGAAAGGGGAATCATTTGTTTTGCCACGTACTGTTGTTTCCACGATTCAGTGGTTTTTGTTTATTATCTGTACTAACATTGCCCCGCCACTCGCGATTGCCGCCTCATTTGAACTATCAAGTGCAGATACCCTCGCTTTCCTCTCTCGTTGTTTATTTGTTTTTGCGATTTTGAGTCTGGTTCAGGTTTTATTCGGTCATCGTCTGCCGATCATGGAAGGTCCTGCCGGTATTTGGTGGGGAGTATTCGCGCTTTATTCTTCAATCGGGATCACATTGTACGGCAGTTACTCCAATACGTTACAGTCTCTTGGTTTTCTCCTGATCCTAAGCGGGATTATCTGTATCATCTTGACCCTGACCGGGGTACTTCGCCGCCTCGTTCCTTTGTTCACACCACAGGTCATCGGTGTTTATATGTTACTGTTATCGGCTCAATTATCCGGTTCGGTCATGAAAGGACTGCTGAATATTGAAGATGGAAAGATTCAGGTGCTTCCTGCCGTCATTTCTGTCTTAACTGTCATCATCTCACTCTACTTGGAACGCAGCGACCGGTTACGGCAGTATGCTTTATTGATTACCCTGCTCGTCGGTTGGAGTATGTTTGCTTTGATCGGGCGTGCCGAGATGCCGGCGTTTGACGGTCCATTCTTTACCTTCCCTGATTTGATGCCGTTCGGTGGCATTCAGCTCGATTGGAGTTTACTTCCGACAGCACTTATCATCTCGTTATTACTGATGACAAACGTCTTGGCGAACATCAAAGTCATTGAACGAATCATCAGCGCAAAACGTGGAGAGAAGGTCAAAGGACAAGTTGCGACTGCCGGTGTGACTGCCGGAATCGGACAAATCTTCGCAGGAATGTTCGGAACAGTCGGTCCTGTTGCGATTTCCGGGACAGCCGGTTTCATCGCCTCGACGGATAATACGGACCGGAAAGCCTTTGCGATCGCTAACGTTGTTTGTCTGTTCCTCAGCGTGGTCACGCCGTTCGTCGGACTGATTGCCAAGATCCCGGTCGCTGTCGGATACGCGATGGTCGCTCCGATCGTTGCCGGTATGGCCATCATCGGTGTGACGGAAGCTTCGCGGGAGTTGAACCGTCAGACCGCGATGATTACGGTCGGACTGCCGGTTCTCGTCGGAATCGGTGCCCTGCTCCTTCCGAAAGGCGCCACTTCCGATTTACCTCCGCTCGTCACGACATTGATGTCGAACGGTCTCGTACTCGGAACACTCGTCGCCCTGCTCGCAGAATCTTTACGCCATATTCGGACGAATGATTGAATTGCAAAAAAACCCTTAAATGTTATATTGAAACAGTTAGAAATAAACATTTGGAGGTTTATGATGAAGAAATTCACAAAAATTTTAGGTGCAATTTTACTTTTATCAACTTCCCTTTCACTAATAAGCCCTAAAGATACCCAGGCCTTAAGTGGAAATGAAGGTACTTATTTCTATTATACTCCTGCAGCATCTCCTGTTTATAAATCAAAAAGTTATGGTGCATGGAAAGCAGAATCCAAGACAATGCACGGTCCACAAAAAATGAGTATATCCGAGAAAGTAAAAACTAGCTGGAGTGTTACTGGAGCAGGTGAAATTTCAAGGGGTTCTATTAAGGGGTCTTTAGAAGGGTTCTTCGGTAAAGATAAAACTATAACGGTGAAGTCTGAAGAATACATTCCAAAAGGTAAAAAAGGTACTTTTAAGACGCGTGTTGTGTACAAAAACTATACACAGAAATACAATCAATGGTTTACCACAGATGGTCATCGTAGCAAAACAGGCAAAACAAAAACAATTAAAATCAAGAAAAAATATAATGTAGAAGGTAAAATCAGTATTACGAAATAACAGTTTACACAGAAAACTTATAAAACAACTCCAGTATGAATATGGAGTTGTTTTTTTATCTATTTTGGAAGTAAACTATTCATCACGAAAAATAAAAAATACCTACTATGACAGACAGTTTGATTGTTTCAACTGTCTGTCATAGTAGGCGTTATACAGCGCTACTTTTTTTATTTGTTCGATTGATTTTCATAATGAAAACAGACGGTTTTCCATACCTTATCAGTATAGGATCAACGGATTCCTTTCATAAGTACTTGGAGCTTTTTCGAAAAAACAAGCAGTAATAATCCGAAGAAAACGGCAACTAAGCCCGTGATACCAAAATACATTACTTCCGTATCACGATCATAAAACTTAACGATTTGGGCATTGACAGCCTGTCCAGTAGCATTTGTCATGAACCATAAACTCATGGTCTGTGCCGAAAATGCAGATGGAGCAAGTTTTGTCGTCGCAGATAAACCGACCGGAGAAAGGAGAAGTTCACCAATCACGACTAACAGAAAACTAAATACTAACCAAAGGGGACTGACCAACCCTTCCGTTCCGAACAATAGACCTGGAACCATCATGACGATGAAGGATAAGCCGGCAAATACTAAACCAAACGAAAACTTTTGAAGCGTTGTCGGCTGACGATCCCCAAGCTTAATCCATATACTTGCAAAGACTGGTGCCAGTGCAATAATAAACAGCGGATTGACCGATTGGAAAAGTGCCGGACTGAATTCATATCCGAAGAAACTTAACTCAGTGCGTTGATCGGCAAATTTAGATAACACATACGTTCCTTGTTCTTGAATGGCCCAAAAAATAACAGCCGCCAAAAACAATGGAATGTATGCATACAATCTTGATTTTTCGTCAGAGGTAATTTTAGGACTACGCAACATGAAATAGAAATAAAAGATCGGAATGATGACTCCAAGAATCGTTACAACAAACGAAAACGTATTGATTGTCAACCAACCAATTGTTGAAGCAATCCAGCCAAGAACTACAATACCAACTAAGGAAAAAGAAGCTACTTTATAAAAACGTACTCTTTCTTCTTTAGGCATCGGATTTAATACATACTGACCAGCTTGTCCGAGATTTTTTTTCTTCGTCAATACAAAAACAACTAATCCCAAAAACATACCTACTGCCGCAACAGCAAATCCAGCGTGGAAACCTGCCTGCAAACGTACTCCGTCTACGATAATTGGAGATAAGAATGCACCTGCATTGATTCCTGTATAAAAAATACTAAAACCGGCATCACGTCGATTATCCGTTTTACTGTACAGATCACCTACAATATTCGAAACGTTTGGTTTCAATAACCCTGTCCCAATTACGATTAAGCCCATTGAGAAGAACAGTGCTGTAGCACCTGCTGGTAAAGACAGAACAATATGTCCGGTCATAATCAATACACCGCCGTAAAATACGGTCCGTGATGTTCCGAGCAAACGGTCTGCTATCCATCCGCCGATGACACCAGACATGTAAACTAGTGATCCGTAGATCGCCATTATGGAAGACGCCATTTTCTCGTCGATTCCAAGACCACCATCTTTTACAGAGTAGTACATATAATAAATGAGGATGGCGCGCATCCCGTAGTAGGAGAACCGTTCCCAGAACTCTGTGAAGAAGAGCGTGAACAATCCTTTCGGGTTTCCGAAGAACCCTTTCTGCGGAACAGTCTTGTAGACCTGATCGCGATCAAAATCTGCCATAATGAAGGCTCCTTTCGTCTACCGTTGAATTCGTGCATGGTCTAAAATCTTTTTCCCGCTTTCCCCAAATGATAAGCGTCACTTAACCGATTAAAAGATTTGCACCATTTTGACTGAATTGTCTCACTTCTTTTTATATATGAGACAGCACTATATCATTCAACCGTAAATCATTTGACGAGTCAAATATTAATTTCCGCCCACAAAAAAAGAGTGACACGAAAAATCCGTTCACTCAGGTCTGCATCTCTTTTGATTCCACAATCGTCACGCCCGGCGGTTCATGCAAGGTATGATGAATCATTGCCTGTGCGACCTTTGCCGCTTCAATCGGTGCATACGGACTGCGCCGCAACAAGGGGCGTAATACGGTCGACACCCGGGCCGCCGCCTGTTCACCGAAGCGGAATTCGTCCCGATCTCCTAATAACAATGAAGGTCGGAAGATCAGCAAGGCATCATAGCCGAGCACACGTAATCCGTTTTCCGCATCGCCTTTGACACGGTTATAAAATGTTTTCGCATTCGGATGCGCACCAAGTGCTGAAATCAGGGCGAATCGAGTGGCTCCCAGATCAAGCAATTCCCGCCCTACTTCAATCGGATACGTGTAATCCACGAGACGAAACGCTTCTTGCGATCCGGCCTGTTTAATCGTCGTCCCCAGCGCACAGTAGACGTGATCCACTTCCGGTAATTCGATTTCCGTCACATGATCAAAATCAATTACCCATTCTTCGAGTTTTTGATGAAATCGATTCATCGGACGACGTACGAGAACATGTACTTCCTGATACGCATCATGCGCCAATAGTTGATCGACCAGTTCTTGCCCCACTAAGCCGGTCGCGCCTAAAATAGCTGCTTTCATCATCCATCCTCCTCTTGATTTTCACGTTGCCCGATCGGTAAGAAATAGGATCGATTGCCCGTGATCCGTTCACCTGCCCGCACCCCGACAGCACTTGGTCGCCCGCCAAGCACAAACACGCCAAACATGTATGCGACTTCTGTTCCATCTTCTAATGACCACATCGGTAATTCCTGATACCGTTGATACACGGCCGACTGATTGCTGAATGAACGTTGTTCGTTACTGAACAGAACCGTCCCGTCCCCTTGACGGACGGTCACGGTATCCCCTTCCCGTCCGAAGATCGGTTTTTCGACGAAAGCCTGGTGCTGACGTAAAAACGGCTCCGGACTCAAATAGGTCGGCAGGAAATATGCCGCAATGACCTCATGATCGTGTCCGGTCAAATAAGGATGATCGGTTTCATGCAGGAGCCAAATCAATGCCAGGACCGACTTCGCCTGCATCAGGAAAGCCGATGGTGGATTGATGATTTCAAGCAGTCCCATCTCGACGAGCTGAAGCAATAAACGTCCGAGCTCTGTTCCGTCTTCATCACGGTCGAGTAAAGCCATCTCGATCGGAAACGTCTGCCTGTAAAGAATATCGATTCGTCGTCCCTGCTGGTCATACAATCCATCTTCTGCCCGTATCTCAAGTTCGTCAAGAGGACAGTATGTAGCACCGGCAACAAATTGTTGCAGATACTCTGTCGTCCACCGGTCTTCGATGTTGTCTCCGTGTGAAGTAAACACGACATGCGGATTTTCGTGATGGATCCGGTGGCTTGCCGCCTTCACCGCACGATCAACGCTGTCCGCCAACTGTTTCGCCTGCCCGTCATTGTACGATCCCAATCCCACTTTCCGTGCAATCCGGTCGTTGACTTCAAAACATTCCTTGATGAACGTCGGCGTATCCGCATTCCATTCCATGACCGATATCCGATTGCCTGTGACAATGAAATCAAAACGGCTGATGACCGATAAAGGCCGCATCGTCTGTAACCGTAAAAAGGACAGGGCAGCTTTCGGAAAACCGAGTTCAATCAATCCGTCGTCATCCATTGTCCAAAGAATCGGAATCACTTTTTCAAAGATGGTATAGGCTTCCCGAGCCGCCGTGCGTAAGGCTTCGATCGTTTCTTTCGGAACAGGCATCACTTCTGCCAAGGCATACGTTTCACCGTCGAGCACATCCCAAAAAGCGTCAATATCCCCGTAGAGTTCCTGCCGTGTCCTCATCCGCCGAAGAAGCCGGACGATGATCCCGTCCCAAATCCTTTTGTCTTGCTGTTATAACTTTTGACGTCTTTTGACCGGGGTGTATACCCTTTCGTCCGCATCGCACTATGCATCAAGGCACGTGAAGCAAAATAACTTCCTCCCCAGTAAAAGAACCCGGAGTGTGTCGAGCTTGAATCATCGCAATACCAAACACCTTCATCATTATCATATTCATAATCGTCACAATCCGGATCATCCGGACGCTCCGCTTTTGCATTATCCGATCCACACCCGCTGAGCGTCGTTCCGACCAACAATGTAGCTGCAAGTGTCGCCTGTTTCATCCAACTCACATCGCATACCCCTTTCATCACAATTTGTTATTCTAAGTATACGCTTTTTCCAGCAAAAAAGTTTCTAAGTCGTTCCGGAACTTTTTTCGTTAATGCCAGTAGAATAACGAAGAAGACTTGAGGAGGAATTCAAATGTCACTTGCCTATTATGTCGAAGATCAAAATGAATTTAAATCCATTTATCAATACAGCCGTTTCGCCATTGATCCGGAAGAAATCATTGCGCATCAACTCTGCGAATTCCATATCATCGAAGGGCACTTATACGAGTTGCGGTCCAATGAAATGGACGGGGAATATGACCAGTTGATTGTCGATCATGTCGAGGCTTCCCCCCGTGATCCAGCGGACCGTGTCTATCCGCCGCACCAGATTCATCTCGAGTTCCGGCGCTTCCAGGCAGGCGGTTCACATCCCGTCATCAAGACAGTGACAGTCCCGAATCATATTCAGGCCATGCGCTTTTTGGTCAAAGATAAACTGAGTGTACCGGATCACGGGGTCTTTGAGCGAGACAGCTGTGAAGTCGATTTAGACCGAAACTGTTACGTGATTTATTTAGGTGAAGAAATCATTTAATGAAAGAATTAAGTATAGTTCGTTTTCAAGACACGTTTTTTTTGGCATACTAGAGGATAAGAACGAATTAATCGAGGTGAACACACATGAGCGAACAACCAAAAAAATTGTCTCTTCAAGAAGCAATGATTGAACAATTAAAAGCAAAAAAACAATCACAGACAAAACGTCCGACCGGTTTGCGCGGAACAGAAACAAAACAAATGACAAGCCAAAAAACGAAAAAAACGAACAACCAGAAAAAACGGACAGGCGTCTAATTGAATTCGTGAAATAAGGGAGTAACTATGAGTATTTTAACGGTATCAAACTTAAGCCATGGTTTTGGCGATCGTGCGATTTTCGAAGATGTCTCGTTCCGTCTGTTAAAAGGGGAACACATCGGTCTCGTCGGAGCGAACGGCGAAGGAAAATCGACGTTCATGAACATCATTACTTCGCAGCTTGAACCAGACGAAGGAAAAGTCGAATGGGCAAAACACGTTCGGGTCGGCTATCTGGATCAGCACGCTGTTCTTTCCAAAGGACTCACGATTCGTGATGCCTTAAAGGGAGCATTCCAATATCTGTTCGACATCGAACAGGAAATCAATGATCTGTATACAAAAATGGGCGAAGTCGAACCAGACGAACTCGAAAAAATGTTAGAAGAAGTCGGTGTCTTGCAAGACATCTTGACGAACAATGATTTTTATACGATCGATGCGAAAGTCGAAGAAATTGCACGCGGTCTAGGTCTTGATGAGATCGGTCTCGATCGTGATGTCCAGGAACTCAGCGGCGGACAGCGGACAAAAATTCTGCTTGCCAAACTGTTGCTTGAAAAACCGGATATCCTTTTACTCGATGAGCCGACCAACTACCTGGATGTGCAACATATCGAATGGTTGAAACGTTACCTTAATGATTACGAAAATGCGTTCATCTTGATTTCACACGACATTCCATTCCTGAACAGTGTCATCAACTTGATCTACCATATGGAAAACCAAGGACTTAACCGTTACGTCGGTGATTACGACAACTTCCTGACTGTCCATGAGGCGAAGAAGAAGCAACATGAGTCAGCCTTTAAACGTCAACAGCAGGAAATTTCCGAGCTGAAAGATTTCGTCGCCCGCAATAAGGCCCGTGTCTCGACACGTAACATGGCGATGTCGCGTCAGAAGAAGCTTGATAAGATGGACGTCATCGAACTCGCGCAGGAACGTCCAAAACCTGAGTTTCATTTCCAGACAGCCCGGACACCAAGTAAGTTGATGTTCGAAGCAAAAGGACTTGTCATCGGATACGATGAGCCGCTTTCCCGTCCGCTTGATTTGATGATCGAGCGCGGTCAAAAAATCGCGTTGCACGGAGCGAACGGTATCGGGAAGTCGACTTTGCTGAAAAGTCTGCTCGGAGAGATTCCTTCGGTTTCCGGTACAGTCGAACGCGGGGAAAATCTTCACATCGGCTACTTCGAACAGGAAATTAAAGAAAAAAATTCGAATACGTGTATCGAAGAGATCTGGGGTACATTCCCGTCTCTGACACAGCAACAGGTCCGGGCCATGCTCGCGAAATGTGGTCTGATGACGAAACACATCGAATCGAAAATCGAAGTGCTCAGTGGTGGCGAAAAAGCGAAGGTCCGCCTTTGTAAATTGATGAACACGGAATCCAACATTCTGGTTCTCGATGAGCCGACTAACCACTTGGACGTCGAAGCAAAAGAAGAACTCAAACGTGCGTTACAGGAATACAAGGGAACCGTTCTGTTGATTTCACATGAACCTGAATTTTATGAAGCCGTCGCAACGGATTTATGGAATTGTGAATCATGGACGACTAAAGTATTCTAAAGGCAAAAACGATTGGACGGAAGACGGAACCCGATTTTACATCGAGTTCCGCGTTCCGTCTTTTTTTGTGTTCTCATTTAATTCATAGACTTAATCATTGCCTTGTTCATCGATTTGTATCAAACTAAATGGCAGATGCAACTTTTTCTGAAGGAGTGGATGTCATGGAAACCATTACTAAAAAAGCCAACTTATCATTACTCGAACTGCCGAGCGGCGGAGAGGAGTCTTTATTTTGCCGGCTTTATTCCCCGGCACTCGCCGGTCCCGCTCCACTCATCGTTCTGTTCCATGGATTCCCCGGGAAACAATTGAACATGGATTGGGCCGTTCAATTACAAAACCTTGGTTTTCATGTCCTCGTGACGTCTTACCGCGGAACGATCGGCAGTCCGGGTGCATTCCGTTTCCAGCATGTTCTTGAAGACGCGACCGCCGTCATGCAACATGTCGTTTCTCCTGAATTTACGCAGGCACATGATATCTCAGCCGATCAGATTTCAATCGTCGGTCACAGTATGGGCGGCTTTGCCGGACTCCACGCCTTCATTGATGTTCCGGACATTGCCCATTACATTGGAATCTCTCCGTTTAACTTCGGTTTGATTGGTCAACTCGTACTCGACTATCCGGAACACGAAGAAGCGTTGCAGGGTGTGTTGAGTCGTGGTGCCACGTTCCTGTCCCATACCGACGGCGACATACTGCTCGACGAACTAAAACGACATCATGCGACGTGGAACCTGCTGTCACTGAAAGAACAACTCGGAACACGTTCCGCCTTGCTTGTGACGTCGGAACGTGATGAGACGTCCATCAAATCACTTCATCATGACTTGCTTCAGGATGCCAGTGCCTTTGAACAAATCATCGTGGACAGTGACCACAATTATATCGAAAATCGGGAAGATGCCTTCCGGGCTTGGACCACATGGTTAAGACGACGTTAAAAAAACGAGCGTCCTCATTTTATCAGTGAGGACGCTTGCTTTTTAGGTGTTGCTGTTTTCGGACGGACCTGCATCCGGTACAAAATCAGCGTGAACAGCGTTAATGTGGAACAGGCATACCAAATGGTCGTGAAAAGTGTTCCTGTATCCGTTCCGATGAAAATCCCGTGAAGTGTCATCAAGAGCCAGGCCGGCAGGACAAGCCAGTGCGTTAATTTCCATAATGTTTTTCCGAGCGCCTCTTTCAAGAAATCAGAAGTAACCAAGACAAAACCAAACAGGTACAGACTGATCGTTCCAAAGGCATTCCAAAGCGGCTCATAGGATGCCGTTCCCGGAATCAGAATTTCAAGCAAACTCAGAGGAGCATACGTATCGACGACGATCAGCGTCGCATGAAGCACAATCGCCAATAATCCGGCCCAGCCACTGTACAGGTGAATGTTATGCAGACGTGCCTTTTGTTTTCTCAATGCCGGGAATGAACCGAGTAGACCGGCTAACACCGATAGTGTCAAAAAGAAATGTCCGCCCAACCCGCTCAAACGAATCATCGTCCACGTTGAAAATAACCACTTTATCCAGTCCATATGGCTTGTCCTCCTTTCTCTTCCGCTACCATTTTTCCGGATTCATCCATCAACAACAGCCGTCCGTTCGGAAACCACTTGAACAGTTTGTTCTGTCGCTCGGATTCTGTCATCTGAAAAGCGAGTTTCGTCATCACTTCTGCCTCATAAAGTTGTGGCGCAGACGCCGTGATTTGGACGAACCGGCTTTCAATCGGACGCCCTGTCTTACCACTTAACAAATGATGGTTCGTCCTGTCGCCCACTTTCCAGGAACGATACATCCGGCTCGAGGTCGCGACAGCTCCTTGCCGTAACCGGATTTCTGCAATCTCAGTTTCTGTCTTCGGATCTGTGACGGCAATTTTCCACGGCTCACCATCGGACCAGGCGATGACGTCTCCTCCAGCCTCAATCAATCCGCGTGGCTGGTTCTTCCGTAAACGCTGGGCAACCATCATTGCCGCTGCTCCCTTGCCGATTCCGCCTAAGTCAATCGTTCCTCCCCCTACCCGCGTCACTTCACATCCTTCGACTAAAAACGGACTGATTTCAGGCGGCGGGATTGCTTCTGATTCAACCGCCTGTCGGAAAGGAAACGATCGGTCGTAACCGTTTGCGCGCTGCTGTTCAAGTAGGAAGGGCGAAAAGTAATGTTCGGTCTGTTCAAAATAATGGATTGCCCGCTGCAACAGTCGTGCAAGCGGTAACGATACCGTCAGCGTCTGCCCAATCAGCAGTTGATTCAACTGACTGACTTCGCTGGACGAACTGAATCGTGACCATTGCCGGTCCACATAATGAAAGAACTGCTCGATGTCCTGCCATTCCTTTTCTTCGATCCTTTGGTTCGTGATAAAACGAATGTTATTATGCATCGAATAGAGTTGCCGCTCCATTTCGTTTCACCTCCTATTTCGAATGACTGGACTGACCGTCACTTCCGCCGCTCGGTTGATTAAATCCGGAAGAATCGTTGCTTTGCCAATTACCGTCATCGTCGTCATCCTCTTCGTAGTAATATCCGTTGTCTTCATCTGACTCTCCCCATTCATCGTCATCACCGTTAGACGGCTGACTCGGGATTGTCGTCTCGTTCGAATAAGAATCTCCTGTATTGATGGTATTCGCCGGCTGATCGTTTGTCGCAACGGTCAACTGACCAATCGCAAGTCCTAAAAAGACACTGCTGCTCAGTCCCACAATCCATTTCGCGAACGGTTTCGGTTTCACATTTTTCCTCTCCTCTCATTTCCTGTTATCTTTACTGTATCGATAAAAACTGACAACTAGCTGATGACAACTGTGGGATAATAAGAAAAAACAAACCGGGAGGAACAAGGATGCGGATTTTGATTGCAGAGGATGACAAGCGACTTGCCAAAATGCTGCGGCTTCATTTGGAACGTGCCGGCTATCAGGTCGATGTGGCTCATGACGGACTCGAAGCCATCGAGCGATGTCAGACTTTTCGTTATGATTTATTGGTCCTCGACTGGATGATGCCGCATAAAAGCGGGATTGAAGTAGCGACTGAATTGCGCGGGGAACGCTTTGAAGGCGGGATTCTGATGTTGACGGCCCGTGATACGGAAATCGATTTGGTACACGGACTCGACAGTGGTGCCGATGATTATCTCGTGAAGCCCTTTCAGGCAAACGAACTGTTAGCACGCCTCCGCGCCTTGAGCCGGCGTCAGAAAAAGGCATTCGTCTCGACTGTTTCGTATCAGGAACTCGAACTTGATATCACGACTCAGACGATTTCCTATGCCGGACAGTTACTTGAGCTGACACGTCGTGAATTCGAATTTCTGTCGCTGTTGCTCCGCCGCCCGGAGCAGGTCATGGGACGTGAGCTGATCATTGAAGTCGTTTGGGGAATCGGCGCAGATATCACCGATAATGCACTCGACGCACTCGTTCGGCTCGTCCGGAAAAAGCTCGATGCTGCCGGTGCACCGGCTTTGATTCAAACGGTTCGCGGATTCGGTTATCGGCTCGGAGGTCCTCATGCTTGAAACCATTCGAAAACGGCTGACGCTACTATTCAGCGGAACGTTTTTACTGTTGTTGATTCTGATTTTAGTCGGTGTTTACTTCACGACCGCCCGGCTGCTCGATCAAACCGAGCTGAACCAATTAAAGTCAGTGTCCGACCGCGATCTGTTCGAACGGATCGAGCACGGCGAAGACCGGTTAATCCGCAATCCGATTTACTTTCAGATTATGAATCCGGACGGTTCAGTCCGCTTCACATCGCTTCCTGACGACTTACCGGCGAAGACCCTTCAGCGCTTTATGACCGCAGATGAAGAAACTCAAAAAGTCGAATTCGACGACCGGCACTATCTGCTTTATCAACGGGATAATGATGAACAGGGTATGATTGTTCTGATGAAAGACATCTCTGCCACACAGGATACACTCCAGCGCCTGATCGCCATGTTAGCCGGCATCACGATTTTGTCGACCCTTGTCTTGATGGGTCTCAGTTACGTACTCGCCGGTCGTTCCGTCGTTCCCGTTCAGCAAGCCTTTGACCGACAGCGCCGTTTTACATCAGACGCTTCTCATGAACTAAGGACGCCGCTGACGATTTTATACAGCGGCATCGAGTTACTCGAGACCGAGCCGCTCAGCACGGAAGGAAAAACAATCTTATCGGATTTGAAGGCAGAGACGGCCTCGATGCAGTATTTAGTTTCCGACTTACTGTTGTTGGCCCGGGAAGGTCAACCCGGATCCATGAGCCCGATTGATTTAAGTACACTCGTCACACAGACTTCTGAACGGTTTAAACATACGTTAGTCGACCGGACATTGGCCTTATCTGTCGCGCCCAATTTGTTGATCAAGGGCGATCCTAACCAGTTGATCCGTCTGTTGACGATCTTTCTAGAAAATGCCGCTGCCTACAGCGATGCTAATATTGAAGTTTACCTGCAACAGACGTCAACCGATGTTCGATTAACCATCGCTGATCACGGAATCGGCATTCCACCGGAAAATTACGATAAGATATTTGAACGGTTCTTCCGCGGTGATCACTCTCGCCATGGTACCGGAACCGGGCTCGGGCTCGCCATCGCCAAATCGATTGCCGATGCACATCAAGCCACTATCTTTGTTGAATCCACACCCGAAACCGGAACACGCTTCACGATTCTTTTTCCAATTTCTTAATGACCGTCAGCTAACTGTCAGATAACCCGGTTAAAGTAACAGTATGTTCCATTACTTATCAAGGAGGTTATCTTATGTTAGGTGGCGTACCGCTTCATCCCCTGCTCGTTCATGCACCGATTGCTCTTTTACTGTTCGCAACACTCTTATTACTGTTCAGTTTCAAATGGGTCCAGTTAAAATTATTTGTCCTCATCACGTTATTTGCCGGTCTGCTGTCCGGCGTCGCAGCGTATTTATCGGGTGACGGGGCTGAAGAATATGCAGAAACCAATCTGAGCAGTGCAACACACGCGGCCATCTCGAATCATGAAAATTTCGCCTTGTTCAGCCTCGTTGCCTTTGGAATTGCCTTTGTCCTCCTGTTGCTCGGCTACCGTTCCAACAAAAAAACAATGCTTATGCTAAGCCTGCTCGTCGCAATCGTCGGAAGCGGTTTACTCGCTTATACCGGTCATCTCGGCGGACAGATGGTATACGCCAAATAAAAAATCCCCTTTCCTCCAAATAATCCATGGAGAAAAGGGGATTTTCACTTACTTATTTATGATGATCACGGCCCGGACGGCGGTTGCTCGAGCGGCGTGTGTTACCGCGGCCTTCCGCCGGTTTTTTCGTTCCTTTGCTTTGATCGTGCTGTGCACGAATCATTTCATCCGAAAGTTCGACGACAATCGGTGTCACTTCGACACCCAGTTCGCGTTCCATATCACGGAAACTGCGGCCGTCGCGTGGGGTAACGATTGAAATCGCTACGCCGTCGTTTCCGGCACGGCCTGTCCGACCAATCCGGTGAACATAACTTTCCGCATCGTCCGGTAAATCGTAGTTGAAGACGTGCGTGACACCCGTCACGTCAAGACCACGTGATGCAACGTCTGTTGCAATCAGGAATGGTGTTTTTCCTTGATAGAACTTCGCCATCGCTTTTTCACGTTTCCCTTGTGTCAAACCACCGTGCAATTCATCCGTCGGATACCCTTGCATCTGTAATTCTTCATTCAGCTTGCTGACACGGCGTTGTGTCCGGCAGAAGATGATTGCGGCATACGGACGCATCTCGTCAAGCATCGTCCGGAGTGTCGCCTGTTTCCGGCGATCCGTCGTTTCGACGACGAACTGTTCGATGGCGTCGACTGTTACTTTTTCTGCCTCGACTTGGACTTCAATCGGATCACGCAAATACGTTTTCGCGAGTTGCTCGACTTTTTCCGGCATCGTTGCTGATAACATGACGAACTGACGATCAACCGGTGCTGCTGCGATGATATCTTCGATTTCCGGTAAGAATCCGATTTGCAGCATCTGATCCGCTTCATCCAGGACAAGCGTCTTCAATTCACTCAAATCAAGTGTTCCACGACCGACGTGATCCAAAATCCGACCCGGTGTCCCGATGATGATTTGTGGCATGCGACCGAGACGTTGGATTTGTTTGAAGACATCCTGTCCACCGTATACAGCCAGCGCACGGATATCTTCCATGTTCCGGATTAACTTGTGTGTTTCATCTGCAATCTGACGTGCGAGTTCACGTGTCGGTGCGACGATCAACGCTTGAACCGTTTTGCTCTCTAAATCGATTTGTTCGAGAATCGGCAGAAGAAACGCCAGTGTCTTCCCTGTTCCGGTTTGCGCTTTTCCTATTAAATCACGACCGGCGAGCAAATGCGGAATCGCCTGCTCTTGAATAGGCGTTGGTTGTTTGATGCCTTGTTTTTGTAATTTCTTGACCCATTGTTCTTGAATGTGTAGTGCTTCAAATGTTGACATAGTATCCTCCTAAAAATTATCCACAGAAAAAAGCTGTGGATAATCTGCTTCGAATCGACAAAAACAGTTATCCACAGCCGTGCTTTTTCTAGTATACACAATTTACGCGTTTGTTGCTTCCTGTTTTAACTTTCGATCGAGTACAAATGTCCCGAATGGAATGAACGAAGCGATAAAGGCGATTCCTGCTTTTACAAACGACCAACGGTATTTGAATTTAACGACAGCAAGCCATAGCGCATACATGACGAATAAAACACCGTGCATGGCTCCGACGACGGAAACGGCTTCCGGAATGCCTGCCATATACTTTAAGGGCATGGCAATCAACAGTAAGACTAAAAATGAAATACCTTCTAAAATCGCAATCAATCGAAATTGACCTAACGTAGTTCCTAACATCCCGTCACTCCTTTTTTCTGGTTCCTGTCTTTAGTATACGGGACGCCCGTCAGTCTGTGACCTGTGTCACAGGATTGTCAGATTTCGAGTGGGCGAAGACGGGCTTCAATCTCTTGGCGCTTTGGCTCAAGGAACGGTGGAAGTGCCAATGTCTCACCGAGCGTTTCGACCGATTCATCCGTTGCGAATCCCGGTGTATCCGTCGATAATTCAAACAAAATATGATTCGGTTCGCGGAAATAGAGCGCCTGGAAATAGTGACGGTCGACTTTCCCTGAGTTTGGCAGACGGTATTCTTTCAATCGTTTCACCCATAAGTCATACTCTTCACTGTTCGGGACACGGAACGCTACATGGTGGACGCCGCCACGTCCGAGACGTTCCCGGTCGAGATCCGGACGAGCTTCGAGATGCACTTCTGCCCCGATTCCGCCTTGTCCCGTCGAGTAGACATCAATCTCCGCAAAATCACCGGCCAGCGATGGATAACTGCCGATTTTCTTAAAGCCGAGGACTTCCGTTAAGACAAGAGCCGTCGGTTCCGGATCATTGACGGTCAGCGTCACGGCACCTAAGCCGACGATGGCATGTTCAGCCGGAATCTCATCGTGTTTCCATGGCACACCTCCTGCGACCCCCTGTTCGCCGTCTTCTGCGACAAGAATCAACCGGGTTCCTTCCTGATCACGGAACGCCAGCGTCTGACGCCCCGCCCGTTCGACAATCGCATCATGGTCCACGCTTTGTTGTATAAAGCGGTCTCTCCAAAACTGAAGGGACGCTGTTGTTTTGACACGGAGTGATGTCGACGAAATGCTTGACGCACCGGGTACACCGGTCCCTAAATGCGGGATATCAAAAAACGTCAGATCCGTTCCCGGATTGCCTTCCGCATCTCCGTAAAAGAGATGATATGACGTCGTATCATCCTGATTGACCGTTTTTTTGATCAGACGCATCCCGAGAACCTGTGTATAAAATTGATAGTTGCGTTCTGCCATCCCCGTTAAAATGGATACATGATGAATACCGAGTAATTCCATGTTTGCCACGTCCTTTTCTGAATGAATAGTTTGTATCGTCAGTATAGCGCACATATATCTTGAATTCAAGATATTAACTCATTAAAAAAATCGCCCTTTCGAAAAAGGACGATTGAAAAGTTAAGATTAAAGTTTTACGACGTTAGCAGCTTGTGCTCCACGTGCGCCTTCAGTGATTTCGAATTCAACTTCTTGACCTTCGTCAAGTGATTTGAAACCTTCACCAGTGATTGCTGAGAAATGTACGAATACGTCTTCTCCGCCTTCAACTTCGATGAAACCGAAACCTTTTTCTGCGTTAAACCATTTTACTTTACCTGTGTTCATGGGAACAACCTCCAAAAATAAATTACTTAATACATATGCCGCGCATATGAAAGAAATTCATTATTGTCCCGAAATACATGGAGCGACGAAAAGATTGTTCGTGACGCAATGTGAATCAGTAGTGACAATAACAATATTAAGCTAACGTCAGTATAAAATGATTGCGCTTTAAAAGTCAAGTTGTCTGACCAATATTTTACCAATTGATTCCACTTTTCGAACTAAAAAAAACAGATTCGGATTGTGAACTGCTCCCCGTCAAGTAGACAGGATAAATAATAAAAATCTTTTAAACGGCTTGAGCTCTGTATTCTAATGGAGCCAAGCCGTTT
>NZ_JACSMV010000026.1:0-41799 GCF_018618835.1 Exiguobacterium sp. s145 | reverse complement strand
GAAAGTAGTTGGGGGCTTCCCCCTGTGAGGATAGGACGTTGCCAGGCCAGTAAGAGACCGATCTGCATTTTGCAGGTCGGTCTTTTTGTAGTTTAGATTGGAAAGGACTGTAGGAGATGAAAGGTCGTATGCCGATTATTGAAGCACTTTGTGCTCATGTAGAAAGAAAAGCTACTTCCTGGCATGTTCCAGGACATAAAAATGGAACATTGTTCGAAGGATTACCGTCTTTTTTCGAATGGGATAAAACAGAATTGCGAGGGTTGGATGATTTTCATCATCCGGAAGAGGCCATTTATGAAGCAAAACTCTTATTACGTCAAGTCTATGAAGCACGTGACAGTCATTTCTTGATTAATGGATCGACAGTTGGTAATTGGGCAATGTTAGCTGCGGTCTCACAGCGGGGAGACCGGATATACGTTCAGCGTAATTCCCATAAATCAGTTTTTAATGCGTTGGAATGGCTTGGGTTATCTCCGATTTTATTGGAACCGGAAATAGATCCCTCCACAGGTATCAGCGGAAATGTTTCACGTGAAACATTGGAGGAAGCGTTAACGACTTTTCCGGGAGGCGTTGCGGTCTTTTTAACTTCGCCGACCTATTACGGTGAAACGGCTCGAATCGAGGAGTTGCTTCCATTCACGACAGCATCGGGTATACCATTGTTGATTGACGAAGCCCATGGTGCTCATTTCGGGGAAGCTTTTGGCGTTCGTTCAGCGTTTGAACTGGGAGCCACTGCTGTTGTTCAATCGGCGCACAAGACGTTACCTGCTCTGACAATGGGAGCCTGGATCCATGAACGCTTTACGGATGACGAACGGAGACGGTTAACAAGGGCTCTTCAGGCCTTTCAAACGTCCAGCCCGTCGTATCTGTTGATGGCTTCACTCGATTTTGCTCGTGAGTATCGTGAAAAATGGACGGTTTCCAATATGAAGTCTGTCCGGACCAGTCACGAACACCTTCATCAACAAATCAATCAATTAACAGATATAACGGCGTTTACGTTCGATGATTGGTCACGGATGATTTTGTCCTGTGAGGAATATTCCGGAAGTCAGTTAATCGAGGCGTTGGCGGATCAAGGACTGGATGCTGAGTTTGCTCTCGGACCCCATGTAGTTTGTATATTACCGCTACGAAGTATCGAGCCATTTGAACAGGATACCTGGATTAATCAGATCCAATTAGCAATCGAAACCTTAAAAGCGGAAGGAATTCCGGATAAAAGGTATATGGAACAACCGTTTATGGGTAAAATAAAGGTATCGTCCCTGGCTTGTCCACTCGATCAATTGGAAGACGCTGAGGCGGTCGAACAAACTTTTGAACAGTCAGTCGGATTGGTTTCACTTGAAACAATCATTCCCTATCCGCCCGGGATACCACTAATCCTACGGGGAGAACGGATAACAGCAGAACATATTACAATGATTGAACATTATATAAACACATCAATTCATCTGCAGGGCGGTGAGTTTCTCCATCAGGGGAAATTACGTGTGATACAGGAAGGAATTAGAGAATGACAGGAACATTTATTACAGTCGAAGGACCGGATGGTGCCGGAAAAACGACCCAGTTGCAATTACTTGCAGATCGATTGACGGCTGAAGGGTATGAGATCGTGATGACACGCGAGCCGGGTGGAACACGAATCGGAAATGAAATTCGGTCATTGATTTTAAATCCTGATTTTCAAGAGATGGATGAGATGACTGAAATCCTTTTGTATGCAGCTTCACGGGCACAACATGTCAATGAATTGATTCGTCCGGCTCTTGCTGCTGGAAAAATTGTTTTATGCGATCGGTTCATCGATGCATCGATTGCTTATCAAGGGTATGGACTGGGTTATACAATTGAACAGGTCCGTTCCATTAATCAGCAGGCAACAAACCATTTAACACCGGATCGAACGTATCTGTTTGATTTGACGGTGTCGGAATCGAAGCAACGAATGATGGACCGAGGGGCACTGGACCGAATCGAGCAACGCGATGATGCGTTCCGTCAACGGGTATACGATGGTTTTATGACGTTAGCGGTACAAGAACCGGAGCGTATTCAGTTGGTCGATGCCAATCAATCGATTGAAAGTTTACAAACGGAATTATGTAAGGATGTTTTGACGTATTTAAAAAAAAGGGAGAGATTATCATGAAAATGGTCATTACGATTGTTCAAGATAAAGATAGCCTACGTTTAGCAGAAGCATTGGTCGAACACGATTTTCGGGCAACAAAACTCGCTACGACAGGCGGTTTTCTCAAAGAAGGAAATACCACGTTCATGATTGGTGTCCAAAGTGAACGCTTGGATGATTTGATGCGTTTGATCAAAAAGAACTGTTCAAGTCGGGAACAAATGGTTTCACCGATTTCACCAATGGGTGGTCATGCCGATTCATATATTCCTTATCCGGTTGAAGTACAGGTTGGCGGAGCAACGGTGTTCGTCTTGCCAATCGAAGGGTTTCATCAATTCTAATGCAGACATTTCATGAACTAGAACAAACTCAATCGGTCATTGCGACGATTTTGCGCAACTCGTTACAAACGAATCGTATCAACCACGCTTATATCTTTACGGGAGACTATGAGCCGCTTCTTTTAGAGGCGGCTCAATTGTTCGCCAAAAGCCTGTTTTGTGAACGTCGTGATCAAATCGAACCATGTCAAACGTGCCGGAGCTGCCGTCGGATGGACAGCGGAAACTTGGTCGACTATTATCAAATCGAACCGGACGGTGCGACGATAAAAAAAGAACAGATTCAGGAATTGATGCATGATTTATCCTTACGGGGTCTTGAAGGTGACCGCCAAATCTATGTGGTGACGCAGTCGCATAAAATGACACCCCAGGCGGCAAACAGCCTGCTGAAGTTCTTTGAAGAACCGGGAGCGGGAAAAGTAGCCATTTTGATTACGAATCAACCGCAATTGCTGTTGCCGACGATTCGTTCGCGAGGTCAATTATTAAGTTTTCGTCCAGCGGATCGCCTGTTGATTGGACAAGTCCTGTCCGAAAAAACGGGACGGGATAACGAATTGACTCAGCTGGCGGCCCGAGTCTATCCTAAAATAGAAGATGCAGAACAGGCATTAGTCGAAGACTGGTTTGTAAATGCGCGAGTGTCAGTGTTACAATTGATGGAGGAATTAGCGAATCGTCCGGCGGATTTACCGTTGTTTGTCCAGGAGAAATGGATGAGTCAATTTAAAAATCGGCAAGATGCACGAATTGGTCTGGAACTGGTGACATGTTTCTTTGAAGATGTACTGCATCTTAAATTGAATCCGTCATGGGAAACGATCACATATGCAAACAGCCGGCCATTACTGGAACAGATGGGTGGGAAAAGTCAGACGACGATCACACGGTGGCTGCAGGCAGTACTCGCAGCCGTTAAACGGATCGAAGCAAATGTTAATCCTCAATTAACAGTTGAGCGTCTCATGTTTGACTTACAGAAAGGGTAGAGCGATATGCTAGAAGTAGTAGGCGTTCGCTTTAAAGAAGCGGGCAAAATTTATTATTTTGCACCTGGACAAGAGTCATTATCACGAGGACAATCCGTCATCGTCGAGACAGTACGGGGCATTGAATACGGCGAAGTGGTGATTGCCGATAAACAAATGGACGAAGAAGATGTGGTCTTGCCATTGAAATCCATCCTTCGGGTCGCAGATGATAAAGATGCGATGATCGTTCGTGAAAATAAAATGGCAGCGTTTGATGCGCATGCTGTTTGTGTGGAAAAAATTCGTGAGCACAAACTCGATATGAAATTAGTCGATGTCGAATATACATTTGATCGCAATAAAGTCATTTTTTACTTCACGGCAGAAGGTCGTGTCGATTTCCGGGAACTCGTCAAAGATTTGGCGGCTGTTTTCCGGACACGCATTGAATTACGACAAATCGGTGTCCGTGATGAAGCGAAGTTACTGGGAGGAATCGGTCCATGTGGTCGTGTTCTCTGTTGCTCTTCGTTTTTAGGTGAATTTGAACCGGTCTCGATCAAGATGGCGAAAGATCAAAACCTATCCTTGAACCCGACGAAGATTTCTGGTGTCTGCGGTCGTTTGATGTGTTGCTTAAAATATGAAAATGACACGTATGAAGAAATGCGACGGGATTTGCCGGATTACGGAAAACGTTTGACTGTTCCGGAAGGCGAAGGACGGGTAGTCGGTCTGAATATTCTTGACCAAATCGTTCAAATTGAATTAAAAGACCGTTCGCGGGTCCTGACTTACTCGATGGAGGAACTACTTTCTGTCGGTGCCGTAAAACAAAAACGACCAAAAGAATGACGGGGTGCATGCGCGTGGAGAGAGTCGATAAAAAAGAAATCATTACGCGTGTTGATGCGATCGAGCAACAGATTCACTTGCTGACTGAGCATCTGAGCGTATTGAAAGATCAGCTTGCTTACATGATGGAGGAGAACCAACATCTGTATCTTGAGAATCATCACCTCCGTGAGAAGGTAGAGCGCGATGAACAACAACCGATTACAGAAGAAGCACAGGCGGAAGCCGGTACAGGTGCTGGCTATGATAATCTGGGACGGTTGTATCAAGAAGGATTCCATATTTGTAACCTGCATTATGGTCAAGTCCGTAAAGACGGAGATTGTCTGTTCTGCTTGTCCATGTTAACGAAACATTGAGAGGCTGACTTCCTAGGAGTCAGTCTTTTTTTCAGAAAGGAAGAACGTTATGCCTGAACTATTATCAGATGAGCGACTGGATCATCTGCTTGGAAAAGAAGGACGAATCATTCAAAGTCCAACCGTGTTTTCATACTCTCTGGATGCTGCCTTGCTGGCACAGTTCGCCTGGGTGCCGATCCAACAGGGGAAGTTGGTGGATCTATGCGCCGGTAATGGAGCGATTCCCCTGTTTTTGTCTTACCGGACGAAAGGGACGATCACAGGACTTGAAATTCAGCCCCGTCTCGTTGATATGGCCGAGCGCAGTATTCAGATGAATGAAAAACAAGACCAATTGCAGATGGTCGAAGGTGACGTCAAGGAAGCCGGGAAACAATTGGGATATGGTCTTTATGACGCTGTCACATGTAATCCACCATACTTCCTGGCAAACGAATCGTCGAACCGAAATGCAAGTGAACATTATACGATTGCCCGTCATGAAGTATTATGTACACTCGAGGATTGTATCCGGTCGGCTGCAGATCTGCTGAAGCAAGGCGGAAAAACGGCATTCGTCCATCGTCCGGAGCGCCTGCTCGACATCGTGACATTGATGCGGCAGTACCGGCTTGAACCGAAGCGGATGCAACTCATCTACCCGAAAGAAGGCAAAGAGGCCAACATGTTGTTGATTGAAGGGATTAAAGATGCCAAGCCGGGTCTTAAGGTATTAGCCCCCTTCATCGTCTACGAACAAGACGACACATATACGTTACAGATGCGGAATCAGTTTAATGTCTGAGCATGCCGTCTACATTGTCCGTTGCCGGGACGGCAGTCTCTATACAGGATATGCGATTGATGTCGAAAAACGGTTGGCGACACACAATGCCGGACAAGGTGCCAAGTATACCCGGGCCAGACTGCCGGTCGTGCTCGAGTATACTGAAACATTTCCAACGAAATCGGAAGCCTTAAAGCGTGAGTATGCCATCAAACAATTGACACGTATAAAAAAAGAACGACTTATTCAAGGAGGGAGGTCATCTCATGAAAGCAACAAGCAGTTTTAAAGGACAAACGACCGGATTATACATCGTTCCGACACCAATCGGAAATCTTGAAGACATGACATACCGGGCTGTTCGTATCTTACAGGAGTCCGATCTCGTCGCGGCGGAAGATACGCGACAAACAATGAAGTTATTTAATCATTTTAAAATCGAGACGAAACTTGTCAGCTATCACGAACATAATAAGCAGGTCAGCGGAGCACGTCTGCTAGCTGATCTGCATGCGGGAAAACAGATTGCCTTGGTCTCGGACGCCGGTATGCCGGGAATCTCTGATCCAGGCAGTGATTTAATTCGGGAAGCGATTGCCGAAGACATTCCGGTCATCGTCTTACCGGGGGCAAATGCCGCGCTGACGGCACTTGTTGCCTCGGGTCTTGCGACAGAACGCTTTTTGTACTACGGTTTTTTGCCGCGTAAGAAAAAAGAACGTCGTGAGGCGCTTGAAACCGTCCGGTACGAAAAAGGAAGCCTGATCTTCTACGAGGCACCGCATCGTCTAAAAGAGATGTTAGGTGCGTTACGGGATGTGCTCGGTGACCGTCAATTGACGTTAGCCCGTGAACTGACTAAACGGTATGAAGAGTATATCCGGGGTTCTGTGACAGAAGCGCTCGAGTGGGCGGAAGAAGAGGTCCGGGGCGAGTTTGTCGTCATCGTCGAAGGATCGACCGAAGAACGGCCGGCGGAAGAAGAACAGGAAGCGGATCCGTTGCAACAAATTGAAAGGTATATCGAACAAGGCGAAAAACCGAATGCTGCCTTAAAACGGGTGGCGAAGGAACGGGGACTCGATCGCCAGGAACTGTATTTGCGTTATCATGAATCCTAAAAAAAGAAGCGACTCCGTTTGGAATCGCTTCTTTTGCTTATTCGTTTCCTGCGTAATGACGGTCGAGGAAATCTTTTAACTCAACGAGGACACGTTGTGCGCCGTCTGGAGAGAGAATCAATTTACCATCAGCTAGTTTGAAGTTATCTTCTGATACTTCACCTGTTACTTGGCAAGTCATGTTTGGTTTGTATTTTTTAAGGATGATTTGCTCGTTGTCGACATAAATCTCAAGAGCATCCTTCTCTGCGATTTGAAGCGTACGACGAAGTTCGATTGGAATAACGACCCGGCCGAGCTCATCTACTTTACGTACAATACCTGTTGATTTCATTTTGTTGTTCCTCCTCTGATGTCTAGGTTCTCTTTATTTTTGGAAAATCGTCAAAATTCGACATCACTTCTATAGAATGTAGAATACTAAACTTTCCAAAAGTAGTCAACCAATCTGAATAGCTTGAAATCAAAATGTCATTTATTTCTCAAAAAAGCCACATTTGAAACGATTTACTAATAGATTTTCCCTTTTTAAAGGAAATCAAACTATTTAGTGTGTTTTTTTGGTATTCGATGTCTGATGTCAAAAAATGTTTGCATTCGACAAAAAACGTGTTTCGACACAGACGACAGAACAGCGTATAATAATGAAATGAAATACAGAACGGAGGAATATCATGGCAAAAACATTTTATATCACTACACCGATTTATTATCCTAGCGCCAAGCTACATATCGGTCATGCCTATACGACAGTCGCAGGGGACGCGATGGCGCGTTACAAACGACTTCAGGGATTTGATGTCCGTTACTTAACGGGAACAGATGAGCACGGACAAAAAATTCAGGAAAAAGCGAAGGAAGCCGGTGTGTCCGAGCAGGAATTCGTCGATGGTGTCGTCGAACAAATCAAAGTATTGTGGGACCGTCTTGATATTTCCTACGATGATTACATCCGGACGACAGAACCGCGTCATAAAGAAGTCGTCGAACGTGTATTTGAAACGTTGCTTGAAAAAGGCGACATCTACCTCGGAGAGTACGAAGGTTGGTATTCCGTTCCGGATGAAACGTATTATACCGAATCACAGCTGGTTGACGGTAAGAGTCCGGACAGCGGTCATCCGGTCGAACTCGTTCGGGAAGAGTGTTATTTCTTCCGGATCAGTCAATACGCAGATCGCTTAGTCGAATATTATGAAGCGAATCCATCGTTCATTTTACCGGAGTCACGGAAACACGAGATGATCAACAACTTCATCAAACCGGGTTTACAGGACCTTGCTGTTTCACGGACGACATTTGATTGGGGCGTCAAAGTTCCATCGAATCCGAAACACGTCGTTTATGTATGGGTCGATGCGTTAACGAACTACATCTCGTCACTCGGATACGGAACGGATGACCAAGGAAACTTTGATAAGTACTGGCCGGCTGATGTCCATCTCGTCGGAAAAGAAATCGTTCGTTTCCATACCATCGTTTGGCCGGCTCTTTTGATGGCGCTTGACTTACCGCTTCCGAAACAAGTCTTTGCACACGGCTGGTTGTTGATGAAAGACGGTAAAATGTCGAAATCCAAAGGAAACGTCGTCGATCCGGTTCCGATGATTGATCGGTACGGACTCGATGCATTACGTTATTACCTCCTTCGGGAAGTACCGTTCGGATCAGATGGCATGTTCACACCGGAAGCATTCGTCGAACGGATGAACTTTGATCTCGCGAACGACCTTGGAAACTTACTCAACCGGACGATTGCGATGATCACGAAGTATTTCGACGGCGTCATTCCGACATATGCCGGAAATGTGACACCGTTTGACGAGACATTGTCGACACTGGCAAAAGAAACAGTCGAGAAGGTCGAAGCTGCGATGGAACACATGGAGTTTTCGGTTGCCTTGTCACACATTTGGCAACTGATCAGCCGTGCCAATAAATATATCGATGAAACACAACCGTGGGTGCTCGCAAAAGACGAGTCGAAAACGGATGAACTGGCATCATCGATGGTTCACCTGGTCGGTGCGTTACGTCACGTCGCCATCATGTTGCAACCGTTCATGACACGTTCGCCAAAAGAGATGTTCCGTCAACTCGGACTGGAAGGACAACCGATGGACTGGACGGCTCTTGAACAGTTCGCGGCTATTGAAGAAGGAACAAAGGTCGGTGCTGCCGAACCGATTTTCCCGCGTCGTGACATGAAAGAAGAAGTCGAAGCGATCGTTGAGATGATGAAACAAGCCTCTGCCGCACGTGTCGAAGAAGAGACGGAAGTTGAGGAAGAAGACACTGATGCTCGGCCGGAAACGACGATTGATGTCTTTGACCAAATCGAGTTACGTGTCGGAGAAGTCGTCACAGCTGAAAAAATCAAGAAAGCAAAAAAACTGCTGAAGCTGACCGTCGACATGGGGAAAGAGACACGACAAATCGTTTCGGGAATCGCGGAATGGTATGAGCCGGAAGATTTAGTCGGCCGTAAAGTCATCGTCGTCGCCAATTTAAAACCGGTCACATTACGGGGAGAATTGTCGCAAGGAATGGTGCTCGCTGCTGAGAAATCAGGTAAACTTGAATTAGCTACCGTACCATCAACGATGGCGAACGGAGCAAGCGTAAAATAATCCGGATGCCTGTGGACTTGATGTCACAGGCATTTTTTTGAAAGAAGGAGTCGAATAGTATGTTGATTGATACACACACACATTTAAACTCGGATCAGTTTGACGGAGATGTCGAGGAGACGATTGAGCGGGCAAGGGCAAACGGGGTTTCTCCGATGATCGTCGTTGGCTTTGATCACAAGACGATTGACCGGGCAATGGAACTCGTCGAACAGTATGACGACCTGTATGCTGTCATCGGATGGCATCCGGTCGATTCAATCGATTTCGACGATGCCGCCTATGAAAAAGTGGAACGATTGATGGATCATCCGAAAGTCGTTGCCCTCGGAGAAATCGGACTGGATTACCACTGGGATACGTCGCCGAAAGACGTTCAGGACGCAGCGTTTCGAAAACAGATTCGCTTGGCGAAGCAAAAAAATAAACCGATCGTTATTCATAATCGGGAAGCGACGGAAGATACGCTCCGCATTTTGGAAGAAGAAGATGCAAAAGAAGTCGGTGGGATTTTGCACAGCTACAGCATGAGTGCAGAACTGCTACCGCGTTGCTTAGCCATGAATTTCTACATTTCCCTCGGAGGACCGGTGACATTTAAAAATGCGAAGATGCCTAAACGCGTCGCACAGGAAGTACCGCTTGATCGTTTATTGGTCGAGACGGACTGTCCGTACCTGACACCGACTCCGTATCGCGGAAAACGGAATGAGCCGGCATATGTCCGATTCGTTGCGGAAGAAATCGCCCAATTGCGGGGAATGATGTACGCGGATATCGAACAAGCGACGACTGAGAACGCCAAGCGCGTCTTCCGCCTTCCATGATTCGATCGATCACCTATATGACCATCGGCTGCACCTTATTGTTGATTGCCAGTCTGCTTTATATGATGATGGACCATCCGCGTGACGTTACGATTCTTGTGGATGGCCGGCAAACGAAAATCGAGACGGTGGAGACATCCGTTTTCGGTGTCTTGAAAGAAGCCGGCATCTCGGTTCGCTCACAAGATGTCATCGAGCCGGCTTTAAGTGCCAATCTTCCGAAAAATGATTTAATCGTCATTCAACCGGCTAAAGAAATTACATTAATCATGGGGTACGGTGAAGCACGGACAATCCGGACGCAAGCACGTAGTGTCGAGGATCTGTTAAAAGAACAGGGAATCAGCCAGATGCTTGAGACGGATGATGTGTATCCTTTGAAAGAAGCTGTTTTGACGAGCGGCATGACAGTCCGGTACCGGGAGGCGTTTCCGATCGAGCTGATTGTCGAAGGAAAAGCGCGTGAAGTCTATACGTATCAAACGACGGTGCGGGAACTGTTGTCGATGCAGGGCGTTAAGCTTCAGACAGAAGACAAGGTCATGCCCGGTCTGGATACGGTCGTCGCAAAGGACATGCTCGTTACGGTCAATACGACACGGCGTGCCGTGCTGACGGAACAACAGCTGTTACCGTTTGAAGTCGAGACTGTCGAAGACGACACCTTACCGGCGGGCGAACAATTGGTGACGAAATCCGGTCGCCCGGGCATCCGGACCCAAAAATATCAATTGACCCTTGCGGACGGATTGAGTAAAGAAAAGAAACTGATTGCTAATGAAGTGACGAGTGAACCGGTTAAACAAGTCGTCAAGATCGGAACGAAACCCGTTGAATCGGTTGAGGCCGCGACGACACCGGCACCGACGTTTGATCAGGAAAAAGCGACGGTACCGTTAGCAGAAGAACCTAAGGCGGCAACTGATTTAGATTTTAGCAAAGCAAAAACCCTGATGGTTGAAGCAACGGCTTATACAAATGATCCGGCTTCCAATGGAAGTCAATTGTATGATGGACGGGCACTGACGGCGACCGGTTATGACGTGACGGATACGATCACGTATCAAGGACTGCCGATCATCGCTGTTGATCCGAAAGTCATTCCCCTCGGAACAAAGGTATATGTCGAAGGGGTCGGACTGGCGATTGCCCTTGATACCGGCGGTGCGATTAAAGGAAATAAAATTGATGTGCTTGTTGAAGGAGAGTCGACCGCCAAAACATTTGGCCGGAAGACGATCCAGATCTGGGTCATCCCGAACGAGACGACGGAAGCGGGCACTTGACGCTTCCTTGTTTTTTTTGTGGAAACAGGTACAATTACGGAAGTGTTTGAAAAAGGTGGAGAAGATATGATGCGGAAACGCTTAAAAGAAGTCATCGTCGTCGAAGGACGCGATGATACGACACGCTTACAGGAAGTATTTGATGTCGATACAATTGAAACGAACGGTTCTGCGGTCAATGAGCAGACCCTGCAGCGAATTGCCAAAGCGCTTGAACGGCGCGGTGTCATCGTGTTTACCGATCCGGACTTCCCGGGCGACCGGATTCGGGCCCGGATTAACGAGCGGGTACCGGGATGTAAACAGGCTTACCTGCCACGGGCAGATGCCAAGGATAAACGCGGGAAAATCGGTGTCGAACATGCGTCACCGGAAGCGATTGAACGGGCGCTTGGTGCCGTATATGAGACGGAAGAGCAGCATGATGCGGAAGTGACGCGGGAGATGATTCTCGCAGCGGACTTGATCGGGGGACCAGCGGCCTCAAAACGCCGGAAACGGCTCGGACAGCTGCTCGCCATCGGTGAACCAAATGCCAAACAACTCGTCAAACGTGTCGCGTCGATCCGGATCACGAAACAAGAATGGGAAGACGCTTTGAAACAGATAGAGGAGGAACAGGATTGAAAGACATCGCAACACTACACCGGACAAAGGAAATCTTGGCGAAGCACGGATTTTCATTCAAAAAGTCCTTGGGACAAAACTTTTTAATCGATTTAAACGTACTCGGAAACATCGTCGGTGCCGCTAATCTGACACCGGACAGCGGTGTGCTTGAGATTGGTCCCGGTATCGGATCGTTGACGGAACAATCAGCAAAACAGGCGAAAAAAGTCGTGGCGCTCGAAATCGACCAGCGGCTCCTGCCGATTTTGGAAGATTCGCTTGCTCCGTATCCGCACGTGAAAGTCATTCACGGGGATGCGCTCGAACTGGATCTTGAAACGATCGTCGATGAAGAGTTTACGCAACAAGGGATTACGGACCTCGCTGTCGTCGCAAACCTGCCTTATTACGTGACGACGCCGATTATCATGCGGATTCTCGAAGCGCGGACACCGTTCCGGACCCTGATCATGATGATTCAAAAAGAAGTGGCGGAACGAATCGGGGCACAGCCGGGAACGAAAGCATACGGTTCCTTGTCGATCGCCATTCAATACTACGCAGAAGCAGAAGTTTGTTTTACGGTTCCGAAACAGGTCTTCATTCCTGCGCCGAACGTCGATTCGGCTGTCATCCGTTTAAACATTCGTAAAGAACCGGCCGTCAAGACACTTGATGAGAAACTCTTCTTCGAAGTAACACGCGCCAGTTTCGCACAACGCCGGAAAACGATTCTGAATAACTTATCCAGCCATTTTGGAAAAGCAGAAAAGGAAGCGGTCGAAGCGGCTTTACATGAAGCCGGCATTGATCCACGCCGCCGTGGCGAGACGCTCAGCCTGCAGGAATTTGCACAACTTGCCGACGCACTTTTGCCGATTAAAAAACGTTGACGGTAGACAAAAGAACAGATATAATATTTCCTCTTCCTAATATTTACTTCATATGCTATAATAAATATTAGTGAGGTGAAGCGTATGCCAAAGACGTTGAACGAAATCAGACATGTATTTGAAACACATGTAGGTGAAAGACTGACGCTAAAAGCAAGCGGCGGTCGTAAAAAGGTCGTAACCCGAATCGGAACGCTCGTTGAGACGTATCCATCGGTGTTTGTAGTCAAGCTAGACGCAGAGCGTCACAATGTCGAGCGAGTTTCTTACAGCTATGCCGACGTTTTAACCGACTCCGTACAAATCGAATTCGCGAATTCGTAAACTTACCTTCCGAAGTGGACAGAAATGTTCGCTTCTTTTTTTGTGCAAAGGTTGATACAATTCGTACAGGAAACGTACTAGAGGAGGAACGGCACGATGACGATTATTGTAAAAGCTCCAGCGAAAATCAATTTAGTATTGGATGCGACGGCGAAACGTCCGGATGGTTATCATGATGTACATATGGTGATGACGACGGTGGATTTGGCAGATCGTCTCGAATTGACGGAATTAGCGTCCGGCGAGATTCGGATGAATGCCCAACATGCTTACGTACCAAATGATGAACGCAACTTAGCGTATAAAGCAGCAGCAGTCCTGAAAGAACGATTCAACGTCAAGAGCGGGGTTGAAATCTATTTGGAGAAACAAATTCCGGTCGCAGCAGGTCTTGCGGGCGGTTCGAGTGACGCAGCCGCAACACTGCGTGGACTGAATGAACTATGGAAGCTCAACCTGACGCTTGAACAGTTGGCGGAAATCGGATCAGAAGTCGGATCGGATGTCCCGTTTTGTGTCATGGGTGGCACCGCGATTGCCACGGGGCGCGGGGAAAAGCTCGAGAAATTAGTCTCTCCTCCGCCTTGTTGGGTTGTACTGGCGAAACCGACCATCGGTGTCTCGACAGCAGATGTGTACGGAGCGCTTGATTTGGAAACAGCGGAACGTCCGGATGTCGGAGCAATGATCGATGCGGTCAAGAACCAAGATTTCACGGCCATTTGTGAATCGCTCGGCAATGTCCTTGAATCCGTGACATTACCGATGCATCCGGAAGTCGAACAAATCAAAGCGTTCATGACAAGTTGTGGAGCAGAAGGTGTCTTGATGAGCGGCAGCGGTCCGACCGTTTTTGCTTTGACGGAACACGAAAACCGGGCGCAGCGTCTCTATAACGGATTACGAGGATTTTGTAATGAAGTCTACGTCGTTCGTCTTTTAGGGGAAAACCATTGATAGTTTCCGTATGAAAATGATATATTCACTATTGAATATTCGGAATTACGGAGAGGTGGAACGATTTAGATGAAAATTCGGAGAAGTGGTCGGCTGGTAGATATGACACGTTACCTGCTGGATCATCCGCATCATCTGGTCTCATTGACGATTTTCGCAGAACGGTACAGCTCTGCGAAATCTTCGATCAGTGAAGATTTAGATATTGTCAGTGAAATGTTGGAGCATGAAGGAACCGGACGACTCGTCACTGTCCCGGGAGCCGCGGGAGGCGTCATGTTCATTCCGACCTGGAGCAGTGAAAAGGCGTTGCCGTTCATTGATGAATTATGTGAACGTGTCGCACGCCCCGATCGTCTGTTGCCGGGAGGCTACTTGTATCTGACGGACTTGCTCGGAGATCCGCGGATGGTGAAACAGATGGGACAAGTGTTTGCTTCTGTCTTCAGCCAGAAAAAAGTCGACGTCGTCATGACGATTGCGACCAAAGGAATCCCGCTTGCTTATGCCGTTGCCGAACAATTGGGTGTACCGTTCGTCATCGTCCGCTCAGACAGCCGGGTGACGGAAGGTTCGACCGTCAGCATCAACTATGTTTCCGGCTCATCGAAAGCAATCCGGACGATGGCTCTTGCGAGACGCAGTTTACCGCGAGGTGCGAACGTCCTGCTGATTGACGATTTCATGAAAGCTGGCGGAACGATCCGGGGGATGATGAGTCTGCTCAGTGAGTTCGAAGCGAACGTGGCAGGTGTCGGTGTGTTGATCGAAGCAGAAGGTGCCGAGAAGAAGATGGTCAATGAGTACGTCAGTCTGATGAAGCTTTCGGATGTTGATGTCGATCTTGGACAGATTCAAGTGAAACGGGGAAATGTCGACCAGTATTTCACAGATGGAGAAAACACCTGAATTTGACACAGATTTTTTTTGTAACTATACTGTAATTATCAAACTTTTGGAAATTATGCGTGAAATGATTGGCAAAAGCTAAACCTTTGAATGTTTTAAGCCGTAAGTAGAAGTAGACAACGAAGAGTTGTGACAACGGTTATAAAAAGGGGTGCGGACAAAATGAATGTCACCGACGTTAAGATTCGTCGCGTCGTAGCAGAGGGTCGAATGAAAGCACTGGCCTCGATTACGCTCGACCACGAATTCGTGGTACATGATTTACGCGTGATCGAAGGAAACAGCGGTCTTTTCGTCGCGATGCCAAGCAAGCGGACACAGGAAGGCATCTTTCGTGATGTCGCCCATCCAATCAATGCATTAATGCGAAAAAAAGTCGAAGATTCAGTATTAGAAGCATATGCGATTCGTGAAGAAAACGGTGAGGCGTCAGAACTTGAACTGGCGGCGCTTGAAGCAACCGATCCTTCCTAACGCGATTGACAGGTCTCCGCCAATGGGAGAACCTGTCTTTTTTTATGTGTTTTGTCGATTTCCGGTCTGTCCTGTCATTGATTCGTTGCGCCATTTTCGTTATAGTGGGAACGAGTGGACTATTTCAGAACGAAATCAACACTAATTTACATGGAGGAGCGACAAGGATGAATCATTTCGCGGTAATTCTAGCAGCGGGTAAAGGCACTCGGATGAAATCAAAGCTCTACAAAGTACTTCACCCAGTAGCTGGGAAACCTATGGTACAACATGTCGTTGATCAGTTGACGACACTTGGTGTCACACGTCAAGTCGTCATCGTCGGTCACGGTGCAGAGTCTGTAAAAGAAGTGCTCGGCACATCGGTGGAATATGCACTTCAAAGTGAGCAGCTTGGCACGGGTCACGCTGTTCAAATGGCAGAACCTGTTCTTGGACAGGAAAAAGGTTCGACACTGGTCGTTTGTGGAGATACACCTCTTTTGACAAGTGAAACGTTACAGTCGCTCTTGCAACACCATGCAGAAACAGGTGCGAAAGTGACTGTTTTGACGGCACATGCGGACGATGCAACAGGATACGGACGAATTGTCCGCGGCGAAGACGGAAACGTCTCGAAAATCGTCGAGCACAAAGATGCGAACGCAGAAGAACTTCTCATTAAAGAAATCAATACCGGAACGTACGTATTTGATAATGAGATGTTATTCGAAGCACTTAAGCAGGTCAAAAACGATAATGTCCAAGGTGAATATTATTTGCCGGATGTCATCGAAATCGCTAAAGCAGACGGAGAAACGATTGCAGCCTATGCGGCATCGACGTTTGAAGAAACGATTGGTGTCAACGATCGGGTGGCTCTTGCGCAAGCGGAAACGTCAATGCGTAAACGGACAAACGAACATTGGATGCGTCAAGGCGTCACGTTCATCGATCCGGCGTCGACGTACATCGGACCGGATGTCGTCATCGGTTCCGACACAGTCTTGTACCCGGGCACACAGTTGCTCGGTAACACAACAATTGGCTCGGAATGCATCATCGGACCGAATTCGGATATCCGTAACAGTGAAGTCGCTGATCAAGCGGTCGTGCGTCAATCGGTCGTGACGGACAGCAAAATCGGACCAGCAGCACAGGTCGGTCCATTTGCCCATTTACGTCAACAAGCAGTTCTCGGTGCCAACACACGAATCGGTAACTTCGTTGAAGTGAAGAAATCGACTTTTGGTGAAGGCAGTAAATCTGCTCACTTGAGTTACGTCGGTGACGCGACGATCGGCACAAACGTCAACTTAGGTTGCGGATCGATCACCGTGAACTATGATGGAACAAATAAATTCCAAACGGTCATTGAAGACGATGCGTTCATCGGATGTAACGTCAATTTGATCGCGCCGGTCACGGTTGGTAAAAATGCGCTAGTCGCAGCAGG
Organism: Exiguobacterium sp. s145; assembly: GCF_018618835.1. Taxonomy (NCBI): domain Bacteria; kingdom Bacillati; phylum Bacillota; class Bacilli; order Caryophanales; genus Exiguobacterium; species Exiguobacterium sp. s145. The sequence continues at coordinate 24,878 of NZ_JACSMV010000026.1, read as the reverse complement.
ATCAACTGTTACGGACGATGTTCCGGAAAACGGTCTCGCTATCGCACGGGAACGCCAAACAACTAAACCAGATTACCGTTAATTTTTATTCGTTCATTATCCGTCGCTCTACTCGTCTAAACCCAAACAAATGGAGGCCACCTAACCATGTCTACTGTCTTAGAACATGAAATTCGTATTTTCGCACTTAACTCGAACAAACCACTGGCAGAGGAAATCGCTAAAGTCATCGGAATTCCTGTCAGCGAAAGTTCAGTCAAACACTTCAGTGACGGCGAAATTTCAATGAACATCGAAGAAAGCGTCCGTGGGGATGATATTTACATCATTCAATCGACAAGCCAACCGGTCAACGAAAACCTGATGGAACTTCTCATCATGATCGACGCTTTGAAACGTGCTTCGGCCCGGACGATCAACGTCGTTATCCCGTACTACGGATATGCACGTCAAGATCGCAAAGCCCGTTCACGTGAGCCGATCACAGCGAAGCTTGTAGCGAACCTGCTTGAAGTAGCCGGTGCGACACGCGTCGTGACGATGGATCTTCATGCTGCTCAAATCCAAGGATTCTTCGATATTCCAGTAGATCAATTAATGGGTGTTCCCTTGCTTGCTTCTTACTTCGAGAAGAAGAACATCGACCCGAACGAACTCGTCATCGTTTCTCCAGACCATGGCGGCGTAACACGGGCACGTAAATTAGCTGAACAATTAAAAGCACCAATCGCGATCATCGATAAGCGTCGTCCGAAACCGAACGTCGCCGAAGTCATGAACATCGTCGGCCAAGTCGATGGTAAAATTGCGATCATCATCGATGACATCATCGATACAGCGGGTACAATCACGCTTGCTGCCAATGCCTTGATCGAAAACGGAGCGAAGCAAGTGTACGCTTGCTGTACGCACCCAGTTCTCTCCGGTCCAGCCATGGAACGTATCGAAAACTCGGCAATCGAAGAGCTCGTCGTTCTCAACACAATCGATTTGACGCAACGTGAATGTGCAAGCAAAATCAAACAAATCTCGGTTGCACGCTTGTTGGCAGAAGCCATCATCCGTGTCCATGAACAAAAATCAATCAGCCCGCTCTTCAGCTGATTACAAACAGATATGAACGCCAAGGTCCGGTTTTTAAAAATCGGACCCTTGTGCGTTGCTTTTTTCGTCAGCGGGATCCAGATTGGAAAAGTAGAGGAGGTGCCGATATGAAATGTATCGTCGGTTTAGGAAATCCAGGTGCAAAATATACGAATACACGGCATAACATCGGTTTTTTGGCTATTGATGCCCTCGCCAAGGAACATGGCATAAAATTAACAGAGTCTAAGTTTAAAGCCGTCTTCGGAACGGGAATGATTAAAGGGGAACGGGTCGTTCTCGTTAAACCATTGACGTATATGAATTTATCGGGAGAAGCTGTCCGTCCGTTGCTCGATTTCTACAAAATCGCAGTCGAAGATGTCCTTGTCATTTATGATGATCTTGATTTGCCGCTTGAGAAGATGCGCCTGCGTTCAAAAGGGAGTGCCGGTGGTCACAACGGAGTCAAATCGTTGATTCAACATTTAGGAACACAAGACATCAAACGATTGAAACTCGGAGTCGGCCGTCCGCCGGCCCCGATTCAAGTCATCGACTGGGTCTTGATGCCATTTGCCAAATCAGAACAGACGACGTTGCAACATGTGTTGTCTGATTCCGTTAATATCGCAACTGATTTCATCGATACACCGTTTTTAGCTTTGATGAATCGCTATAACTGAACAAAACGCTTTGGGTGACCAAAGCGTTTTTGCTGTCGTCCTAGGAGGGAAAGTATGAAACAACTACAAAATCTGTTACTCGGTATTCCGGAGATCAAAACCGTCCGGGAACGGTTCCGCGACGGGGTCAATGCCCAACTGATCACGGGCCTGATGAATAGCGGGAAAGCGTTATTCATCGCTGGCATTTACCAAGAGACGAAAAAACGATTCGTCATCGTGACTCATAACATGTTCCAGGCTCAAAAATTATATGATGATTTAATTGAACTTGTTCCCGAGCAGGACGTGATGTTGTATCCGGTCGACGAAACGCTTGCTGCTGAATTATCATACGGCGCAAGCCCCGAACTTCGGGCAACCCGGATCGAGACCCGACATCGTCTGTTGACGACGGACGACGGTATTTTAATCATCCCGCTTGTCGGTCTGAGACGATACGTTCCGACAGCATCTGACTTTTTAAATCATACGAAACGGATCAAACCGGGGGATGTCTTATCGATTCCGGACTTCATTCAGGAATTGATCGATGCCGGATACGAACGGACAGCGACGGTGACGACGCCCGGAGAGTTCGCGGTCCGTGGAAGCATCATCGATCTATATCCGTTGACTGTCGAACGTCCTTATCGGCTCGACTTATTTGATGAAGAAGTCGATTCGATTTATACATTTGATGCTGAGACTCAACGTTCACTTGGTGTCATCGCAGAAGCGTTAGTGCCTCCGGCGACGGAACATTTTGCAACACGCGAAGGATTGAAGACGGCGGGTGACAAGTTACGCCGTCTGTATGATGCGACGAAGGAACGGGTTCAAAGTACGGAAGTATTGGCTGCCCTTGAAGAAGGAATTGCCTATGACGTCGAAGTGCTTGAAGGCGGGGACCGTCCGAAACAACTCGCGAAGTATGCGCCGCTTTTATATGAAACGACGTTGCTTGACGATATTAAGGATGCTGTTTTGATTGTGGATGAAGTGGCCCGGATTGAAGAAGCGGCCGAAGTGCAGGATACAGAAGAAGCGGAATGGATGGCTTCGTTGATCGAACGGGGACAAAGTGTCAGTGACTATACGTTATCGGTTCCGATGCTGAATGTGTTCAAGCAACGGCAATTGCTTTATTTATCGTTGCTTCCGACACGGCGTAGCGGTGTGCCGGAAAGTGCGGCGATTCATTTCAGTATTAAGCCGATCGCTCCGTTCCATGGACAGATGGAACGATTGAAACAGGAAGTCGACCGGTATGGTCGGGCGGATATGTGGATGGTCTTTCTGGCAAGCAACCGGGAACGGGCGGAACGCATGCGGCAGACGTTATCCGATTACGGGGTCGAAGCGTCTCTGCATACGACGGAAGATGTAATCCGTCGCGGACATCCGTCCATCTTAATCGGCGGTATTCATGGCGGATTTGAGATGACAAACGCCCGTCTTGTCGTCATCACGGAAGAAGAAGTCTTTAAACAGCCGGCACGACGACGGAAACAAACGACGAAACTGACGAATGCCGAACGAATCAAAAGTTATCAGGAACTGAAGACCGGTGATTACGTCGTCCATATCCATCACGGAATCGGTCGTTATCACGGCATCAAGACGATTGATGTCGCCGGCAATCACCAAGACTACCTGCATTTGATTTATGCCGGGGAGGATTCCCTGTATGTCCCGGTCGATCAAATCGACTTAATCCAGAAGTATGTCGGGGCGGAAGGGAAAGAGCCGAAGATTTACAAACTGGGTGGGATGGAATGGAAGAAGGTCAAGGCGAAGGTTCAAAAATCCGTCGAGGATATCGCGGATGAACTGATTAAGCTGTACGCGGCACGTGAAGCGGCCGTCGGCTTTGCCTTCCCCGAGGATGATGACAGTACACAGGCTTTTGAAGCATCCTTCCCTTACGAGGAAACCGTCGACCAACTCCGGTCGATCGAAGAAATCAAAAAAGACATGGAGCGCCCGCGTCCGATGGATCGTCTGTTATGCGGGGATGTCGGTTACGGGAAAACGGAAGTTGCCATTCGGGCTGCCTTTAAAGCAGTCATGGCAGGCAAACAGGTCGCACTGCTCGTTCCGACGACGGTTCTCGCCCAACAGCATTATGAAACGATGCTCGAACGCTTCAGTGACTGGCCGATTAACGTCTCCGTCATGAGTCGTTTCCGCTCGGCAGCGGAACTGAAAGCCACGAAAAAGGGCTTGAAGGAAGGAACAATTGATGTCGTCGTCGGCACCCATCGTGTCCTGTCCAAAGATGTCCAGTTTGCCGACGTCGGGTTGCTGATTATTGATGAAGAACAACGTTTTGGTGTTAAGCATAAAGAACGGTTGAAGCAGTTGAAGACGAATGTCGATGTGCTGACACTGACGGCGACCCCGATTCCACGGACGCTGCATATGTCGATGATCGGGATCCGTGATTTATCAGTCCTCGAGACACCGCCGGAAAATCGTTATCCGGTCCAGACGTATGTCATGGAGTATGACGGAATCGTCATGCGCGAAGCACTCGAACGTGAACTTGGACGGGGTGGACAAGCCTTCTTTCTCTATAACCGTGTCGAAGGAATCGAACGGAAAGCGGAAGAAATCCGGGCTCTCGTTCCGGAAGCACGTGTTGTCACTGCCCACGGGCGGATGACGGAAACAGAACTTGAAAGTCAGTTGATTGCTTTCTTCGAAGGGGATGCGGACGTCCTGGTCAGTACGACAATCATTGAGACGGGAATTGACATTCCGAACGTCAATACGTTGATTGTCAACGATGCCGATCAGATGGGTCTGTCGCAGTTGTATCAATTACGCGGTCGGGTGGGCCGGTCGAGTCGTGTCGCCTATTCCTACTTCACGTACCGTCCGCAAAAACGATTGACGGAAGTCGCGGAGAGCCGTCTGCAAGCGATCAAGGAATTCACGGAACTCGGAAGCGGATTTAAGATTGCGATGCGCGATTTATCCATTCGCGGTGCCGGAAACTTACTCGGCTCACAACAATCCGGTTTCATCGATTCTGTCGGATTTGATTTGTACTCACAAATGCTGTCGGAAGCGGTCGAAGAACGGAAAGAACGGATGAAGGGCAGAAAAAAAGTTCAGAAATTCGTTCCGGACTTCACGTTCAGCCTCGATGCCTATATTCCAAGCCACTATATGGCGGACTCGGAACTCAAAATCGAGTTCTACAAACGTTTGAAGTATGTCGATACACCGGAAAGCCTGGAATCACTGGAAACGGAAATGTTGGAGCGTTTCGGAGAATTCTCGACTGAAGTCGCACGGTTGATTCAATTGACACGAATGCGAATCTTTGCCGAACGGGCACGGGTCGAACGGGTCAAACAAACAGATCCGAAAATCGAAATCGTCTTGTCTGAACAGACGACACAAACGTTGGATGTAGCGGATTTCGTGAAATGGACCGTTCCGATCGGACGCGGTCTTGGTATGGGGCAGGAAGAAGGAAAGCTGGTATTGACACTAAACCGCGGCAAACAAACCGTACAACAGATGACAGAGCAGGCCGAACGGTTACTGGCTGAGATTGACCGCCGGATCGTACAATGAGTCAACGAAGGACGATTGCGCAGGGGGCAGCCCTGCTCGCCATTTCGAGCTATGTCTCGAAATTGTTGAGTTTCTTTTACCGGATTCCGTATCAAAATATGGCGGGGGACTTCGGTTTATACGTCTATCAAACCGTTTATCCGGTCTTTGCCATCGCGGCGGCACTCGGTATTTACGCTTTACCGGTCGTCGTAGCCAAGTTGACGTTGCATCATCCGGAAGAAAAACGCGAAGTCTTATGGTCGATTTTCTTTGTCCTGCTCGCGATGTCGCTGACATTAGGGACGATTGGCTGGTGGGTTGCTCCTGAAGTCGCTGCCTTGTTCGGTGACGAACAACTTGTTCAACCGCTCCGTGCCGTCACGTTTACCTTCTATCTGTTACCGGTCATTGCTGTATTGCGCGGAATGTTTCAAGCGGATCTTGAAATGCGTCCGACGGCGTTCTCGCAAATCACGGAAAACGCCGTTCGGGTCTGTTTATTGCTGATCGTGACGTACTACGGTGTGCAAGCCGGAGCGAATCCTTATCAAGTCGGCGCAAACGCGCATATGACAGCACTCGGCGGAAGCATTGCGTCGCTCGCCCTGTTGTTACGCTTTGCGAAAGGAAAAATCGGTCGTCCTGTCATCTCAGGTCGTCATCTCCGGCGTGTCGGACGTGTTTTGTTGACGAGTGGTCTCGCAGTCAGTATCGCATCGCTCGCTTTGCTGCTGATGCAACTGATTGACGGACTGACCTTCGTCAACTTACTCGGAGACTCAATGGAGACGAAGATTGAAAAAGGGATTTTTGACCGAGGATACCCTCTGTTGCAGTTTGCGATTTTGTTCGCGACCTCGATCAGTTTGGCGAGCGTTCCGACGTTATTGATGGAATACCGGAAACGTAATGACACAGCGACAAAGTTGCATCTTGAGACCCTGTTGCGGTCCGGACTCTTGATAGCAGCTGCGGCAACCGTCGGACTCGTTGGGGTCATGCGTCCGTTAAACATCGCCTTGTATCAGGATGATAACGGGACAGCCGCACTCAGCTGGTTGGCGGCAACGGCTTTCACGGCCTCCCTGTCCATGATCATCGTATCGTGCCTGCAATCCGTCGATGCGGAAAAATATGCGTTCGTCGGCGTGGTCGCGGGTCTGTTAATCAAACTCGGTCTCAATATTTACTTGATTCCCCTGTATGGCATGGTCGGTGCCGGTATGGCGACGTTCGGTGGGTTTGCGGTTATGGCGGCAGCCCAGCTGTTGTTGCTCAATCGAAAGTTTGGCCGGGTGACGGCAGGACGTCCTTTTTACGTTCGTCTTTTGAAGGCCGTCATTCCGATGGCTCTGTTTTTATACATCATCGAACAACTGTTTCGCCTGTCCGGCTGGGAAAACCGGATCGGAGCAACACTCGAGGTGGGTTTACTCGTCTTGGGTGGAGCAGGTGTTTTCTGTCTGTTTGCCTTACGGATGGGTGTATTGACGGAACGGGAATGGGCATTGTTGCCGTTTGGGGAAAAATTATATCGAATGCATCAGCATAGGAGGATCATATGACACATCAGATTACAGTCGTCGGCCTCGGTGTCGGGGAACTCGAACAGTTACCGTACGGGATCTATAAACGACTGAAAGAAACAAAACAACCGATTTACCTGCGAACGGCAGATCATCCTGTCGTTTCAGAATTGATGGCAGAGGGAATGAAATTTACATCGTTTGATTCCGTGTACGAAAAACATGATCAGTTTGAAGGCGTCTACCGTGAAATTGTGGCGACGTTACTTGAACAAGCTGAAAAGGAACCGATCATCTATGCGGTTCCGGGTCATCCGCTCGTCGCGGAGAGTACGGTCCAACAGTTACTCGCGCAAACGGAACATCTGGACATCATCGGCGGTCAAAGTTTCCTTGACCCGATGTTTGCCGCAGTCGGCGTTGATCCGATTGAAGGATTTCAATTACTCGATGCGACAGCCTTTGATATCGATGAAGCGCAGATCCGCCAGCATCTGCTGATCGGACAAGTCTATGATCAATTGGTCGCAGGTGATTTAAAGGTAATGCTGATGGAGCGTTATCCCGACGAACATAATGTGACACTGGTAACGGCAGCAGGGACAAGTCGGCAACACGTAACGACGGTTCCGCTTCATGAACTGGATCACATCACGACACTCAGTAACCTGACAACGGTTTATGTACCGCCTGTCACCGATCAAACGGTCTTGAATCGTGACTTCACGACACTTAAGCACATCATTGCCCGGTTGCGGGGAGAAGGCGGCTGTCCTTGGGACCAGGAGCAGACGCACGAATCGCTCAAAAAACATTTAATCGAAGAATCTTACGAATTACTGGAAGCAATCGACCTTCAGGACGATAACTTAATGATAGAAGAATTAGGGGATGTCTTGCTCCAAGTCATGCTCCATGCTCAAATCGGTCTCGATGAAGGATATTTTGATGTCCGGGACGTTATCGGCAGTGTCAGCGATAAGATGATCCGCCGACACCCGCATGTCTTTGGAGATGTAGAAGTCGACTCGGCTGCGGACGTCGTCAACAACTGGCAGGAAATCAAGGCCCAGGAAAAATCGGACCGGACTTATCTGTTGGATGGTGTCACTAAGGGAGCACCCGCCTTGTTGCGCGCAGAACAGATTCAAAAAAAGGTCGCCCGGGTCGGATTCGAATGGGAGACGGTTGCCGGTGCACTGGATAAAGTCCAAGAAGAGATTCAAGAATTAAAAGAGGCTCCGGCAGAGGAGCAGTTGGGTGAATTCGGCGACATTCTGTTCTCACTCGCTCTCGTCGGCAAGTATATGGAGTTATCGGCAGAAGATGCGTTACAACAAACGAATGACAAATTCATCCGCCGTTTTACACGGATGGAACAATTGGCTGATCGTCCGTTGACAGAATTATCGCTTACGGAACAGGATGCCTTATGGAATCAATCAAAGCAGGAGGAACAGTCATGAGACTCGATAAATTTTTAAAAGTATCTCGTTTAATCAAACGCCGGACCCTGGCGAAAGAGGTTGCCGACCAAGGCCGTATCAAAATCAACGGACTTGTCGCAAAAGCAAGCAGTACGGTTGCAGTCGGGGATGAAATGACAATCCGCTTCGGAAATAAGATTGTCACGGTTCAAATCGACAGCATCAAAGAACATGCGAAAAAAGAAGAAGCGTCGGATATGTATCAAATCATTCGTGAAGAAAAAGTGAATTCCGAAGAATCGATGTAATTTGGTTGAAAAAGGAAGTATACTAGAGAGTGTCAGAGATGACCACTCGGATAAGGAGGGATGATATGCCAGCACCATTGGAATCAGGGCGTGATACTCCGCCCAAGATCAAACCGCTGAATGACCGGAAAAAACAGTTGAGTCAAAATGCAATCGAAAACCGTTTACGTCTGAAGAGGCGCTTCTTAGTCTGTATGTCGATCTTTCTTATTGTCCTGTCCCTGATGGGGTGGTCATATATCGAGAAAAAACAACTGATCGCTGAACAGAAGCAGTCGTTTCAGGTAGCGAACCAAGAACAGGCGAAGGCAGAAAAAGAAACGGTTCGTCTGAAAGAAGAGATTGAACGATTGAATGATAAGAAGTATGTTGCGAACTTAGCGAGAAGTGAACTACTGTACTCGAAAAAAGGCGAAACAATTTTCTATTTTTCACCGGAAGATTAAACGAAGGTTCTCGATTGATTGAAAAAATGTAGAATCACTCGTATAATAAGAAAGAATCAACTAAAAAGGAGCAATACAATTTATGTCGATTGAAGTAGGCAGCAAAGTACAAGGGAAAGTTACAGGCATCACCAATTTCGGCGCGTTCGTAGAATTACCGACGGGTAAGACAGGTCTTGTTCACATCAGTGAAGTAGCAGATTCTTACGTTAAAGATATCAATGATGTCTTGACAGTCGGACAAGAAATCACGGTTAAAGTGTTGAGTGTAGAGAACGACGGTAAAATCGGTCTTTCGATTAAGAAAGCAGTCGATCGTCCAGAAGGCGAACGTCCTCGTCCTCCAGCTCGTCAATTTGATCGCGGACCACGTCCGGCAGGTCAAGACCGTGGACCACGTTCGTTCGATAACAAAGGACCACGTGGCGGAAGTGGCGGCGGTGGAAACCGTGGTGGCTTTAACAAAGGTGGCCGTGGCGCACCAGCTCCACGCAAAGAGCAAACGTTCGATACGTTGATGACTAGTTTCCTCAAAGATAGTGAAGATCGTCTTGCGACATTGAAACGACAAACCGATTCAAAACGTGGCGGACGCGGTGCTAAACGTCAATAACTTGCTGACCTGTTCTTTATAAGAATAGAGATGGAATGACGCCGTTCATTCCATCTTTTATTTTTTTAAAATTATTTTTATAAAAAGCGTTGACAATTATTTGACTCCACCGTATTATAGAAAATGTGCTTAAGACGCACGCGTTCAAAATATGGCGGTGTAGCTCAGCTGGCTAGAGCGTACGGTTCATACCCGTGAGGTCGTGGGTTCGACTCCCTCCGCCGCTACCATATTTTTTTGGCCCGTTGGTCAAGCGGTTAAGACACCGCCCTTTCACGGCGGTAACACGGGTTCGATTCCCGTACGGGTCATTCTGTAAAAAAGCTATCTCTATTTTATATAGAGGTAGCTTTTTTCGTTTAAGTGATTTTATTCATTAAGGGGGACCGGGCATGGAATTCGAGATTCATCTTCCGAAAGAACCTTTATTGGTTGCTGTTTCCGGCGGTTGTGATTCAATGGTACTGGCGCACCTTTTATATGAAGCGAATCATGATCTCATGATTGTTCATGTTCATCATGGTCTGCGTAAAGAATCGGATGAAGAAGCGGAAGCTGTCCGCGCTTGGGCGGAGGCGAGACGAGTAGGCATTCGGATGACCCGTCTCGAGTGGGAAGGTCAAGCACCGAGCCAAGCAGCTTGCCGGACGAGACGGTATGCCTTTTTTCAAGAGGTCATGGCGGAGACAGGACGCCGGCACCTCGTCCTGGCGCATCACCGGGACGATCAGCTGGAGACGTTGTTGATTCAGTTGATCCGGGGAGAAGCCAGCGTCGACGGCATTCCCCGAATCCGTTCTTTTGCGACAGGACAGATCCATCGGCCGTTATTGACGTATTCGAAACAACAATTGTATGACTATGCCAAAGCCCGTCAAGTCGTCTGGCATGAAGACGGGACGAATGCCGGCACCAAATATTTGCGGAATCAGATGCGGCACGGGCTCCTGCCGTTACTCGCAGAACTCCGTCCGGGCTATGAAGAAGCAACGGTTCAGGCGGCGATGGTTCGTCACGAGCAAAAACAGGAACATTTGAAGTATGTCACGTCGTACGTTAAGGAACAGATGACGGATCGCGGACTGCCCCTGGAGGCGATTCAAAAATTGCCTACCGACTTCAGGCGGCTCGTTCTGCGGACCTTGTTGCCGGACCACGATTTCACTTCCGAAGACTACAATCGATTTTTGACATTGTTACGAGTAGATATGCCGTCCGGTGAAGTGTATTATGGAAACTGGAGGATTCAGCGTACATATGGTTATGTGACATGTGTCCGTTGTCCGGAAAAGAACCTGCTTCCGGAAGCACTGGAAGTGGGAATCGATTTGGGCACTTATCATTATGGTGAACAAACGATTACGTTCTCTCGCACGACAACCGGCATCCCGTTTTCGGCCGTCCAGTTTCCGCTGACGATCCGGAGCGTCTTGCCGGGTGATCGGATTCGACTGGCGGTCGGTACGAAAAAAGTGAGTCGTATTCTCGTGGATGCGAAGGTTCCGCGGGCATCGCGGGCAGAAATTCCGGTTGTCGTGGATGCGGCAGGACAAGTTCTGGCGGTCATTGGACATCGAATTGCAATATTCGGGTCATTTGAACTCTTCGCAGAATCGTGTTTAATGATAGAATGGTAATGTAGTGTTTAAAATGGAGGAGGAATACCCAGCATGACGTTAATGAATGATATGGAAAAAGTACTGATTTCAGAAGAAGAGATCCAACATAAAGTCGGTGAACTCGCCGGTGAACTGACAGCAGATTACGGAGATCGTTTCCCACTCCTCGTATGTGTCCTGAAAGGCGCTATGCCGTTCATGTCAGATCTCGTCAAAAAGATGGACATGCATCTTGAAATGGACTTCATGGATGTCTCGACATACCACGGCGGGACAACATCAACAGGTGAAGTCAAGATTGAAAAGGATTTAAACACCTCTGTAGAAGGACGTGACATCCTGATTGTCGAAGATATTATCGACAGCGGATTAACGTTAGGCTACCTCGTGGACCTCTTTAAATACCGGAAAGCGAAATCTGTGAAAATCGTGACATTGCTTGATAAGCCAAGCGGTCGTAAAAACGATTTACATGCCGATTACAGCGGTTTTGTCATTCCACATGAGTTCGTTGTTGGTTATGGTCTGGACTATGAAGAAAAATATCGTAACCTTCCTTATGTTGGTGTCTTGAAACCAGCAGTCTACGGTGGCTAATTATTTTTAATCTTGACTGTCACATGATAAGATGAAACCAATTACAAAGCGCGCTTTGCCGCGTTAGGATTCGTATCGATTGAAGAAAATCAATCAATTGATGCGGAGAGGAGGCCTACGATGAACCGAGCAGTGAAGAATACCCTTGTGTTTGGGGTCATTTTTCTAGCTTTGATCTTGTTTCTGCAATACTTGCAGAGTCCAGTGAACAAAAGCAAAGAAATCAATTACACACAGTTTGTCGAGTCAGTTGAAAAAGGTGATGTGAAGACGGCGACGTTCCAATATGAGGGACAGACGTACAACGTCACAGGTGAATTACGTGAAAAAGATACGACATATGAAACGGTCGTACCGGCTGTTGATACAGAGTTGACGGATTTGTACACGCAATTGCGCAGTCAAAACGTCAAGATGGACTTTAAAGCAGCAGAAACAAACGGTGGTTGGATTGCGCTATTGACGACAATCGTGCCATTCATCATCATCTTCATCCTATTCTTCTTCTTGATTAATCAAGCACAAGGTGGCGGCGGCGGCGGTCGTGTCATGAACTTCGGTAAATCGAAGGCGCGCCTGTACGATACAGAAAAGAAAAAGATTACATTTGACGACGTGGCAGGAGCAGACGAGGAGAAACAAGAACTCGTCGAAGTCGTTGAATTCTTGAAAGATCCACGCAAGTTTGCCCGTCTCGGTGCCCGTATTCCAAAAGGTGTCCTCCTTGTAGGTCCTCCAGGTACAGGTAAAACGTTGTTGGCACGTGCCGCAGCTGGTGAAGCCGGCGTCCCGTTCTTCTCGATTTCAGGTTCTGACTTCGTTGAGATGTTTGTCGGGGTCGGAGCATCCCGTGTCCGTGACTTGTTTGAAAATGCGAAGAAAAACGCACCATGTATCATCTTCATCGATGAAATCGACGCCGTCGGTCGCCAACGTGGCGCCGGTCTCGGTGGTGGACATGATGAGCGCGAACAAACATTGAACCAACTTCTCGTTGAGATGGATGGATTCAGTGAAAACGAAGGGATCATCATGATTGCCGCAACGAACCGTGCGGACATCCTGGACCCTGCGTTACTTCGTCCAGGTCGTTTTGACCGTCAAATTACGGTTGAGCGTCCGGATGTCGTCGGACGTGAAGCGGTCCTTAAAGTACACGCACGCAACAAGCCGCTCGATACAACGGTTGATTTAAAAGCCATTGCGCAACGTACACCGGGATTCTCGGGTGCGGATCTTGAAAACCTCTTGAACGAAGCAGCACTTATCGCAGCCCGTACGGACCGCGACAAGATTTCAATCGTTGACTTGGAAGAAGCGATCGACCGTGTCATCGCAGGACCTGCGAAGAAGAGTCGGATCATTTCACCAAAAGAGAAAAAAATCGTGGCGTGGCATGAAGCCGGTCATACCATCATCGGTGTAACACTCGATGATGCGGATGAAGTCCATAAAGTAACAATCGTTCCCCGCGGAAATGCTGGCGGTTACGTCATCATGCTTCCAAAAGAGGACCGTTACTTCATGACAAAACCGGAACTTGAAGACAAAATCACCGGATTACTCGGTGGTCGTGTCGCGGAAGATATCGTCTTCGGTGAAGTTTCTACCGGAGCAAGCAATGACTTCCAACGTGCGACTGGTCTTGCACGTAAGATGGTCATGGAGTTCGGAATGAGTGAAAAACTCGGACCGCTTCAGTTTGGTTCCGGTCAAGGCGGAAATGTCTTCTTAGGACGTGACTTCCAAAACGAACAGAACTATTCAGATGCGATTGCCCATGAAATCGATACGGAAATTCAAGCGATCATCAACAAGTGTTACCAAAAAGCGAAGACGATCTTAACGGAGAAACGCGATCAGCTTGATTTGATTGCAACGACGTTACTTGAAGTCGAAACACTTGATCAAAAACAAATTCACCATCTCTTAGAGACAGGCGAATACAAAAAGCATGAGCCTGCCGCTATTACAGAACCAAAAGCAGAAGAGAAAACGCCGGAATCGACGACACCTGTCATCGATCAACCGACAGAATCTCCGACGCAACGCGGCTCTGTCATCGATGAAGGGCAAAATGTCGATACGGAAAATCCAGATCAACCACGTCGGGATGATCAAATCTGATTTTTGATTTCTTCCTGTCTGTTTGACAGAAAAGACAGCAGAAATGAGACGGATGATTCGTTCGCGTGAGAGGTCAGCATTCCTAACTGGAGTGCTGATCTCTTTTTTTAGTGGTACCGATTCGCAGCACGCACTTCGATAGGTGATGACCAATCTGCATGGTATAATCACAGCGTATAATTCAGTTATCGTCAGAGAAAAGTGGGGAATCAGATGATTTTAGTAATCGATGTAGGAAATACGAATATCGTCCTTGGGGTATATGATGAACAAACCCTTGTGCAACATTGGCGGATTGCTACGGACCGGACCCGGACAACCGATGAATATGGCATGCTGGTGAAAGCACTGTTTCGTGATGCAGAGTTAAACGTGGAAGACATTGAGGGAATCGTGTTATCATCTGTCGTACCCCCTGTCGTGTTTCCGCTCGAAAACATGTGCGTCCGTTATTTCAACCGGCGTCCATTCGTAATCGGACCCGGAATCAAGACAGGACTTGACTTGAAAGTCGATAATCCAAGAGAAGTTGGAGCCGACCGGATCGTTAATGCCGTCGCAGCGACGGTCAAATACGATGGTCCTTTGATCATCGTCGATTTTGGAACGGCAACGACCTATTGTTATATCGATGCACAAAAACGCTATTACGGTGGAATCATTTCACCGGGTGTCATGGTGTCGACAGAAGCACTTTATAATAAGGCGGCGAAATTACCGCGGATTGAGATTGCCAAACCGCAGTCGACGATCGGCCGCAATACGGTACATGCGATGCAGTCTGGAACGTATTTCGGATACGTCGCGCAAGTCGATGGACTCGTCCATCGGATGAAAGAGGAAATGGGAGAAGCGACTGTCATTGCGACAGGTGGACTTGCCCGACTAATCAGTGAGGAATCTGCAACGATTAAAATCGTCGATCCATTTTTGACGCTTGACGGGTTGCGGATTATCTACGAACGAAATAAGTGAGGGAAAAATAATGAAACGTGAAGAATTATTGGCACAACTAAAAGATGACTACTTGGTCAGAGCACTAGGATTTAACGGTGAAGTCCGTGCTTTTGCAATCCGTTCGACAAAAACGGTATATGAAGCACAACTCCGTCATCAGACGACACCTGTCGTCACGGCGGCACTCGGTCGGACATTGACGATCGGCGCCATGATGGGAACGATGCAAAAAGGGGATACCCGCGTCACATTAAAAGTCGAAGGTGATGGTCCAATCGGAAAAATCATCGTTGATGCCGATGCAAAAGGACAAGTTCGCGGATACGTCAGCCATCCGCGTGTCGAGATGGATACGTACGTCAATGGTGACGGTCTGACGAAATTAAAAGTCGGCGACGCTGTTGGTCGCGGAAATATCTCGGTTATCAAAGACTTAGGTCTCCGTGATTTCGTCGGTGGACAGTCGCCGATTCAAACCGGTGAAATCAGCGAAGACTTTACGTATTACTTCGCCGTCTCCGAGCAAAGTCCGTCGGTCGTCGGAGCAGGTGTCCTCGTGTATCCGGAAGATGAATCAGTCATTGCAGCAGGCGGTCTGATTGTTCAATTGATGCCGGGTGCATCGGAAGAAACGATTGCGGCACTCGAACAACGTGTGGCAGCACTCAAACCGATCTCGATTTTGGTCGGTGAAGAAAAAACACCGGAAGAAATGTTGAGCCTGGTTCTCGGTGAATCATTTGAGATCCTTGATACGATTCCGGTTGCTTTCAACTGTACGTGCGAGCGTGAAAAATTAGCAACGGCTATCGTGGCACTCGGGCCGGATGAGATCCAAGCGATGATTGACGAAGATGGCGGCGCGGAAGCGGTTTGTCACTTCTGTTCGGAACATTACCAATACGATGTCGAAGAATTACAATCGCTTCGTGAAAAATCACTCGAAAGAGCATAAGAGGGTCTGAAGATGGGAACTGTAAACTCTAAGTACTTGTGGATGTTGATTTTTATTTTGTTGCTGACGAATTTTATGACGGGTGCCTATGCATTCATGGGCGAATTGCCGAAAGTCGATTCACCGAAGATCGTTCAGGACAGTATCGGCGGACCGCTTGAGGATGTCGTCGCGACGGTCGGAGATGAAGAGATTACACGTGCCGATCTGTATCAGACTATGCGTAAGGGTCATGAAAAAGAAACCCTTGACCGTCTGATTCGGGAAGCAGTCGAAAAACAGTCGGAAAACGGATCAAAGCCGACAGTAAAGCGCTTTGATTGACAATGTTCATCCAGTCCGTGGATAATTGATCTATCGGATTACTTGGAATTAAAGCTTTTCATTATGAGGAGGAATGGTCATGCGCATTGCGAATTCAGTATTGGATTTAGTCGGCCGCACGCCGATTGTTAAATTAAATCATTTGACAGGACCGGAAGATGCGGACGTGTATTTGAAATTGGAATATATGAATCCGGGGTCAAGCGTCAAAGACCGGATCGCTTTAGCGATGATCGAATCGGCAGAATCAGCGGGTCATTTAAAAGCAGGCGATACCATCATTGAGCCGACAAGTGGAAACACGGGAATCGGACTCGCAATGGTCGCTGCTGCTAAAGGATACCGTTCCATTCTTGTCATGCCGGAAACGATGAGCATGGAACGTCGAACTCTTCTTCGTGCGTACGGTGCGGAGTTGATTTTAACACCCGGCCCGGAAGGAATGAAGGGTGCGATTGCTCGAGCGACGGCAGAAGCGGAAGAACATGGTTATTTCATGCCGCAACAGTTCAATAATGAATCAAACCCTGTTGTTCATGAAAAGACGACTGGACCAGAAATCGTTGAAGCATTTGAAGGAATGACACTCGATGCGTTCATCGCCGGAATCGGTACGGGCGGTACGATCACAGGGGCGGGAAAAGTATTGCGCGAGGCTTTCCCGGGCATCGAAATCATTGCGGTTGAACCAACCGATTCTCCTGTTCTTTCAGGCGGAAAACCGGGTCCTCATAAACTGCAGGGAATCGGAGCCGGATTCGTTCCGTCGATTCTTGATACGCAGATTTACGACAGCGTCGAGCAGGTGACGACGGAAGAAGCGTTTGATCATGCCCGTCGTGCGGCGAAATCGAACGGAGTTCTCGGAGGTATTTCTTCCGGTGCTGCGATTGCGGCTGCTTTAAAAACAGCGAAGCGTCTCGGCAAAGGAAAAACGGTTCTGGCGATCATCCCGTCAAACGGAGAACGTTATCTCAGTACGCCACTGTATCAAGTGGAAGAAGAGACGGACAGTTCGAAACTGTAAACTTTTGAAGCAAGAGGTTCATTCCGATTTAAAGGAATGGACCTCTTTTTATATGTAATCGGCAAGTGACTTATGCCCGCCTGTCTGATTTTTTGCGTATAATGAGAGCAGAATAGTTCGGAAGTGGAGGAACGCTAGTGCGACAGACAGTATACGAATCATTTACATGGACAAAGGAACAGTTTTATAACCGGTACGTTGAACGGACAGCCGGACAGACAGGTCATATCTGGCTTGAGAGTGGACGAATCGGATCCTATACGATGGCAGGCGTCCGGCCGGTCGGTCACATCCGGACAAAAAACGGTAGAACGATCATTCAAGAAGCCGGACAAGAAAAACAATATACCGATGCTCCATTTACATTGCTCGAAGAGATTCGTGCGCGCTATGCATCGGCTCGTCCGGAAGGGATGCCGCCATTTTTTGGAGGATTAGCCGGATATGTCAGTTACGATGCCGTTCGTTATCTTGAACGGTTGCCGGAACAGGCAGAGGATGATTTGGCAACAGCCGATCTTTCGCTTTACTGGTATGATGAGGTCGCCGTATTTGATCATCAGACAGAACGATTGTTTATAGCTGTCACACGGGAAACGGAGGCGGAAGCGACGCTTGCTTTGGCGGCAGAAGTTTCATCGTGGCGTCAGTCGAGTCCGGCTCCGATGTTCGCAGCACCGGAAGAAAAAACGGCTGAACGGGGACGTTCATTCGAAAGGTCCGCCTTCATGCAGGCAGCTGACCGGATCAAACAATATATTGAAGCGGGAGATGTCTTTCAAGTGAACCTTGCCGTCCGCCAACAGGAACCGTTGCGGACAACACCCGCTCATATTTATGATGTATTGCGAACGATCAACCCGTCTCCGTATATGGGTTACTTTGCAGATAAAGAATTGGTACTCGTTTCAGCATCGCCGGAGTTACTAGTCGAAAAAATCGGTCTGTCACTCGCGACCCGTCCGATTGCCGGAACCCGGCCGCGCGGACAAAATGAGGAAGAAGACCTGGCGTTAGCGAAAACGTTACTCGACAATGAGAAGGAACGGGCGGAGCATGTCATGCTCGTCGATCTCGAGCGAAACGATTTAGGGCGTGTCAGCCGCTACGGTTCCGTCCATGTTGACGAATTGATGGTCATCGAAAAATACTCCCACGTCCAGCACATCGTCTCAAACGTCCGGGGAGAGATTGCCGCAGATGAAACCGGCAGCAGTGTCCTGGCTGCGATGTTCCCGGGAGGTACGATTACGGGAGCACCTAAAATCCGGACGATGGAGATCATTGAAGAGCTTGAGCCTGTTCGCCGCGGCATCTATACAGGAGCCCTCGGTTTTATCAGCTGGGCGGACGATGTAATTTTCAATATCTTGATTCGGACGCTTGTCGCGAAAGATGGTATGGCCTATATTCAGGCAGGTGCTGGCATCGTAACCGACTCCGACTCGGAAAGTGAATATGAAGAGTCGCTCAGTAAAGCAAAAGCACTCTGGGTCGCAAAAGAAATGGCGGAGGGAACGACATGATTGTATTAATCGATAACTATGATTCATTTACGTATAACGTGGTTCAATATTTCGGCGAACTCGGACAAGACATCCGGGTGTTTCGGAATGATGCCATCACGATTGAAGAAATCGAACAACTGGCACCGGATCATTTAGTCATTTCACCGGGACCGTGTACACCGAATGAAGCAGGCATCAGTCTCGAGGCAATCCGTTATTTCGCAGGTCGGATTCCGATTCTTGGGATCTGTCTCGGTCATCAGGCGATTGGCCAAGTCTTCGGAGGAAAAGTCGTCCGTGCCAAAACGCTGATGCATGGAAAAGTCTCCTTGTTGACGCATGACGGGTCGGGTATGTTCAGCGGAATCGAACAACAGACACCCGTGACACGGTATCATTCGTTGGTCGTCGAACGGGAGAGTTTTCCGGATATCTTGACGATGACGGCAGAAGCAGACGGCGAAGTCATGGCTTTGCGTCATAAGGAATGGCCGATCGTCGGTGTCCAGTTCCATCCGGAAGCGATTTTGACGCGGGACGGGAAACAGATGTTAAAAAACTTTTTGGAGTTGACACACTATGTATCTTTGGCATGATGGGAACGTGAAACGGGAAGAAGAAATCCGGATTTCACCGTTTGATCATGGTTATCTCTATGGAATGGGTGTATTTGAAACGTTTCGTACTTACGAGGGACATCCTTTTTTATTTGATGACCATATCGAACGGCTCCAGATGAGTTGTGCAGCAATCGGTATTCAATTGCCGTACGGGCGTGAACAGTTACTCCGGGCAGTAGAGGATCTTTATCGTGTGTATGAAGAACAGGATCTGTATATCCGGTTGAACGTTTCTGGTGGAGCACGGGACATCGGACTGTCGAGTGAACCGTATGCGGAACCGACTGTCCTGTTGTACGCAAAACCAATCGGACAGAGACAGCCGGCAGAACGGGCACTCGAGACGGTGCGTCTTGCCCGCAGTACGCCGGAAACCAGCTATCGGCTCAAGTCGCATCACTATATGAACAATCTTGTGGCGAAACGTCATTTGTTTAATCAAGAAGCAGAAGGGCTGTTTCTGACGAAAGAAGGCTTTATCTGTGAAGGATTGACGTCCAATATTTTTTGGCGGTACGGCAACCAATGGTATACACCGCCGCTTGAGACAGGGGCGCTGAACGGGATTACCCGTCAATTCATCATGGAACAGGTCCCGGTGGAAGAGCGGCTTGCGCTGTTGCCGCAATTAATAGAGGCGGATGAAATCCTTTGTACGAACTCCATTCAGGAAGTCATTGCCGTTTCGTCACTGGATGGGCGGACTTTTCCGGGTTTGACGGGTCAAGGTTATCAATCCATTCGGACGTTGTTTGATCAAGTGGTCCAAACGAAATGGTCAAGGAGGAAACAAGGATGACGAAAATCATGGGCATTTTAAACGTGACACCGGATTCGTTTTCCGATGGTGGAAACTATGTCGATCTCGAACAGGCGGTCCGGCATGCGAAGCAACTCGTAGCGGACGGAGCAGATGCAATCGATGTAGGAGGAGAATCAACAAGACCGGGGGCAGTGTTCGTATCCGCGGCAGAAGAAATCGAGCGGGTCGTTCCCGTCATCCGTCGGTTGAAGCGGGAACTGGATGTTTTAGTATCGATTGATACGTATAAACCGGATGTCGCGGAAGCGGCTGTTCGTGCAGGTGCCGACATTATTAACGATGTCTGGGGATCAAAGTGGGGTGACTGTTCAATGGTTAACGTTGCGGCACACTACGATGTCCCGATTATTTTGATGCATAACCGTTTAGAACCGCACGGGCCAGATATGCTGGCGGAGGTCCGGGCTGATCTCGAAGATTCGATTCGTTTAGCGAAGCAGGCCGGCGTTTCCGAAAATCAGATTTGGCTTGATCCCGGGATTGGCTTCATGAAAACCCATCAGGAAAACTTATTTTTGATGCGCCACTTGTCGATTACGACCGATTTCGGTTATCCGGTCCTGCTCGGGACGTCGCGCAAGTCGATGATTGGTTTGACGCTCGGATTACCGGCAGACCAACGCGTCGAAGGAACAATCGCGACAGTATGTTACGGTATCCAACAAGGATGTGAATGGATGCGAGTGCACGATGTCAAAGCAGTTAAGCGAGCCGCTGTCATGATGGATGCGATGTTGGAAACGGAATTAACGGGAGGGGAATGAAGATGGATCGAATCGAAGTGACAGGGATGCGTTTTTACGGATACCATGGTGTGTTTGCGGAAGAGACGAAGCTCGGTCAGCGCTTCAATGTGGATTTATCAATTGGCCTTGATTTGTTGCGTGCCGGTCAAACCGATGATTTACGGGAAAGCGTGAATTATGCTGAATTATACGAAGTGACAAAGCAGGTTGTCGAAGGAACGCCGTTGCAATTGGTCGAAGCCTTGGCGAATCGGATTGCGGAACAGGTTTTGGCACTCGATAACCGGATTCTTGAAACGACCGTCAAAGTCATCAAACCGGATCCGCCGATTGCCGGACATTATGAACATGTCGCGGTTGAAATCCACCGGAAGCGGGCGGATTACTTATGAATCGTGCCTACATCGCGTTAGGATCAAATATTGGAGATAAGGCGGGTCATCTCCGGGCGGCGATTGAGGCCATGCGTTCGCTTGCGACGACGCATGCTTTACGTCCTTCTTCTGTTTACGAAACAGCTCCTGTCGGGTACGTGGATCAGGATCTTTTTTACAACATGGTCGTAGAGCTCGATACGACAGAACCGGCAGATCGTTTATTACAAGCGTTACAACGGATCGAACAACAGGAGGGACGGAAACGGTTGTTTAAAAACGGACCACGGACACTTGATTTGGACATCATTTTGTATAATGATGAAACAATTCAAGCAGATGGGCTGACCGTCCCGCATCCCAGAATGCAGGACCGTGCGTTTGTACTGGCGCCGTTGCGTGAATTGATTCCTTCTTACGTCGTACCCGGTTTGAAGCAAACGGTCGAGGAGTTATATCGGGCATTGCCGGAAGCGGAGCGCACCGACGTACGACGGATTGAGTAAGTGTTGTTTCAGGAAGAGGAAGGGAAGAGAATGATGACAGGTTTTAAAATAGGTGACGTCGAACTGAATAACCGTGTCATTTTAGCACCGATGGCGGGTGTCTGTAATCCTGCGTTTCGTTTGATCGCAAAAGAATTCGGGGCAGGTCTCGTCTGTGCAGAAATGGTCAGTGATAAGGGAATCCTCTACGAAAACGAACGGACAATGCAAATGCTGTATGTGGACGATCGGGAAAAACCGCTCAGTTTGCAGATTTACGGCGGATCAAAAGAAACGTTGGTTCAAGCGGCTCAATATGTCGATGCGAATACGAATGCAGACATCATCGACATCAATATGGGGTGTCCTGTTCCAAAAGTGACGAAGTGTGACGCGGGTGCCAAGTGGTTGCTTGATCCGGATAAAGTCTATGAGATGGTTCATGCCGTATCACAAGCGGTGGATAAACCCGTTACGGTGAAGATGCGAACCGGCTGGGACAGCCACCATATTTATTGTGTTGATAATGTCCGCGCTGCGGAAGCGGGAGGGGCGAAGGCGGTCGCTATTCACGGCCGGACCCGGTCGCAGAAGTATGAAGGCGTCGCCGATTGGAATATCATCGGTGAAGCAAAACGGGCCGTGACTATTCCGATCATCGGAAACGGTGATGTTCAAACCCCGCAAGACGCGAAACGGATGATTGATGAAATCGGGGTGGACGGTGTCATGATCGGTCGAGCGGCACTCGGAAATCCGTGGATGTTGTATCAGACGATTCAATATTTGGAATCGGGTACCCTGTCGGTCGAGCCGACGCCACGTGAGAAAATTGATATTTGCCTGTTACATGCCGAACGTCTTGTCGCACTTAAAGGAGAAGACCTCGCGGTACGGGAAATGCGGACTCATGTCGCCTGGTATTTAAAAGGATTAAGCGGCAACGGGCATGTGCGCAAAGCCTTATTCGATACGAATACCCACACGGGACTGCAAAAGTTGCTGCATGAGTATGTTGAAACATTGGAAATGAATGCCGTACATGCGTGACAGGTAAAGTATAGTCGGACTTACCGGTTTTATGGTACGCTAATGCCATTGAAGATGAGCGAATCGGTTTTGCTAGGAGCTGTCGGTCATACCGGCAGCTTTTTCATCGAAGAAGTAAAAACCATCGTGAACCATTATAAAAGGAGTGAAGACAGTGAGTCAGGACATGGAAATGAACGATCAAATGCAGGTGCGTCTCGGTAAGATGAACGCCATGCGTGAACAAGGACTCGATCCGTTTGGTGCCCGTTTCGAACGTACAACAGATACGACGAGTATTCGTGCCGCTTACGGCGAACATGAAAAAGAAGAATTGGCAGAGCTGAAGCCGGACGTCTCAATCGCGGGTCGCGTCATGACGACACGCCGTAAAGGGAAAGTTGGCTTTACAAACGTCCAGGACGTCAATGGTCAAATCCAACTGTATGTACGTAAAGACGATGTTGGCGAAGAAGCGTACGAAATCTATAAAACATGTGACTTAGGTGATATCGTCGGAATCAGCGGTTACGTGTTCAAAACGAATGTCGGGGAACTGTCTGTTCACGTCACGTCGTTTACATTACTGACGAAAGCATTGCGTCCGCTTCCGGATAAATATCACGGATTAAAAGACGTCGAACAACGCTACCGTCAGCGTTACCTGGATTTGATCACGAATACAGAATCACGGGAAACATTTATTGCACGCAGTAAAGTCATTCGCGGCATTCGTCAGTATCTCGACAGCCTCGGATATTTGGAAGTCGAAACACCGATGTTGCATACGATTGCAGGTGGCGCTTCGGCACGTCCGTTTATCACGCATCATAACGCACTGGATATGACGCTTTACATGCGGATCGCGATTGAGTTACATCTCAAACGTTTGATTGTCGGTGGACTTGAAAAAGTTTACGAAATCGGCCGCGTCTTCCGGAATGAAGGAATCTCGACACGTCATAACCCTGAGTTTACAATGATTGAGTTATATGAAGCCTATGCAGACTATAACGACATCATGAATCTGACGGAAAACTTGATTGCCCACGTCGCTCAAGAAGTACTTGGCACAACACAAGTCACTTACGGTGAAGATGTGATTGATCTGTCTGTCGGATGGAAACGGGCACACATGGCGGATCTCGTTAAAGAAGCAACGGGTGTTGATTTCTTTGAAGAGATTTCAAAAGAACGTGCACATGAACTCGCACATGAACATGGCGTTGAAGTACAAGCCCATATGACAACAGGACATATTCTCAATGAATTCTTCGAGCAGAAAATCGAAGAGTCGTTGGTTCAACCGACATTCGTCTATGGTCATCCGGTTGAAATTTCACCGCTTGCGAAGAAGAATCCGGAAGATCCTCGCTTTACGGATCGATTTGAATTGTTCATCGTTCGCCGGGAACATGCCAATGCCTTTACGGAATTGAACGATCCAATCGACCAACGTGAACGTTTCGAAGCCCAGCTTGTCGAAAAAGAAGCAGGGAATGATGAAGCGCATGAAATGGACAATGATTTCATTGAAGCGCTTGAGTACGGTATGCCGCCGACAGGAGGTCTTGGTATCGGAATCGACCGTCTTGTCATGTTGTTGACAAACGCTCCTTCGATTCGTGATGTCTTGCTCTTCCCGACAATGCGTCACCAGCAAAACTAATTAAGATCAGACTCTCCGCTTTCTTTATAGAAGGAAGTGGAGAGTTTTCTTCATTGGTGGCCACTAGAATTCCCGGTGGAAAAGCATGAGTATTCTTAAGCTGAAACGGGAATAATAACTTTTTAAATGTTTTTCTGATAAAACACTTGTACAAATAAAAACTCCATGGTATATTACTTCTTGTGCCGCAAATGGTTGTGACACACCGAAAAAAATATCGAAAAAAGTTGTTGACAATTGTGTTGATAACTTGGTAAGATATTAAAGTCGCTGAAAACGACATGACGAACTTTGAAAACTGAACGATGAGGCAAAAAACGTATCTTCGGATACAAACAATGAATGAAGCGCAAGCTTCGTCAACGTGACTTTGGTCA
>NZ_JACSMV010000025.1:0-46750 GCF_018618835.1 Exiguobacterium sp. s145 | reverse complement strand
CATGCAAAAACACCTCCGATATTAGTACTTTTTAAAAGTGTACCACTCCGAAGGTGTTTTATATTGTCTCAAAATTTTAGGTTAGCCCATTCCCACTTTTCGTGAAAATCAGTGCTTTTTATACTAGATTTTAGTATTGAACGTTCTCGCGTGCCACTTTTTTAGCAAAATAGTCAATGATGTCACGGCGACGAATGATGCCGATAAAGTGTTTCCCGTCATCGATGACCGGTACGAAATTTTGATCGGTGATGACTTCAATCATCTCTTCCATCTGTGCTGTGATCGAGACCGGTTTGTACCGGACACGCTGTTTGATATCCGTTAAACGGGTTTGTAGAACATGATCGTAATCCGCATGTTCAAGATTTTTTTCAAGTGCCCACAGGACATCCCCTTCCGTCAGGGTTCCTGCATATTTTCCTTTGTCATCAACGAGTGGGACCGATGTGAATCGATGATGTTTCATCTTTTCAAGTGCTTGTCTGACCGTTGATTCAGGATCTAAGTATTTCACTTCGTCTTTTGGTAATAAGAAAAAAGCAATATTCATGTTCGTTCCTCCCTAGCCACTCTGTGACACCGCTTCTATTTTATCATGAACTCAGGTTTCGTTCAGTTCCCAAATCATGAAAATCTCCCCACAATTCCTTCATATTTAGTACTACCCTTCCGATAATCAGAATAGACAGATTTTAAAGACTATTTAAAAAGATAGGAGAATTACATATGCGTCTTCCGATTACACGCCGGCTTTTCATCGGGTTGATTTTACTGCCCGCTCTCACGTTAGGAGTCTCGACCTGGTTTTCATATAATCAGACGAGTCAGACTGTCGAACGGTTGGTCGATTCGACCTCCCAAACGGCCTTAAAACAGCTTGAGCAATCCTTCTCCCGTATCATCGATGACACAAAAAAAGATACGACCCTGTTGGCCGGTCTCCCGTTTAACCGGACGAACGGACAACTGCCGAGTTACATAAGCAATACACCGGAACCGGGAGCGGAACTCCCGTCCCAAAAAGCGAAAGACATCTACAGCGTCCTCGAAAAATACGGTTCATCCAAAATCGAAAATTCCTTTGTCCAATATGCGGATACCAAGGGCGGTTATTTAAATTGGCCGAAACAGGAAGCCGCGTCGGGATACGATCCACGCCAGGACGTCTGGTACAAACAGGCGTTGGAAAATTCGAGTACGGTCGCGATGAGCGAACCGTACTATGATCAAGCTACCAAGCTTTCGGTCATCGGTTTTTCAAAAGCAGCGCTCGATGATCAGGCGAATATCAAAGGTGTCTTATCCGTCTATAAAAGTGTCGACCGGTTATCGGAAGACATGAAACGGATTGAAATCGGTCAAAAAGGATTTGTCTTCAGTTATACAAAAGACGGTCAGATCGTCACGCATCCGAATAAAAACTATTTCTTTAAGAAAGTCGACCAGTTACGCGAAGATGGAAAAGCGTATTTCGAAGCCCCTAAACAAATGATCAGTCAGGAATCCGGTTCGACGATCATGGAGGTCGGCGGAAAAAAATCCGTCGTCATCTGGCAACTGTCCTCGAAGACGGGCTTTAAACTGGCGGTCGTTCTCGATTATGCCTCGTTGTATGCTCCTAAGGACGCAATGCTGACACAATCGTTGATCAACTTCGTCATTGCAATCGCCTTGGCGACTTTAATCGCCTGGCTCATCGGCCGTTCCATCAATCGGCCGTTAGCCGGTCTTCGCCGTGAGGCGTTAGCCATCGCAAGCGGTGATTTACGCACAACGAACCGCCCGAAACGCTGGATCCGCGATGAACTGTCGGATCTCGGCGAAAACTTTGACGCCATGCGCCAAAAGCTCCGGCAAACAATTACAGCGATGACCGAGTCCGCCGGCACCGTCCGGGATGCTTCGCACGATTTATCGTCAAATGCCGTTCATGTTCAAAATGCATCGGTTCAAATCGGACAGACAATGGAAGAAATTGCTGCTGCCGGTGAAACGCAGACGAAACAAGCGGAACGTTCTTCCCATGCGGTTTACGGTGTCAAGGAACGATCGATCGCAATGCAGACCGCTGCTACCGAAACGCTGACCGAAGTCGCATCTGTCGCCTCTGCCGCGACACGTGGCAGTCGCCTGACGAAACAGACTATCACGGATCTGTTACAGCATTCTGATTCATTGGAACAGGAGATTCAAAATACATCCGACTTCCTCGGCAAACGCTCTGAAGAAATCGGCAAGATTCTCGGAACGTTACAGGCCATCTCTAGTCAAACCAATCTCTTGGCTTTAAACGCGGCCATCGAGGCGGCACGTGTCGGGGAACAGGGACGCGGGTTTGCCGTCGTCGCGAGTGAAGTGCGGAAACTGGCCGAAGAAAGTGATCAGTCCGCGAAACAAATCAAACAGTTACTCGATAACATCCAACATGAAACGCAGACGGCGATGGGTGCGATGAACGGCGTCATGGATGACTTAAAACACTCGCTAGAATCGGTCAAGACGACCGGAGTCGATTTCGAACAGATTGCCGGGTCCGTCCAGCATGTCTCGAACCGGACAGAATCTTTGACGGGAGATATCAGTGCCCTGACTCATGCGACCGAAGAAGTTTCTGACGCGATGGGAACGATTCTTGCCTTGACGGAAGAAAATGCTGCCGGCATCGAGACGAGTGCCGCAAGCATCCAGGAAACAAATGCGACGATCGAAGCCGTCACGACAGCAGCGGCTCATCTCGCGCAAATCGCAACGGAACTCCATGCCTTGACCGTCGACTTCCAAGTCGATGAACCGATCGACGGGGACGAACTTCTCCCTCCGGCTGAAACATCTGAACCACTCGTACACGACCTGTCTTACGACGAAGTAGCGGCTTCACTCGAGGAACATGCTGAACCCGAGCAAACGTCAAAGGACGATGAATCGGCTGATTCGGCTGACTCAGACTCTTCTGACGATGCTCCCCGGTAAACGATTTTCCTTCCAACTCAAAAAGACATCAACCGCCTGAACAAACGGGCCGTTGATGTCTTTTGTTTTTTTAAATGTCTTCTCGGCTTCAAATGATTCTTGCTATACAATCATCGGGACACGACGTAAACTGAAAACAACACGTTTTTAAAGAACGGAGGAACTCCAGTGTCGCCCTTATCAACAGAAGATTTGATTCAAATCGCGGAAAGTCTTTACGGGACGACGGGCTTTTTTGTTTCGTACCAGTCCCTGACCGGTGAGAAAATGGATATCAGTCCGGCCGCGCCTTCGCATCCGAGCCTGTTATCGATCGAACAGGAATGGCCGGCACCGGATCAGACACCGCTCCTGTATACCTTAAAAGATGGAACGGCTTACCTGTTTATTCCCGTCCAGGAACAAGGACAGTACCGGATCGGTCCGGTCTTACTGCAATCGGCTCTGTTCCGTGCGCACATTCAGGATGAAGCGTTCCATCAATTTTATAAAGCCTTGACCCGGACGACGGAAAACCGGTTGATCGACTGCGCTCATCTGGTCCACCGTTTACTGACCGGCCAGCAACTCGCTAAACGGGACATCCGAACCGAATCGGAAAGCGAAGAGCAGGAAATTCCGCTGATTGCCGATGTTTCCCCTCATACTGCAACGACTGCCTACATCAAGGCCTGGGAGCGGGAACAGCAGATCATCGAGTGGATTTCCTCCGGACAAAGCGAACGCTTGGCGACGACCTACTCTCTACCCGCTTACGGTGAATTCGGATCACTTGCGCGTCACCAGCCGTTACGGGCTGAAAAAAATCTGTTGCTCGGCACAGTGTTGTTGAGCGCCCGGGCTGCGATTAACGGCGGGCTGGAACCGGATGAAGCCTTTATGCTCAGCGACCGGATGATTGAATCGATTGAAGCGGCAACCAGTATTTCCGAGCTTCGTAACCGCCACGTCCGGATCACGGTCAGCTTTGCAGAGGCCGTCAAACAGATTCAGGAGTTGCGCCATTCGCCGCACGTACTCGCCGCGATCCGTTATATCCAGCAGCACTTGTATGATCCGTTATCGGTCTCGTCGATCAGCCAGGCGATTCACGTTTCATCAAATTATTTATCCGTCCTGTTCAAGGAAGAGACGGGACTTCCGCTCGCACGTTACGTCATTCGTGAACGGATTCGTGAAGCGAAACGGCTGTTGCGTTCGACGGATGATTCCCTGCTGACGATCTCGAACAAGTTACATTTCTCGAGTCAAAGTCATTTTAGTCAGGCGTTCAAACAGACGACCGGCGAGACACCGACTCATTACAGACAACATCATTTTTAATCTTTTTTAAAGGAGTATGACATGACACAGCTACTTACGAAAATCCGCCGCAAGAAAATCCATAAAGGATTGCTTCTCTATCGGCTGTTTCAACAGCTTCCGGTTCAAAAAAATCTTGTCCTGTTTGAAAGCTTTTTAGGTCGCGGGTATTCGGATAATCCGAAAGCGCTCTACCTGACACTTCAAAAACAGCGTCCGGAACTTCAGCTCGTCTGGATTTTTGCCAAAGAACCGAACGCCGCAGTCAAGGCAGCTTGTCCGAACTGGGTATTGCGGAACAGCCCGAAATACTATTACCTGATGGCCCGGGCGCAGTACTGGATTTTCAATACGCGTCAGCCGCTCAGCTTAAAAAAACGACGGGAAACGATGTATTTACAGACCTGGCACGGGACTCCTTTAAAACGGCTCGGACTCGACATGGATGAGGTCCATATGCCGGGTACGAATACCGAACAGTACAAAAAGAACTTTTCTGCCCAGGCCAAGGAATGGAACTATCTGCTTTCACCCAATCTCTATTCCAGCGCCATTTTCAAACGGGCCTTTGATTTCCGGGGACTGCTTCTTGAAACCGGTTATCCGCGAAATGACCTGTTGTATGCACCGGACCGTCAGCAACAAGCCGAGCAAATCAAACAGTCACTGCGATTGCCTCCCGGTAAAAAAGTCATCTTATATGCACCGACCTGGCGGGACGACGAGTTCGTAAAGAAAGGCCAGTACCGGTTTAATCTCAAACTGGATTTGGAACAGATGCAATCCCGTTTAGGTGACGATTACATCGTTCTGTTACGGATGCACTACTTGATTGCGGAACACCTCGACTTGACGGCGTTTGACGGCTTTGCATACGACGTGTCCGCTTACGGCGATATCGCGGAGCTGTATCTGATCAGTGATCTGTTGATTACAGATTACTCGTCCGTCTTCTTCGATTATGCTCACTTGAACCGTCCGATGTTATTCTTTACGTATGATTTAGAGAAATACGCTTCCGTCCTCCGAGGATTCTATTTTGATTTTGAAGCGGTCGTTCCCGGTCCACTGTTAAAAGAAAGTGATCAGGTCATCGATTATATCGAAGACATTGCAACACAGTCCAAACAGTACGAAGAGAAATACACCGCGTTCCAGGAACGCTTTTGCAGCCTCGATGACGGGAAAGCCAGTCAACGGGTTGTTGATGGATTGTTTCGCGCTGAAATCAAATAAAAAATCACATATAAAAAAGCGAGAATCTCTTACCGAAAGATCGGTAAAGGGATTCTCGCTTTTTGTTAATTTAAGAGAACTTAGTTTTCTTCACGCACGAACAAGGCAACGCTCTCGACGTGTGTCGTATGCGGGAACATATCGACCGGTGTGACTTCCATCAGCTTGTAGCCGAGTTCAGCGAGAAGCTTCGCGTCACGCGCTTGTGTTGAAGCGTTACAAGAAACGTAAACGATCCGCTTTGGCGCGACTTCAGCAGCAGCACGGAGGAATTCTTCGTCACAGCCTTTACGCGGCGGGTCAACGACGATGACGTCCGGCTTGATGCCGCCTTTAACGAGTGCCGGCATGACCGTTTCTGCCGTTCCGTATTCGAACGAGACGTTATCGATGCCGTTAGCTTTTGCATTCCGGCGTGCGTCGTCAATCGCTTGCGGTACCATTTCAATGCCGTAGACGTGTTTTGCCTTTTGGGCGAGCGATAATGAAATCGAACCGATTCCGCAGTACGCATCAACGACGATTTCATCGCCTGTTAATTGCGCGTATTCCAGCGCTTTTCCGTACAGTTTTTCCGTTTGCAACGGATTGACCTGGAAGAACGAATGCGGTGAAATTTCATACGTCAATCCGGCGATTTGATCGCGGATGACAGACGGTCCGTGTAAGACGATGTTCCGTTTTCCGAGGATGACATTCGTCTCATCCGGGTTGATGTTTTGCTGGATCGATGTAACGTTCGGGACAGCTTTTAAGATGCCTTCGACGATTTTATCAGCACCGCGCAATTGTTTGACCTTCGTCACGAGGACGATCATCAATTCGTTTGTGTGGTACCCGTGGCGTGCCATGATGTGACGGATGACACCGCTGTTTTTCTTTTCATCGTAAGCTGGAACCTTCAGGTCAGCCAGTACTTTGCGGACAGCTTGGATGGCATCGTCGTTCTCTTTATTTTGGATCAGACAGTAATCCATATCGATGATCCGGTGACTGCGTTTTTGATAAAAACCAGCCATTAACTTGTTGGATTGGAACGCGACCGGGACTTGTGCCTTGTTGCGGTAACCCCATGGATCTTCCATGCCCATCGTTTCGTGGACCGGAATCTCAAGACCGGCAAGACGCGCGAACGCATCACGGACACGGTTGTGTTTGAATTTCAGTTCCGCCTCATACGAGAGGTGCTGCAACTGGCAACCGCCGCACTGGTTATAGACCGGGCAAGGCGGCTCGACACGATCGACACTCTTCGTTTTTTGACGGATGATCCGTCCGAAACCGTATGATTTCGTCGTTTTTGTAATTCTGATTTTGACTTGTTCCGTCGGCAAAGCACCGGGAATGAAGACCGTGTAGCCGTCAATCCGGGCAACTCCTGAACCGTCGTGCGTCAAGTCGACGATATCGACAACGTGCTCATCGTTTTTTTGTACTGGAATCATATTGTTTTCCTCCTAGAAAATCCCGCGTCTTACGCGAGATTCGTTTCCTGTTCTTGTGCCTGTAGCTGTAAATTGATCGTTTCCATCTCGTCGATCCGGGACTTCGGCGTCATGACGTCGAAATGCGATTGAAGATTCGTCATCTCCCCTTCACAAATTCCGCCAAACTCGCCATCGATGTTCAAGCTCATCTCGGATGTATTTCGCATCCGGACGAATGACGTCGTCACATGTTCAATACATGGATCAGAGAAGTGGTCTCCCTTTAACGCCAACCGCATGACGCGGATTAACTCAACGAGATTACATTTTTTCAAAATGAATAAATCAAAGCGTCCATCATTGAGGGAAGCATTCGGTGAAAGTTTTTCAAAACCGCCTACAGAATTGGTGTTCGAAGTCAAAAACAACATGACTTCGCCTTTAAAAATCCCGCGTTCGTGTTCGAGCTCGACATAGGTCGGACGGATTTGCGGGAGTTTTTCCATCCCTTTGACGTAATACGCCAACTGTCCGAGTGCCGTCTTCAGTTTTGATGGAACTTCATACGAGAGTTCCGTCATGATGCCACCACCTGCGATGTTGATGAAGTAGTGGGTGCCTGTCGTCCCTTCGATCTTTCCGATGTCGACGGGCATCGTGTACCCGGTACAGATGACATCCATCGCCCCTTCAATCGTCAAAGGAATCCGCATCGCCCGGCCAAAGTCATTCGTCGTTCCGACCGGTAAGACACCGAGTTTCGGACGCACCGGATACGATGCCATGCCACTAATCACTTCGTTTAACGTGCCATCTCCACCTGCAGCAACGACAAGGTCAAATTCGGCTTCACAGGCCCGTGCTGCTTCATATGTCGCGTCACCGACCGCTTTCGTCGAATAGACGGAAGTCTCATAACCCGCTGCTTCCAGCCGGTCTAAGATATACGGCAGATTTCGCTTTACCATCTCTTTCCCGGAAGTCGGGTTATAAATCACTCGCGCTCTAGGTCTCATAAGATTTTCTCCTTTTTTACTCAACCGATCCATTTGATACATAACTGTTTTATTTTACATGAAGTACCGGCACATTACAAAGGCAAAAAAAGAAGCCCCGCTTCCTTCTCTTGGTTTAGGAGAGGAGAGCGGCGCTTCAGCAAGACTTATTTTAATTTTTCGAGTTCTTCGTAGAACAGCTGATCGAGCAGTGCCGGATTCGCCATTCCTTTTGTTTTTTTCATGATTTGACCGATGACAAACCCTTTTTTCCGATCGCGGCCGTTGACTAGTTCTTCAACGACTGCCGGGTTGGCTTCGAACATCTCGACGACCAGTCCGCGAAGCAGTCCTTCGTCCGAGATTTGCGCGAGTCCTTGTTCTTCGACGTAAGCGCGTGGTTCGACGCCTTGTTCGATGACTGCCGTAAAGACTTGTTTCGCGATTTTCGATGAAATCGTTCCACCGGCAATCAGTTCGATCATTTCAGCAAGACGAACCGGTGTGAGCTTGATCGTGTCGAACGTTTCCGTCGATTTGTTCAAGTGACCTTGGACTTCCCCAACCGTCCAGTTGGCAGCGGCTTTCGGTTCCGCACCGGCTGCAATCGTCGCTTCGAAATACTCGGCCATCTCACGTGTGACCGTCAATTGTTTCGCGTCATACGCCGACAGACCTAGCGCTTCCTGGTAGCGGACACGACGGGCATCCGGTAATTCCGGAATGCCGGCGCGGATCGCTTCTTTCCAGTCGTGGTCGAGAACCAGCTTGACGAGATCCGGTTCCGGGAAGTAGCGGTAATCGGATGCGCCTTCTTTAACGCGCATCAAGACCGTTTGTTTTTTCGTTTCGTCAAAGCGAAGTGTCTCCTGGCGCATGACGCCGCCGGATAACAACAACTTACGGTGACGGTCTTCTTCAAACTCAAGACCTTTTAGGACGTTTCCGAACGAGTTCAAGTTCTTCAACTCGGTTTTCGTTCCGAACTTCTCTTGACCGTATGGACGGACGGAGATGTTACAGTCGCAACGTAACGAACCTTCTTCCATCTTGACGTCCGAGACACCGGCATATTGGAGGACTTCCTTGAGTCGTTCGAGGTAAGCGACCGCTTCTTTCGGTGAGCGCATGTCCGCTTCACTGACGATCTCGATCAACGGGGCACCGGTCCGGTTGAAGTCGACGACCGAATGATTGGCACCGGTGTGGTTCATCTTCCCGGCATCTTCTTCGAGGTGGACACGTTCAATCCGGAAACGTTTTGTTTCGCCGTCGACCTCCGCATCGATGTAGCCGTCAAAACCGATCGGCTGATCAAACTGTGAAATTTGATAGGCTTTCGGTGTATCCGGATAAAAATAGTTTTTCCGGTCGAATTTCGTTTGATCAGCGACATGACAGTTTAACGCCATGGCAGCACGAACCGCGAGTTCAACCGCTTTTTCGTTGATTTTCGGCAGGACGCCGGGATGTCCGAGACAGATCGGGCACGTCTTCGTGTTCGTTTCTGCGCCGTATTCCCGGGCACAGCCGCAAAACATCTTCGTATTTGTATTTAATTCGGCATGGACCTCAATACCGATGACCGTTTCAAAGTTCATAAGGCATTCTCCTTTATAACTTCGGAAGCGCGAATCCGCCGGTCGCAAGCTCAAATGCATGCGCCGCACGATAAATCGTCGCCTCGTCAAAGTGTTTTCCGATGATTTGCAGACCGACCGGTAATCCGTCGACAAGACCGGCTGGAACCGAAATTGCCGGAACACCTGCCAGGTTAATTGGAATCGTCAAGATATCGTTGGCATACATCGTGACCGGATCGTCGTTTTGGGCACCGAGTTCGAACGCAGGTGTCGGAGCAGTTGGTCCGATAATGACGTCGTAGTTGGCAAGGACCTGGTCGAAGTCCTGTTTGATCAGCGTCCGCGCTTGTTGTGCTTTTTTATAATAGGCATCGTAATAACCTGAGCTGAGGGCATATGTGCCGAGCATGATCCGCCGTTTAACTTCGTCACCAAAGCCTTGTGCGCGGGAATACTTGAAGACATCTTCGAGCGCATCGGCTTCGGCGCGGACACCATAACGGATTCCGTCGAAACGGGCCAAGTTCGATGAGGCTTCTGAAGAAGCAAGCAGGTAATACGTCGCGAGCGCATATTTCGAGTTCGGAAGTGAGACTTCGTCGACCGTCGCACCAAGCGATTCAAGTTTCTTGATGGCAGCACGGATATTTTCCTTAACGCCTTCACTGATTCCTTCGCCGAAGTACTCTTTCGGGACGGCAATCTTGAGACCTTTGATATCACCTGTCAATGCTTGCGTGTAATCGGTCGGGTTGACGTTCGCTGACGTCGAATCCATTTCACAGTGTCCGGCAATCGCACTCAATAAATACGCATTGTCTTCGACTGTCCGTGTCAAGGGACCGATTTGGTCAAGTGACGACGCAAAAGCGACGAGACCGTAACGCGAGACGAGACCGTAAGTCGGTTTCAATCCGACAACACCACAGTAAGCGGCCGGTTGACGGATCGAACCACCCGTATCCGAACCGAGGCTGAACAAGACTTCTCCAGCCGCGACAGCAGCTGCTGAGCCGCCTGACGAGCCACCCGGGACGTGTTTCGTGTTCCACGGGTTACGGACCGGCTTGTAGGCCGAGTTTTCATTTGATGAACCCATCGCGAACTCATCCATGTTCAGTTTCCCGATTGTGACGGCTCCTGCTTCATGCAGACGCTCGACGACTGTCGCATCGTGTGCCGGGACGAAGTTTTCGAGGAACTTCGAACCGCACGTCGTCGTCATCCCTTTCGTGACGATATTGTCTTTCACACCAATCGGTAAACCGAATAACGGGTTTGCTTCGTGTTTCGCAATCTCGTCCATCCGTTTTGCCTGTTCGAAAGCATCTTCGTTTAATGATAAAAATGCGCCGATGTTTCCGTCGACACGGTCAATGCGGTCAAAGGATTCCTGGACAAGTTCGGATACTTTGACTTCTCCGTCTTTGACGAGTGTGTGTAAGTTCTTTACACCATGTTCAAAAAGTGACATATCGGTGGTCTCCTCCTTATTCGAATACTGCCGGGACACGGACTTGTCCGTCTTCCCAATCAGGTGAGAGTCGTTCTACTTCCGTGCGCGGTAGCGACGGGCGGACTTCGTCTTTACGCAAGACGTTTTTGAGATCGAGGACGTGTGTCGTCGGTTCGACGCCTGTCGTATCAAGCTCATTTAATTGTTCAGCGAACCCGAGAATCTTCTCAAGTTGAACGGTAAATTGTTGGACTTCTTCATCTGTTACGGCGAGACGTGCTAAATGCGCCACATGGCGGACTTGTTCTTCATTAATCTTTGCCATCTGATTCCACCTCCGGAACTTTTTCAATATATTTTACACTATTTTTAATCATAGCACTTTTTGTCCAGACAAAAAAGACGATGGTGCATCGGGGGGAGGTCCGCACCATCGTCCTTATAGGGGTAGCAAAGCTTCCGGGCAGAAAGCTTCTAGTAATGAATTACCCGTGCTGTCGGTAAGCAAAACAAAAAATCTGATTATTCAAAATAAAAGATCACCCAGCAAATAGACATTGAAGACGATGACGATACTGACGATCGTCCAGGAAATCCCTTTCGTTAACGGCTGATTTTTATATTTGCCCATGATCCGTTCACTGGATGTGGCACGGATCAACGGGATTAACGCAAACGGAATTCCGAACGATAAGGCGACTTGACTCCAAATCAACGCCCGGGTCGGGTCAAAGCCGGATAACAATAAGAGGATCGCCGGTAACATCGTCACACTGCGCCGGAGGAAAATCGGAATCTCCATCTTCAGGAATCCGCGCATGATGGAATCCCCGGACATCGTCCCGACACTCGACGAGGCAAGTCCGGAAATCAGTAACGCTCCGCCAAACAGATAAGGTGCCGCGCCGCCGAGCGACGTCCCGAGTCCGTGAAAAATACTTTCCAGTGTCTCTGCCTGTTGGCTCGTTCCGAAGAAGACCGTCGCGGCAATGACAAGCATTGCGCCGTTGACTGCCCCCGCAATCAGCATCGCAGCCCAAATATCCATCTTTTGAATCCGTAACAACCCTTTTTTATCCGCGATTGTTCCCATCCGGCGTTTCGTTAAATCGGAATGGAGATAAATCGCATGCGGCATGACCGTTGCCCCGAGCATCCCTGCTGCAAGGACAATGCTCGACGTTCCGGAAAATCCGGGAATCAATCCGCCGGCGACATCGCGCAGGACCGGTTTAACTTCAATGACCTGAATCGCAAACGCCAGAGCGATGACGAGGACTAACGCTCCGATGACAGCTTCAAAATGACGTAACCCTTTCCGTTCAAATCCAAGGATGACGAACGAAGCAACCGCTGTCAGCAAGGCGGCGATTTTCAAATCGATGCCGAACAGCAGGTTAAAACCGAGTGCCGCCCCGACGAACTCCGCTAAATCCGTTGCCATCGCGACGAGTTCGGCCTGCGCCCAATAAAGAATTCGCATGACCGGCGACAGTTCATCCCGAATGACTTCCGCAAGGCTCGTATTGCTGACCAGCCCCAGTTTGGCCGATAGTGTCTGAATCATCACGGCCATCAGGTTGGCGGCAACAATTACCCACAACAGTAAAAATCCGTACTGGGCTCCTGCCGTCATGTTCGTCGCAAAATTCCCCGGATCGAGGTAAGCGACGGCGGCGACAAAAGCCGGTCCGATATAGTGTCTTTTTTTCAAACGCTCCACTGGAACGATCGGTTGACTTACCACTTTGCCTCACCTCTCTTTAGTTGTTAGTATACGCTTTTTTTGCGTATAGGCAACATATATGCTTTATGTAAAGATATGTTCACCAAGTTAGTTTCTTCTATAGAAAAGAATGTCCGGCGCACAAGGCACCGGACATTCTCTCTGCTAACATCAAACTACTTTCCGTTGTTGCTCCGCTCCTTTAAGTTGAGCTTGTACTTCATCGAATTCATCATACATCGCTTGACTTGGTGCCTTCGTCAAGAGACTGCCGACAACAAGTGCGACGGTAGACGCGATGAATGCAGGAATCATTTCATACATCTCCGAGATGTAGAACGGAAGATCTTTGACGTACATCTTCACTAAAATCCAGGCGATGACGACGACCGATCCCGTAATCATCGAAGCAAGGGCACCATGTTTGTTCATCCGGCGCCATAATAGGCTGAACAGGACGACCGGTCCAAAGGCGGCACCGAATCCGGCCCACGCATATCCGACCAACGTCAGAATGGATTTTTGCGCGCCAAATGATAAGGCGATCGCAAGGAGTGCAACGACGAGAACCATGATCCGCCCCATAACCATCAACTCTTTATCTGATGCATTCCGTTTCAGGAAACGCTGATAAAAATCATTGGTTGCAGCACTCGACGAGACGAGCAATTGCGTCGAGATCGTCGACATGATGGCCGCGAGCAAGGCTGCGAGTAATAGCCCTGTGATGAAACCCGGGAACAAGTCACGCGACAATTGAATGAAGACGTTCTCCGGATTCTCGAGTGTTCCGCCTTGTTGTGTGAAGTAGGCATATCCGAATAATCCCGTTATCATGGCCCCGACGATCGAAAACGTCATCCAGATCATCCCGACCCGGCGCGCCGCTTTCATTTCATGCAGGTTTCGAATCGCCATAAAACGGACGATGATGTGCGGCTGACCAAAGTAACCAAGTCCCCATGCCAGCAGGGAAACGATCCCGATCACGGTCGTCCCTTTAAAGAGTTCGAGTTTCGAACCGTCCGTCGAACGAATCGTCTCAAGCGTTTCATTGATTCCGCCGCTGAGCGTCAGCGTGACAGCCGGAACGATCAGCAAGGCGATGACCATGATCATGCCCTGCACGACGTCCGTCCAACTGACGGCAAGGAATCCGCCGAGGAAGACATACGCAATGACGACAGCCGCCAAAATCCATAAGCCGGTTGTATATTCGAGTCCGAAGACGGATTCAAACAGACGACCACCGGCAACAAAACCACTTGAAGCGTACATTATAAAGAATATTAAGATAACTCCAGCTGAAACTGTACGCAGGACACCACTTTTATCGTGGAACCGCTTTTCAAAGTAGTCGGGAATCGTGATGGCATCCCCGGCATGCGCTGTATACGCACGTAAACGTGGTGCGACGAGCAGCCAGTTGGCATAGGCACCGAGCAATAACCCGATGACGATCCAACCACTGGACAGACCAGTTGCAAACATGGCACCCGGTAATCCCATCAACAGCCACCCACTCATATCACTGGCTCCTGCTGAGAGCGCTGTGACGACAGGTCCGATTGTTCGTCCTCCCAGCATATAATCGTTCATGTTTTTTGTCCGATAATACGCGACGACACCTAGTGTGACCATCAAACCCAGATACAACAAAATCGCGAACCACATTCCGTTCATCTCGTGCTCCCCCTTTTCTAAAAAAAAAAACGGATATGCAGGTTGCATACCCGTTTCATCTATTAAACATCATTTTAGAACATTTCAGAAGTAGTTTTTGCTTGAAGATGTAAAGTCAAGTAATCCGGTCCGCCTGCTTTTGAATCCGTCCCTGACATGTTGAATCCGCCAAACGGTTGGTACCCAACGATTGCACCTGTGCAACCGCGGTTGAAGTACAAGTTACCGACATGGAAGTTCGCACGTGCGTATTCCTGATTCGTACGATCTTGAGTGATGACGGCACCTGTCAAACCATACTCCGTGTTGTTGGCAATGTCGATTGCTTCTTTGAAGTCTTTTGCTTTTGTGAACGCAACGACCGGTCCGAAGATTTCTTCCTGCATCAGACGGTCTGTCGGTTGGACATCAGCGACGATTGTTGGTGCGACGAAGTATCCTGTCGAATCATCCGCTGTACCACCTGCTGCAATCCGGCCTTCTTGTTTCGCGACATCGAAGTACGATGTGATTTTCTTGAACGCTGCTGCATCGATGACAGGTCCGACGTTGTTCGTCACGTCGACCGGGTTACCGATACTGAGTTTGTTTGTGTTTTCGACGACTTTCGCAAGCAACTCGTCATAAACCGAATCGAGTGCGACGACACGTGAACAAGCTGAACATTTTTGTCCCGAGAAACCGAATGCCGCTTTTGTGATCATATCTGCCGCATAGTCGAGATCAGCCGACTCGTCGATGACCATCGTGTCTTTTCCGCCCATTTCCGCGATGACGCGTTTAAGCCAGATTTGACCGTCGTTCAATTTTGAAGCACGTTCGTTGATGCGGAGTCCGACATCACGCGAACCTGTGAAGCTGATGAAACGTGTTTTCGGGTGATCGACGAGATAGTCGCCGACTTCCGCCCCAGGTCCCGGAATGAAGTTCAAGACGCCGGCCGGAAGACCTGCCTGTTCCATGACTTCAACGAATTTAGCAGCGACAACCGGTGTCGTCGATGCTGGTTTCAAGAGGATCGGGTTACCTGCCACGATCGCAGCAACCGCTGTTCCTGCCATGATGGCCAGTGGGAAGTTCCATGGTGAGATGATGACACCGACACCGAGTGGAATGTAGTCGTACCGGTTGTATTCGCCCGGACGGCTCTCGACTTTTTTGCCTTCTTTTAAGACAAGCATTTGACGCGCATAGTATTCGAGGAAGTCGATCGCTTCCGCTGTATCCGCATCTGCTTCGTTCCATGGTTTACCTGCTTCTTTGACGAGGTAAGCCGAGAATTCATGTTTGCGTTTCCGGATGATGTTTGCGGCTTTGAATAAGACGTCCGCACGAACACTCGGATTGACGAATTTCCACGTTTCAAATGCTTTGACAGCTGCCTGCATGGCATCTTCAGCGTGTGCTTGTGTCGCTTTCGAAACGCGTCCGACGATTTCTTCTTTGTTTGCCGGATTGACAGAAACGATTTTGTCCTCTGTCGTCACACGTTCTCCCCCGATGACGAGCGGATAATCTTTTCCAAGCTCTTTCGATACAAGTTCAAGCGCCTCTTCGAACGCTTTCTTGTTTGCTTCCTGTGAGAAGTCCGTGAATGGTTCGTGTTTGTACGGAATCATCTCTATTCCCCCTTTTATACTTGCTTTTAATCGCTTACATTCTCCATTGTACAGAAGCATGTCGCCGCTTACAATTATTCTAGACAAAAAAATGAAGAAGACCGTTTCGGCCCTCTTCATCCGCTGTTCATTGCTTAGCTTGTGAAAAGACAATCTCTTCATTTTGGACGGATACTTCGACATCCTGTCCCTGGAACAGCCAGTCATCCTGATCGGAGACGACGAAATGAATCCCGTCGACGGTTTCTTCAACCGCTGCCCGGTCAACGGTCTCCATGTGGACTCCGACTGAGAACCCTTGCGTTAAATCGGTAGAGCCGCCGTACTTGGCGAAAAAGCGGATCGTATCGCCTTCCTTTGCTTCCATCTCTTCTTTGAAATATTGTAGTGCTTCGTCTGTTACGTGAATTTTCATGGTGAACCCACTCTC
This sequence comes from Exiguobacterium sp. s145, assembly GCF_018618835.1. Classification (NCBI taxonomy): domain Bacteria; kingdom Bacillati; phylum Bacillota; class Bacilli; order Caryophanales; genus Exiguobacterium; species Exiguobacterium sp. s145. Next base: position 30,320 of record NZ_JACSMV010000025.1, on the reverse strand, counting down.
CTTTATGCTAGTGTACCTATTCCCTACTCAAAAAAGCGAATTTCCTGTATGGTGAAGACATAATGAAAGATGTTGTTCATAAAAGATGTTGTTCATATAGGAGGAACTGAAATATGAAACGATTATTGACGGTACTCGTATCAACGGGAATCATCCTCGCCGGATGCGGAAACGATTCCGCTCCGTCTACTGATACTGAATCCCCGAAGTCGACGGAAACGAAACAAACGAAACAAACGAAACAGGCAAGTCAAGACGTTCTTGATGTCTACAAGACGTATCAACAAACTGTTGGTCAGTCCGGTACAGCTGATGCTGAAGCACTTGCCGCGATTGAGTATACGGGGGATCAAAAGTTGTTGCGGGCCGCGACACTCGGCGCCAAGAATTTAAAGATCAAACCGGGTAAAGTCGTCAAAAGTTTTCAGGAAGGTAACGTCGCCTACATCATTCACGAATTCAACGATGAAGACGGATTGCCTTTACCGAACCGCGCTTCAAAACTGTTTTTAAAACAGGACGGCGAATGGAAAGTCGTCATCGTGCCGACGAAGTTTGATCCCGAAGTCTTTACGACCCTCGCCTCGCTGTTTGAATCCTTTAATGCCGATGAATACGGCGTCAATGCGAAAGCGGCGGAAGCCGTCGGGAATACGAAAGAAGATAAGCAGGATGAAGTCTTTACCCGGGTCAATGCCCAGACGGACTACATGGCGCTTGAAATGAACAGCAACATCCTGATGATTTACGGTCCGGCTCTCGGTAACAAGGGAAATCCGGAGACGCTTGTCAATTACTATGAGGATTACGCCGACTGGTACCGGGAGGAACAATCCTTGTTACTGAAGACGGCAAAAGCCGGCACCGACTTTGAAAAGTATTTGATTGCGCTCGATCCGTTAAAGGAAAGTCTGCAAAAGAAACTCGAAAAATACGCTGACCAGTTGAATATGGAACTGGGTTGAGGAGGACCATTCATGAATACAGTCGATTTTACATTGCCGAATGCGCAGGGAGAGATGATTTCACTAAGTGATTTCCGCGGAAAAAAAGTCATCGTCTACTTTTATCCGAAAGATTCGACACCTGGGTGTACGACGGAGGCGTGTGACTTCCGTGATGCTTCGGAAGCCTTTGCCGCAAAGAACACGGTCATTCTCGGCATTTCGGCAGACAGTCAAAAACGTCACCAGAATTTTATTTCAAAATACGAACTTCCATTCGAATTATTGTCTGATGTCGACCATACCGTCTGTGAGCAATACGGTGTCTGGCAGTTGAAAAAGAATTACGGAAAGGAATATTATGGAATCGTTCGTTCTACTTTTTTAATCAATGAATCTGGTGAATTGATTCAGGAATGGCGTTCCGTGAAAGTCAAAGATCACGTCACAGAAGCACTTTCCTTCCTCGAACAACTGAACTGACCGGATTAAAACACGCCATTTGATGTGCGTGTTTTAATTTTGGAATCATTTTTACCTCCCAATATTATCCTTCCGAAAAATTATTTTTACAAAAAAACCGTTGATATTACACGAAATTTTAATAAATTTGAAATAATCTGAAAATAAACTATTGATTTTTCTGAATATTGTATTTATTATTGGTAACAAGTTGATCCGGTGCTTTCCTTCAACAAAATAAAAGGCGATGACCCCTCTTGTTTTTTTAATAGGACACCGGATCGCTATTCTAATCGGTACTCATTTTTCAATCATATATATTCATTCTTGGGAGGGAACTTATTATTATGAAAACGAAAAAAACACTTGCACTTGTTGGTGCTTTAGCCATCGCCGGATCAAGCCTCGCTGCTTGTACATCGACAGATGATTCAAAAGATACTTCAGGTTCGACTGATACGAAAAAGGCGTCGGACAAACAGGTTCTTAACCTGACAAGCGGTTCAGACATCCCGGCACTCAGCCCGACCGTTGCGACAGACTCAGTTTCATTCACAGTCTTAAACAACGTCCAGGAAGGTCTCTTCCGTCTCGACGAAAAACAAGAGCCGACACCTGGTGTTGCGGAAAGTGTAGACGTCTCTGAAGATGGTCTTACATACACATTTAAATTACGTGATTCTAAATGGTCGGACGGCAGTGACGTCACGGCAAAAGACTTCGAATATGCGTGGAAACGTGTTCTTGATCCGAAAAGCGGATCGCAATATGCGTACATCATGTATATCATCGATGGCGCTGAAGCGTACAACACAGGAAAAGGAAAACCGGCTGACGTTGGTGTTAAAGCGGTTGACGACAAGACACTCGAAGTCAAACTGACACAACCGGCTGAATACTTCAAAGCATTGACTGGCTTCGGTTCATTCATGCCACTCAAACAGGAATTTGTTGAAGAAAAAGGCAAAGACTTCGCGACGAACCCGGAGAACTTCCTTTACAACGGACCGTTCCAACTGACGGACTGGAAAACAGAAGTCGGCTGGAGCTACAAGAAAAACGATCAGTATTGGGATGCAGATACGGTCAAACTCGAAGAAGTCAACTATAAAGTCGTTAAAGAAGTATCAACAGCCGTCAACCTGTACGAAAAAGGTGATATCGATACAGTTGGTCTGACAAGTGAGTTCGTTGATCAGTACAAAGATAGCGAAGACTTCGATACACGTCTTGACGCGTCGATGTACTACATCCAAATGAACTTCAAAAACGAATTGCTCAAAAACAAAGACATCCGTAAAGCAATCGACTCTGGTTACGATAAAGAGCAGATGGCGAAAGTCCTCTTAAACAACGGATCGATCCCTGCTTACTACTATGTACCCAAAGAATTCGCTAAAGGTCCGGACGGAAAAGACTTCCGTGACGGCAACGAAGGTTTCGGATCATTCGATGCTTCATCGGCTAAAGCTTCGTTCGAAAAAGGTCTGAAGGATATCGGTAAGAAATCCGTCAAGCTTGAGCTTCTTTCATACGATGACGACAACTCGAAGAAAATCTCCGAATACCTCAAAGGCGAGTGGGAGAAAAACCTTCCAGGTCTTGAAGTTACAATCAAACAGCAACCGTTCAAAAACAAATTGGACCTCGAGTCTAAAGGTCAGTTCGAACTTTCATTCGCAGGATGGGGCCCTGACTACCAGGATCCAATGACATTCCTCGACATGTGGATGACAGATGGACCGTACAACCGCGGTAAGTACACAAGCGACAAGTACGATTCACTCATCAAGTCGGCGATGAAAGAAACAGATGCAGCAAAACGTTGGCAGTCACTGAAAGATGCGGAGAAAGTCTTACTTGAAGACGATCAAGCGATCTCAGTTATGTACCAACGCGGTGCTTCCCTCTTACGTAAACCGTACGTTAAAGGAATCGTCAACCATAAAGTCGGTGCGGATACTTCGTTCAAATGGACGTATATCGAAGGAAAATAAGTATGACCTAAGACCAGTCTCGCTCCATGCGGGTCTGGTCTTTTTTTCCATATGAGACAAATGTACTGTTTTTATACGGTTCATTAAAAATTGGTAACATTCTGTTTTCATTTGGATTACTTCCATTTATACTTAGCAGAAGAATGATTTTCACTTTATTTACAATATTTCACGGTAATTATTCATAATTAATGGAAAAGTGCCGATATATTCTATACAGAGGACTTTTGCCTCAACTATTACGATTTACTAGGAAGGAGGACTCACCCTTGAAACAACGTGTACTTACGAGTCAGCAGACATGGACGGAAGAACAACTTGAAATGATTCAAGCCATCCAGGCCTTAGGCGAACTCATCCAGGATCGTCCCCGCCGGACGATTTATCGTCGTTATGCCATCGAACATGGTTGGCCGCAACCGGAAACCATCATTCGTCAGTTCGGATCTTGGCCGGAAGCTTTATCTGCAGCCGGTTATGAATGGCATATCGATCAACAGCCGGAAGAACTCGAACGGGCTCCGAAATATACGAAAGATGAAATCCTGAAGTCGTTTCACCGGTACGCCCAGGATGTCGGATCGACCATCACCTTAAAGAAATATCAAATCTGGCGTAAATCGGTTCATCATGCTCCGAGTCATTATCATATCGTGAAGATGTTCGGATCTTGGCATGATGCCTGTACGGCCGCCGGATTAGAAGCAAGCGTCACCTATTCAAAAGCTGAGCTTGCCGCATCATTGCGCCAAGCGATTGAAGAAGTCGGTTTCTCGCTCTCATTCGAAGCCTATCGTGAATGGGCGAAACGAAACAACAAACCGTCGACGAAAGCTCTACTGCACCGGTATGGTTCTTGGTCTGCGGCCATCCATGCGATTGAAAGCGAAATCCGTACGAGCAACCAGCAAGCCCAATAATCCTGCTTTTATTTTTCCTTCAAATACATTCATAATCACTGAGCCTCCTTCTCTTGCAGAACGGGGCTTTTTTGTCTCATTTAACGCCCTCAGAGAGCTTCCTGTTCTTACCTCTTACTACGGGTACTTAAGAGCTCTCCACACGATCTACACACGTTATCAGAACGTTAAAAGGGGCTGACTCAAAAAAGAAACACTCATTCTTTCACGCCCTTTCCTCAGGCGAGACACAAGCCAGTTTTCCTGCCTGAATCAGGCAGAAACCCGGGTCTTGTTTGTCTCTGACAGCGCAAAATCGCGCTTTTCCCTGTAGGAGTTGCGTGAAAAGAGTGTTTCTTTTTTTACGCGAAAAGGGTGGCAGATTCCAATTCTGCCACCCTTCTCTTTGTAGAATCCGACTTTTGAGTCAGCCCCTTTATCTTAAGCTTAGATGACACGTTCTTTCCACTCTTGGTATGATGCGACACGGTCGCGTCCTTGGAACTTCGCACCGATATACATTGCCCGGTCGGCATTGCGGATCAGACTCGCTAAATCACCCAGCTCGTTTAACGTATCGACACCGATACTTGCCGTAATCCTTAACGAATCTCCTTCAACCTGAATCGGATTGGCATGTAACGTCTCGCGAATCCGTTCGGCAACGATTTGAGCCGATTCCAGATCCGTATTCGGTAACAAGACAACAAATTCCTCGCCGCCGTAACGGGCCACAAGATCCGTGATTCGTGTCGCCTGCATTAACAGCTTGGCGACTTCAAACAGAACGATATCCCCGACTTCATGCCCATATGTATCGTTGATCTGTTTAAAATGGTCCAAATCGATCATCAAGGCTGAGAATGGATATAGATCACGTTGCCGAATCCGGCGATCGCCCCACTCCTGCAACGCCCGGTAGTTCGGTAATTTCGTCATCGCGTCCGTCCGGCTGTCCGTCAACAGACGTTCCCGCTCCTGTGCCCGTTCAACTGCCCAGGAGAGGACACGTAACGCGCGGTACAATTCATAACCAAAGTCTTTTGTGAACTCGCCGCTCGCTTCAGATGCTAAAAATAAAGAGCAATTGATTTTTTCGGTCGCTTCCGGCTGAATAAACAGAATCGATTGCGTTTCTTCCGGGACACAATCATACAGGCGGATATCCCATTCCTGTTGCATACCGTACAGCAACACTTCTTCTTTTTCGTCAATGATATCTTCAATGATGATGCCGTGGACATGATCCGCTTTTAATTTCCGACCGTCCTTTAACGAATAATAAATCGACTCCCCTTGACCGAAATCAAACTTAATCCAGGCGATATCCGGACGAACGAAATGGTTCAATTGGCGTAAATACCGTTCGATGATGAACTGGGCATCGCCGTCTTTCCAGGCTGCTTCCTTCAATCGTTCAATCTGCTCCCAGTGCTCGATCCGGTCACTGGCATGGACGGAACTGCCAAGCGACCGTTTGATGATGAACAGCGCAAAAGCTGTCATGACAAGACCGCTGTTGCCGTTGTTTTGAACCATCAACGTACTGAAAATTCCAAACAGCAATTCGGCGGCAATGACAACTGCCTCAAACCGAAGCAACGGTAGCATGACACTGTTCGGGATGTTTTCACCAAGTAAAAAGTTCGACAATTTATACTGAAACAGTAAGACGATCCATAAAATCAAGACCATGACGAGCAACGGTCCGACGTTTTCAATCAATAAAAAATCTTTTCCGTGCGTCCCGCCGAGCGCATTGTAAGCCAGTCCGGCAGGCAAAATCAATAACAGCTCGAGCGTGACATTAAACGGGTAATTATGTAGCATACGCCGGCGGCCGATTGCGGTATGGAACGTCCGCAATTGGTAAATCAACATCGTCAATTGTCCAACACAGATGGCAGACAGGAGTCCATACGTTAAAAACGTAAACAGGACGAATCCGAAATGGAACGTAAAGCTCATATGTCTTCTGCGCACCGGATCAATAACAAAGATGGTGGAGAGTGCAACAACAAGCGTAAACGTAAAAAAGTCGATGCTCAGGTTGTAATCTCTTGATTTCGCCAGTAAATCGATTCCGATGACGACAAGAAAAAATACAATCCAGCTTCGAAGGAGATATTGTTGAAAGCGACGCATGTTGACTTCCCCTTCCTAACACATTTTGTGTATATATGAAAAAAACAATCTGATTATCACTCATTTGAGCATTGAGGTCTATTCTTCACGCTTTGATTTGTTACACTAGCAATAGAGGTGATAAATCAGTGACTACACAATTTACAAAAGAAGCATTTGATACATTTGAGATTGAAGGACTGGAACAACGGATGCACGCGATTCGTGAACGGATTCAACCCGTTTTCAAACAAATCGGACAGGAAGTCTCACCCGATTTAACGGTCAACCTGGCAGAAGATATGTATGTGCATATTGCACAGCATGCCCGCCGGAAAGTAAATCCCCCGAAGGACACATGGATGGCTTTTTCCCCAAACAAACGCGGCTACAAAAAGCATCCGCATTTCCAAGTCGGCTTATTTGATGATCATCTGTTCATCTGGCTCGCTTACATTTACGAACTTCCGAATAAATCACAGTACGCGACAAAACTCCTGAATCATCAGGAACTATTGCACGCTCTTCCGTCTGATTTCGTTGTTTCTTACGATCATATGAAGAAAGAGGCACAACAGATTGACGAGACCGGTCTGGAACAAGGACTTGTACGATTCCGTGATGTCAAGAAAGCGGAATTTTTGGTCGGCCGTCATGTCTCTGCCGAAGAAGTCAGTGCGATGTCGCACGAAGATCTAATAAAATTGATTCGAAATACCTATGAACAACTCGTGCCAATCTATAAAAAAATTCAATAAAAAGGATGGCCCAAAAGGTCATCCTTTGTTCGTTAGTTATATTTTACTAGAATTGACATGACTTGTGTACGTTCAGAATTTAAATTTAGATAAATGTTGACCTCTTTTGTTGAAACGGTCATCAGGTTGAATGTTTTGTCGAGTTTTGCCGTTGAGTACGCTTTTTTGACTTCTTTGACGGTAATTGTCCGGCCGATCACTTTTGGATTGTAGACGATGGCTGAGACTTTCGCTTTGCGGTCAGGCACACCGAATGTCGAGCAGTAGTGAACTGCTTTGTTCGGAGCGACCAATCCTTTACCGCTTTGGCACCACGTCGAGTTTTTTTCCCCTTTGTACGCGCTATGTACCTGGGCTAACGTCGTTTTTTCCAATGTCACTTTTCCATCGACGGATTTGGCTTTTGACGCTGTCGTTTTAACTTGTTTCAACCAATCGATATCCGTCGGCTTCGCAGCTTCGGCAGACTGGTTATATGAAGGACCTGAGACGAGGCTCATGGTAAGTGCGGCAGTTAAGATAAGACCAAAAATTTGTTTCATGATGTGCTCCCCCTTGAAATGCTTTGATAAATATCTCATTCCCCCATTTTCGAAATAATATTCACTTTACATACATTTCTTTAAAAAATATTTTTAAAAAAGTTGTTACCCGGATCGGGCAACAACTTTTCCTGTTATTTCTTATGCATTTTGAACTCTAAAAATAGTTCATTATAATGAGCGAGCATTTCTTTCCCTAAGTTTTCATATACTTCAAGTGTATCCGTGACCTCTTTATCGGGATAAAAACGTTTGTCTTCCCGTACGTCCCGATCGAGCAATTTCAACGCTTCTTTGTTTGGCGTCGAGTATCCGACATAGTCCGCATTTTTAGCGGCATTTTTCGGGTCCAGCATGAAATTGATGAATTCATGGGCACCTTTGACGTTTTTAGCCGTTTTCGGAATGACGACGTTATCGAACCAGACATTTGATCCTTCCTTTGGAATCACATAGTTCAAATTCTCATTTTCACTCATGATCTCATTGGCATCACCGGACCAGACGACACCGATTCCTGCTTCTTCATTGGCAAGCAAAAGCTTAATTTCATCCCCGACGATCGCTTTGACGTTTGGTGTCAAATCCATCAAGTTGGCTTTGGCTTCCTGCAGTTTCGTTTCATCGGTCTCGTTCAAGGAATAGCCAAGACTGTTCAGACTCATCCCCATCACTTCACGTGCTCCGTCTGCGAGAAGGATTTGATTTTTCAATGCCGGATCCCAGAGATCTTTCCAGCTGGTCGGTTTTTTTCCGTCAATCAGTTTTTGATTGTAGACGATCCCGACCGTTCCCCAAAAATAAGGAATCGAATACTTGTTGCCTGGATCAAACGATAAATCGAGGAACCGTGGATCGATGTTCTTCAGATTGGGAATCTTTTGTTGATCGATCGGCAACACTAAATCCTCTTCGATCATCTTTGCGATCGCATAATCGGACGGCACAGCGATATCGTACGTCGTTCCGCCTTGTTCGATTTTCGTCAGCATCGCTTCGTTTGAATCAAACGTCTGATAGACGACTTTAATACCGGATTCCTTTTCGAACTGATCAATCAGTTCCGGATCGATATAATCGCCCCAGTTATAGATGTTCAGGACATTTTTGCCCGAATAACCTTGCGTCGCGTTCAACCGGTTCAACGCAAACAGGATGATACCGGAAATCAAGAAAATCGCGACAAACAATTGAATGAGTTTTTTCATCGATTATTTCACCTCCGGTCGGGACAACTTCATCGCAGAACGTTGGTTCAGGAAGTAATAGCCGATGACGAGTAAGAATGTAAACAGGAAAATCACGGTCGACAAGGCGTTGATTTTCATCGAAATCCCCTGCCGCGCAAGCGAATAGATTTCAACGGACAATGTCGTGAATCCATTTCCGGTAACGAAAAATGTCACCGCAAAATCATCGAGTGAATACGTCAATGCCGTAAAGAAGCCGGCAAAGATACCTGGTGTAATGTACGGCAGGATGACTTTCGTCAGAACATCAAGCCGGCTCGCTCCTAAATCACGCGCTGCATCAACGAGTGTCGGACTCATTTCCTGCAGTTTCGGCAGGACCAGAATGACGACAATCGGGACGGAGAACGCGATGTGTGACAACAGGACCGACGTAAAGCCGAGCTGAATGCCGAGCATCGTAAAGAAGATCAGGAACGACGCCCCGATGATGACATCGGGACTGACAATCAAGATGCTGTTGAGCGTCAACAGCGACGTTTCGATCCGTTTCTTGCGGACCGCCTGGATCCCGATTGCTCCAAGAACACCGATGATCGTCGAAATCGATGCGGACAGAAGCGCAATGACTAGCGTGTTTAAGACGATGATCAAAAGTCGGGAATCCTGGAACACTTCCTTGTACCAATCCCACGTGAAGGAATCAAAGTTCGTCATGTTGTCGGCACTGTTAAACGAGTAGAAGGCCAGATAAAGAATCGGGGCGTACAAGATGATGAAAACACCGATCAGGTACAGATTCGCTAATTTTAATCGTTTCATCATGTCGTCGCTCCTTTCTTCCGTTTCGTACTCGTTAATGCCAGAATGATTGCCATCGCAATAATCAGGAAGACGGCAATCGTCGCGCCCATTCCCCAGTTTTGCGTGACAAGAAACTGTTGTTCAATCGCTGTTCCGAGCGTGATGACCCGGTTCCCGGCAATCAGACGTGTAATCATGAATAACGACAGCGCCGGAATGAAGACGAGCTGACAGCCCGATTTCACTCCGTCAAGCGTCAATGGAAAGACGACACGACGGAATGTCATGAAATTCGAAGCCCCGAGATCGCGGGCCGCAAACACAAGTGACGGATTCAATTTTTCAATCGCGTTAAAGATCGGCAGGATCATGAACGGAATGAAGATGTAGACGGAAACGAACACAAAACTGAAGTCCGTGAACAAGATCTGTTTCCGGCCGATTCCGATCGCTTCCAACGTTTGGTTCGCCCATCCGTAAGTGCTGAACAGACCGATGAATGCATAGGCTTTTAAGAGCAGGTTGATCCAGGTCGGCAAGATGATCAACAGCAGCCACAATTGTTTATGCTTTGTTTTCGTCAGCAGATAGGCGGTCGGATAACCAATTGCCAGTGAAAACAGTGTGATCAAAAAGGCATACCAAAACGAGCTGAGCGTCATCGTCAGATACGTCGAGGTGAAGAACTTCTGGTAGTTGACGAGTGAGAAATGTCCTTCGAGATCGAGAAACGAATAATAGACGACGAGGACGATCGGCGCAATGACGAACAACGCAATCCAGAAACTATACGGAATCAGGTACCAGTTACGTGTCTTCTGCATCACAGCACCCCATCGTAGGACTCAAGCCGTTTGTCGAATTCCTCTTCCGTCTCATTCAGACGCATGACGTGAATCGCTTCCGGATCAAACGTCAAGCCGATCTGTTCCCCAACCGTCGCTTTTTTCGTACTGTGGACGAGCCATTCGTTTCCGACTTCATCCATGCAGGCAATCTCATAGTGAACACCGCGGAACAGCTGGGAATCGACGGTCACGCGCAACTTCCCTTGGGCGACGCTGGTGATTTCCAAGTCTTCCGGACGGATGACGATTTCGACCGGTTCATTTAATTCGAGACCGCGGTCGACACATTCAAATTCTTTTTCTGCGAACGAGACCCGGTAATCCATCAACATCCGTCCCGGGATGATATTCGATTCCCCGATGAAATCAGCGACGAAACGGTTGATCGGTTCGTCATAAATATCCGTTGGTGTACCCGACTGCTGAATCAGACCGTGATTGAGGACAAAGATTTCGTCCGACATCGCCAGTGCCTCTTCCTGATCGTGCGTGACGAAAATGAACGTGATGCCGAGGCGACGCTGTAAATCACGCAGCTCATACTGCATTTCCGTCCGCAGTTTCAGATCGAGTGCCGATAACGGTTCATCCAGTAAGATGACTTCCGGTTCGTTGACGATCGCCCGGGCGATAGCGACACGCTGGCGCTGTCCGCCTGACATCTCCGTGATTTCGCGGTTTTCGTATCCGGATAAGTTGACGAACTTTAACGCATCGAGCACACGTGTCTTGATTTCCGCGTCTTTCATCTTTTTGATCCGCAATCCGAACGCGATGTTCTCAAAGACGTTGAGGTGCGGGAACAACGCATAATCCTGAAAGACCGTGTTGACCTGCCGTTTGTTGGCGGGAACATCGTTGATCCGTTTTCCATTGAACAGAATATCGCCTTCCGTCGCTTCAGTGAACCCGGCAATCAGCCGTAAAACCGTCGTTTTCCCGCAACCGGATGGTCCGAGCAGCGTATAAAATTTTCCACGTTCAATTTCAAAACTGACGCGTTCAAGAACCGTCTGATCGTCAAAACGTTTTGTCACGTCTGTAAATTGAATGATCGTATTGTTGTCTGCCAAATCTTATTCCTCCTTATAAGTACGAATCCGTAGCCGTCACGAGTACTTTCGTTTCCGCCTTTGAATCATTTCGTAACTGATGAATTTCTGAAGCTTTATAATAGAGTGTCTCGCCTCGCGTCGCCACAAATGATTCCCGGCCAAGCTTCAACGTGACCGCCCCTTCAAGTACATAGACGAACGTTTCCGATCCGGACGGTTCGTATGCTTTAAAGTGCCCGCCCGGTGCCAATCGCAGTAAAACCGGCTCCATTTCCTTTTCGTTCGATTCCGGAATCAGCCATGTCACATGATACCCTTGTTCCGGATCCTCATAACGCGTGACATCTTTTTGCGAATAAACGACCTTTTGGTTTAATGTATCCTCATCAAAGAAATCCTTCGCCGAGATGCCGAGTACTTCCAGGAGACTGAACAGCGTCTCAATCGACGGTGAACTGATTTCCCGTTCGATTTGCGAAATGTATCCTTTACTTAAGTCCGTTCGTTCGCCAAGCTCCTCTTGCGTCAAGCCTTTTTGAAGACGCAGATTTTTGATTTTGTTTCCGATCGTCCGCAATCCACGCCCTCCTTTCTAAATAACAGTTTAGTATAAGACGACTTCAAGTTTACTAATCACGTACCGATTATAGCGTATTGTGTCAGTTAATCAACTAAAATATTTCAAATTTTTAAAGGTTCATTTGACAGCGATAACGCTTACAACTACAATTAATACCAGGTACTAAAACAAGGAGGAGACAGCATGAAGATTGCATGGATTACAGACAGTACGACGATTTTACCCGATTCGATTTCTCAGCACGAAAACTTAATCGTCGTCCCTCTTCTCGTCATGAAAGACGGTGAAAGTTTTACGGACGGTGTCGATGTCCAGGCCGAGACCGTCTATCAATGGATCGATGCGAAACATAAGGTCACGACCAGCCAACCGTCGATCGGTACGTTCACGGAACACTATGAACGGTTAAAAGAGCAGTATGATATCGGCTTTGCGATCCATCTTTCAAGCGAGCTGAGCGGGACGTATAACGCTTCTGTTCAAGGGGCTGAAATTGCCGGATTCCGGTTGATTGCCATCGATTCCCGTTGTGGCATCTATCCGGCGGGCCAATTGCTTGCGGAAGCGATGCAACTCGCAGCAGATGGAATGGCAGTCACAGAGATCGAGCAGTATATTTTAGAGCGCCGCTTCGATCATCATATCGAGTTCACGGTCGCGAACCTCGATCAGCTGCAGGCAGGCGGACGCATTTCCTCGACGAAGGCGTTTGTCGGTAACTTACTTCAATTGCGGCCTCTGTTTCATTTCGAAGAAGGGAAAATCGTACCGTATCAGACGGTTCGAACGTTCAAGAAAGCGCATGGGAAGATTTATGACCATCTCGTTGAAATGCTTGAGAGCGGAACGGTCACTGATGTTTCGTTATTCCATGCAACTGCCTACGATTTGGCGCTCGAGTGGAAAACGAATCTCGAAAAGCGGTTTGATGTCACGGTTCGCATCGATAACTTAACGCCTGTCCTCGGCTCACATACCGGTAACCCGGCCATCGGCATGTCGTTCTTAAATCCGACGAGCCGACGCTGATGTCTAAAGAGTCAAATATCCGGGTAAACCTCCTTTAGAGATTAAAGGAGGTTTTTGTATTGAAAAACAAATGGATTTGGCTCAACTGGCTTGGTTTTATTTTTACGATTGCCGTCAATGCGCTTGACGGTGGAAAGACAGGACGTATTTCGGACACGATCATGACCTATTTCAAACCCGCAGGTTATGCTTTCTCGATTTGGGGACTTATCTATCTTGTCTTGCTCGTCTGGTTGATCATGCAGACGATTCCGAAATTCAAGGAACATGATATCGCCAAAAAAATTGGACCGTGGTTCCTGATCAGTTGTCTGTTCAATGCCGGTTGGATTGTTACGTTCTCATACAAGTTATTCCCGCTGTCGGTCGTCGTCATCGTCGGTCTTCTCGTTTCACTGATTGTGATCTACTCAAAAATCGACCGCGAGACAAAAGCCTTACGCTTTAAATTGCCGTTCTCGCTTTACCTCGGCTGGGTATCCGTTGCGACCATCGCCAATATCTTCTTGACGATCGATACCGAAAACATCAACTCATGGCTCGGAATCGGAGATGCCGGCTGGACGATGATCATGCTTGGTGTTGGTGTAATCCTGGCCTTGTTGTTCATGTTCTTTAACCGCGATCCGATTTACCCGCTCGTCTTCGTCTGGGCTTACATTGCAATTAACTTCCAGTCAGATAACGGGCTTGTTGACACAGTCGTTCTCGGAAGCGTCGTCGTCCTGCTTGCCGGGTATGTCTTCCTGCTCGTCCGGATGCGCCGGCAAATGCGCGTGAGCAACTAACGTTATTTTCTGCCCGGTTCGGCGTATAATGAAGTCAAAGGAGTGAATGTCATGCATATCACATTTACAGAAACGGCTCTGGCACGCATCGACCAGTTACGCGGGGATACTCCCGGTCAACTGCATCTTTATTATGATACGGAAGGATGCGGTTGCGGGAACTCCGGCATCTTCAGCATCCGGCTCGTCGAAGGGGCGGCGGACGAAGATATGACGATTGATTCAAACGTCGGACCGGTCCTCGTTAAACGGTGGTCGAGCCATTTTCTCGATCAGGAAATGACGCTTGATTATAATCCCGAGAAAAAATCATTGATCCTAAAAAGTGATGGTCAATACTTTAATACGAACGTCCTCGTTACCGATCAGACCGGCTGCCAGTTGACAGCCAACCGGTAAGACGATAAAAAAAGGCAGCTTCCCTTGTGGAAAGCTGCCTTTGTAGTGTGATGGACAGACAGGTACTGGATTGAGTAGAGAGCTGAGCAACCATCGAAATGTACGGCGATTCTGTCTGCATCTTGCACAAGTCGAACAAATTCCTGCCCGGAATTCGTTCACGAAGCCATTGCGTCCCCCATGATCGCACACATATTCCTCGTGTGCTTATCCAGTATACGTAAAAAGACACGGATTGGATTGAACGGATGTGCTGTCAGCCCACATCCAGGACAGTTCGTTCAATCGTCTGCTGGTCGAGATCCTTGACCTTGACCGGACGGCTGTAATAATAACCCTGCCCATAGTCACATCCGAGTCGTTTCAGGAATTCATGCTGCTCAAGCGTCTCGACGCCTTCCGCCACCACTTCAATCCCAAGACTCTTCGCCAACTGGATGATCATTTCGGTAATCGCCGTTCCCCGCTCATCATGCGGTACTTCATCAATGAATGATTTATCAATCTTCAAGATATCAATCGGTAAATGCTTTAAATGCGTCAGCGAGGACAGTCCTGTCCCGAAGTCATCGAGCGCAATCGTCAAACTCAATTGCTTCAATTCTCCGAGCATCAATAAGGCCCGCTCCAGATTTTCCATGACGGATGTCTCCGTAATTTCCAGTTGAAGTTGCAATTCTCCGCCGTTCTTCAACGAATGATGAACGATTTCCTTGATCATCAAATTATGCGATTCCGACCGGAAATGCATCGCTGACAGGTTGACGGAGACTTGACGGATGAAGTGATCCTCTTCCCGCCAGACTTCCATTTGCTTAACAGTTTCCTGCAGTACCCACTGGGTCAGCCGATGGATCAGACTGTACTTTTCAGCGAGCGGAATGAATTCCGCCGGTGAAATGAAACCGAATTTCGGATGATTCCAGCGAATCAGGACTTCCGCCTGCTCGACCTTGCCTGTTGCCAGCGCAATTTTCGGTTGATAGACGAGATTAAACTCTTTAAAGTCCGTCATGGCCCGACGGAGGGAACCGACGATTTGTTGTTCCCGGCGATCCGAATGGAGCAGTTCATCGTAGATGACAAAACGGTCCCGTCCTTCATTTTTCCCTGCACGCAGGGCGCTTTCCATTTGACCAATCCGCATTTCCAGTGTATCCGTAATATTCGGAACGATGATGCCGATGGTCGCAGTCAAATGAATCTCCTGCCCGTCGAGAAAAATCGGTTGCCGGATTGCTTCCAGGACATCCGTGAAGGCCTCTTCGAGCAGATCGGGATGGATGTTTTGAATCAGGAAAAATTGGGTTCCATTGTAACGGATACAAGCTTCATCTTCTTGAAGTAACGCTTTGATCCGGTCCGAGAATTGCCGAATGACGATGTCTCCCTGATCAAAGCCGAATGTATCATTGATCCATTTGTACCCGTCCAGATCGAGCAACGCCATCGTCATCCGCTTTTTCGTCCGGCTGTATTGTCCGTCGACTTTTGACATATGATGATCCAGCCAACGGCGATTGTGCAATCCGGTCAAATGATCCGTATATGCCATCATCTGTAAGGCCCGCCGTTCAAGATGAATATACAGTCCGACGATCAACAGAACGATTAAAAAGATTGGAACTGCCACGTCGCTTAAGATATTTGATGTGACGGGGCTGGCTGAGACGTCCACTCCCGAAGCACCGGGAACACAAAACGTCGTCCCGAGCATTCCGACATAGTGCATCGTTGAAATACCAAACCCCATTAAGATGGCAACGGGAATCAAAATTCGTTTTTTATCGACATGCCGTGTCATATACAGCAACAGGAGAGCGACATAAGCGACCGTGATGGCAATCACAATCGATAACGTGAATAACGCCGCATCATAGCGGACATCCCCATCGAACTGCATCGCAACCATACCAAGATAATGCATCATGGCGATTCCCGTCCCCATTAACGTTCCGGCGATGATGACTTTTCTTCGCGTCAACTCTGAATAATATAAAAGATAAAAGGCAATCCAGGCAGCCGTCACGGCGGGTATGATCGACAAAAACATCAGCACCCAATCGTATTTGACCGGTACCGCCAGCTCAAATGCGCCCATCCCAACGAAGTGCATGCCCCAAATCGATAGTCCCATCGTCAAGGAGGAGACGAACAATGCTCTTTTCTTTAAAGATACGGCTTTTGCCAACCGGCGATTTAATTCAAGTGAGGCATAGGATCCGACAATGGCCACGATGACCGATAGGATGACCAATGTCTCTTCGTAATGTTTCGTTAAGGTGATCCATTCATTCATGATAAGTGCCTCTCTTTTTTGACTGACATTCCTATTAGTATCGTCTGCTTACCGGTATTTTTTCAGTCTTCTGAAGAAATTTCATTAGAATGCGTGTGCTTTTTTCTAAAAGAGGCGGATATACTCGAAAAACGAACAAAAAAAGGGATGCTGTTGATATCGCATCCCTTACTGTTATCTCTCATTCACTGATTGTTATAACGCGACGGAAGCCACGACTTCGCCGGTCGGTTTTTCTAAATCCGGTTCAGGTTCGACTGTGATGGCGACCGCATCAATTGTTCCGTCTCCTTTGATCGGGAAGACAGCTGCCGCTTCCCCGTCCTGTTCGATGACCCCGTTCGCACGAGGCGTATCACCTTGAATCGTCCACAGTTGATACAACTCACCCTTCTTCAGCGGCGGTAAATCTTTCAGTTGGACAAGCATGAATTCCTGATCATCTTTTGTAAAAATCATGCTTGACCCCTTAATTGAGGCCGTACTTTCAAAGTTGCCCATTCCTTTGACTTCGTCCATCGCAAACTCTTCCGCCGGAGAAGACTCGTCTTGCGACAAGAAGTAGGCGTTGGCACCAAGTGACAGGATCAAGGCGGCTGCGATACTCATCAACCATCCGAGCGGCACAGACCGTTTTTTCTCTTTCTTCGATCGTACTGCGTCGAGGTCAGACAAGTGCGTCTCCTCTACAGCCGGTTTTTCAACTGCTGCTTGCACCGGTTTTTGTCCTTGTTTCGTCGATCCAAGGACTTCACCGAGAATTCTTGACTTCATGCCGGTTGGTATCGGTCGTTCCGGAAGTGATTCCGCGATGGGCAGCATCAAGTCTTGCATCTCTTGGAGCGCCTGTTTGCAGTCATCACAAGTCGCCAAGTGTGCCTCGAACGCGTCGCGATCGGCAGCTGATAATGTTCCGTTGAAGTAATCGATTAAATCATGACAACGTTCTTCCATCAACGTTCCCTCCCGTCTAGTAATTTCCGGAGTGCCTGGATAGCACTCCTTATTCTGGTTTTCACCGTTCCAAGCGGTAAATTAAGCTGATCTGAAATTTGTTGTTGTGTCAGACCTTTAAAATAAACGAGTTCAATTAACTCTTGTTGATCGGGTTTCAGTTCATTGACGGCATCGCGGACTTCCGTCGCTGTTTCCCGCTGCATGACCGTCCGTTCGACCGGTTCATCATATCCGCCGTCCCGCTCCTCGACTTCAATCGTCGGTTGGCGTTTCTCGCGTCTCAGACAGTCGAGCGCTGCATTGCGGGTAATCGTTAATATCCAAGAGGAGAACTTTCCTTTATCGGTATTAAAATCGACCCGTCCGTTCCAAATCTTCATCCAGACTTCCTGGATGACTTCTTCTGATAAACGATCATTGTTCGTAAAGCGATGAGCGAATGAGAACAACAGTCTTTCATACTTGTCATACAGTACTTCGAGAGCTTGTTCATCTCCACTGCGCATCTGATGATAAAGCGATTCATCGGATTGAGTATGCATCCTTCTCCTCCTTGGTGATCAGTCAGCCTTATCATATAGTATACGCAAGCTGACGCAAAATCGTTTTAGTTTTTCACTTTATTTCATTTTTTTGTCCACCACATCCATATTCCCTATTCCACTGAAAAATATAGCTGAAAAAAGCGGTTAGATTGACAGCAATACCGTGATGGGCATAGCATAAAGGTATCGAACAGACGGATTGCATCTTAGAATGGAGGAAAATGAATGGATTACGATCGTAAAATGAAGAACCGGGTCAGCCGGATCGAAGGACAACTTCGCGGTATCTTGCGAATGATGGAAGAAGGACAGGATTGCCGTGATGTCATCACGCAACTGTCGGCTGCCCGCTCCGCCATTGACCGGACGATTGGTGTCGTCGTCAGCTCCAATCTGATCGAGTGTGTCAAAGAAGCCGAACAATCCGGCGAAGGACAGACGGAGGAATTGGTTAAGGAAGCCGTTAACTTGCTGGTAAAAAGCCGCTAATCGATTCCTTGGAATCGTTGATAGTCTTGCTCTGCTTGGATGCGGTGCAAGACTTATTTTTGTTTCCGCTGTATGTTTTGGAATCGAGATAAAAAGGAACAATAAAAGGCATGACGAAAAGTGACTTGAACATGAGGAGGAACCGAATATGGCTACGTATCAACTCGATCAGGACCACAGCTCCATCACATTCTCAGTCAAACACATGATGATTTCAAAGGTTAAAGGAGAGTTTCGTGACTTTACCTTCGATGTCAGTGGAGAAGCACATGATTTGGAAAACGCTTCTGCTGTCGTAACGATTCCGGTCGCTACGATAGACACACGCAGTGCGGACCGCGATACACATTTGAAATCAGCTGATTTCTTCGATGTCGAGCAGTATCCGAACATTACTTACCGTGTGACTTCGTTTAAAAAACACTCCGGTGACGAATATGAAGTGACCGGTGATTTGACGATTAAGGATGTTACGCGGACAGAAACGTTTAAGGTCGAGTATGAAGGCAGCGGTGTTGATCCTTGGGGTAATACACGTTCCGGTTTTGAAGTCGACGGGAAGATCAAACGGGAAGACTACAATCTCACCTGGAACGTCGCGCTCGAAGCCGGAGGTGTTCTGGTCGGCAGTGATGTGAAGTTCCAATTGCACCTCGAGTTCATTCACGGGTAATTATTAGAGATCATAGTAGATGTAGGGGGAAATCAGATGACAGTTTCACTTTTTATTGATGTTGCATGTAAGACCGGGGAGTCGCCCGTCTATGACGCTAAAACCAAACGATTTTATTTCGTCGATATTCCGGGCAAGCTTCTTTTTTCATATGATTTAACGACAGAGGCTTTAAAACCGTACCAAGTACCAAGTGCCATCACCTCGATCGCTTTGACGGATGCGCCGGATTTCCTTCGTGTCACGTCGGCACATGGTTTCGGAACGTTTGATTTAAAGGAAGGACACCTCTCACTGGAAACCCAATTGACGCTTCCTGACTCCGACCGGATGAATGACGGGAAACTTGATCCATCGGGTCAGTATGTGGCCGGAAGTATCAATGAAGAGGACGGCGAGACCGCTTCCCTCTATCGTCTGCGTCATGACGGTTCCGTCGATGTCCTCCTCGAAAACTTAACGAACTCGAACGGACTCGTTTGGTCCGAGGACGGTAAGACACTCTATCACATCGATACGCCGACGAAAAAAGTCTATGCCTTCGACTATGCTGCGGATCAACCGTTGACAAACCGCCGGGTGGCCATCGACTTAGAGGACGAAGACGGTTTCCCGGATGGTATGACCAAAGACACGGAAGGTCATGTCTTCATCGCCCATTATGCCGGATCATGCTTAACACGCTGGAATCTTGAAACCGGTGAAAAACTCGCCCAGATTGATTTCCCGGTTTCGAACCCGACTTGTCCGATTCTGTACGAAGACCGTCTACTGGTCACGACAGCAGCAGACGGGGACGATTCCGAACATGCCGGAGCCGTTTTCGAAGTGACGTATTAACACATTTGCTCCCTCACGAGAGGGAGTTTTTTTGTAGACGTCTGTACTAAAACAGGCGATACTAAAACAGAAGTGTATATTATGACGAGGGAGTGTAATCGGATGCATATTTCGACGATCGAACGACTTCATCAACTGCAAACAACGCCGTCCTTCTTCCCGGTCAACTGTTACTTATTTGAAGAAGCGGACAGCCTCACCCTGATTGATACGGGGATTTCACTGAATTCCAAAGCGATTTATTCCGTCATCAAGTCGTTTGACAAACCGTTACAGTCCATCATCCTGACTCATGCACATGCCGATCACGTCGGATCCCTTGATTTTTTAGCAAGTGCTTTCCCGCTTGCCGAAGTCTCGATCAGTTACCGGGATGCGGCTCTCCTCAGCGGGGATGAGTCGTTGCGCGAAGGCGAGACGACACCGCTGAAAGGCGGCATTCCAAAAAACATCAAAACCCGTCCGGACCGGTTGCTCGAAAGCGGTCAACAGATCGGCAGTTTAAGTGTCATTGCTTCTCCGGGACACACACCGGGTTCCATCTCCCTGTGGCATGAAGGCAGTCGGACGTTGATTGCCGGTGACGCCTTCCAAACCCAAGGTGGTCTGGCGGTTTCGGGGGACACGCGTTGGCAGTTCCCCTTCCCGTCACTTGCGACCTGGGATAAGGAAGTCGCCCTCCAATCGGCACATCAGTTGACGGAATTGACACCGGACGTCCTGGCAGTCGGTCACGGACCGCTCGTCGTCGCACCAAGCTTCGATATGCGCCAGGCAGTCGACCGGTTCGAACAGCTCTTATCCTCGAAAAAGCGCAACGGCTATACGTAAAAAAATCAGCTGGTTCAAAAAAATCCGGACATTTCCTGCTCCTCATTTAGAAATGAAGAGTAGAAGATGTCCGGATTTTTTCTGTTGACCGTCGCCGCCAGTTAAGGCATCTCATATTGGTACAATCGGGCTTCGTACGGTGCCAATCGATTGATGTCCGCGGTCTCATAATTCGTCAGAATCAACTGTTCTTCCGGTAAACCAAACGTCGTCGTCACCGGTTCATCATGGACGTTCAAGACGATCCGCCAAACCACTCCGCCCAGGACCCGTTCATAGACATACAGGTACGGATCCTGAATCGCCAGATCACGATAACCTCCGTAAACCATGACCGGATGAGTCTTCCGTAAATCAATCAGTTGCCGGTAAAACACCAGCACGGAATGCGGATCCTGTTCCGCTGTTTCGACGTTGATGTCACGGTAGTTCGGATTGACCGTCATCCATGGCGTCGCTGCGGTGAATCCGGCTGCTTTGCCGGTATTCCACTGCATCGGTGTCCGTGAATTATCTCGCGCCCGCAACTGCATCGAGGACAGGACGGTTCCGGGTGATTCGCCGGCGGCAATCCGTTCGGCGTATTGATTCCGAAATGCGACGTCCTGATAAGACTCGGGATCAGAAAAACGAATGCCGGTCATGCCGATTTCTTCACCCTGATAAATGTACGGGATGCCCGGTAACGTGTGCAGCATCAAGCCCAGTAGCTTGGCACTTTCGACACGATACCGTTCGCTTCCGAACCGGGTCACCTGACGGGTGTGGTCATGGTTATTCAAAAACTGTGACGCGACTCCGCTCGGATAAAGCGCTTCGTACCAACGCTTCTGGATTTGTTTGAAGCGCGGTAAATCCATCGTCTCCATGTCATCCGCGACTTCGAAGTGAAACAGCGTCCGCAACTCATTCCGTTCCTCACCGACATACAGTAACCCGTCTTCCGGGCCGACGAACGGAATCTCACCGACGGTAAAGAGATCGGTTCCCGCCAGTACTTCCTGGTGCATCTCCTGCAAGAATTCATGAATGCCCGGCTGGTTCCCTAAGTAGGATAAATTCAGAGGATCTGCGACATCATCATACGTCGCCCGTTTCTTGATCAGGTTGATGACATCCATCCTAAAGCCGTCGATTCCTTTCTCGGCCCACCACCGCATCATCGTATACACAGCCTGCCGGACTGCAGGATGTTCCCAGTTCAAGTCCGGTTGCTCCGATGCAAAGGAATGGAAGTAATACTGCTGGCGTGTCTCATCCCACGTCCAAGGGCTCGGCGCAAAATACGACCGCCAATTGTTCGGCGGCGTTCCTTTGACCCCGTCCCGCCAAATGTACCAATCGGCTTTCTCGTTTGTCCGACTGCTGCGGGATTCTTTAAACCACGTATGTTGATCACTCGTATGATTGACGACCAAATCAAGAATCAGTTTCAGTCCCCGTTCATGGGCGGACGCAATCAGTTCTTCCAGATCCGACATCGTTCCCGCCTTCGGCATAATCGAGTAATAATCCGAAATGTCGTATCCGTTATCGACATCCGGTGATGTATAACAGGGATTTAACCAGATGACATCGACACCAAGGGAAGCGATGTAATCGAGTTTTTCAATTACTCCGCGTAAATCGCCCATCCCGTCTCCGTTCGAATCTTTAAAACTGCGCCAATACACTTGATAGACAACGGCTTCTTTCCACCAGGCCCGATTCATCCCATCATCTCCTTTGTGATTCAATCGTATTCTAGTTCAGTGTATCAAAAACACGAAAGCCATCGGTTCTTTTTCCCAAAATTAGGCGAGAATACTCCCACTTCTAAACGAAGTGAAAGTGGGAGATGAATCGCCAGCCTGTCTTTCGGGTATATTCCCTTCAAAGGAGGTGAAAAATGGTGTTGAAGCACAAGGCCTACAAATTCAGAATCTATCCGACAAAAGAGCAGGAAATCCTGATCGCGAAGACGATTGGCTGTTCGCGTTTCGTCTTCAACCACTTCCTGGCGAAGTGGGATGAAACGTACAAGACCACTGGAAAAGGACTGTCCTACGGCTCTTGTTCCAAAGAAATTCCCTTGTTGAAGCAGGAATTCGACTGGTTGAAAGAAGTCGATAGTACATCTGTTCAAACGAGCGTCAAATACCTTGCCGATGCGTTTGACCGCTTCTTCAAGAAGCAGAATGAACGCCCTCGATTCAAGTCGAAGCGAAACCCCGTCCAGTCGTACAAGACCAACATACAGGGCAAGTCTCAACTTCCTGAAGTCTCGATTGTGTGCAAAAAGCTCAAACTTCCTAAGCTGAAATGGGTACGTTTCGCCTATTCGAAACAGATCACAGGCCGTATCTTAAATGCCACGATTAGACGCCACGCTTCAGGTAAGTATTTCGTTTCCCTGCTCGTCGAGCAGAAAATCCACGAAATGCCGAAAACCAGTTCGTCCATCGGCGTCGATGTCGGACTCAAAAACTTCGCCACCCTGTCGGACGGAACGATGTACAAGAACGATCGTTACTTCCAAACACTTGAGAAGAAACTGGTACGCGAACAGCGTAAGCTCTCCAGTCGTCAACGCGTCGCTCTGAATAAAAAAGTCAAGCTTTCCGAGGCGAGGAACTATCAGAAGCAGAAGCGAAAGGTTGCCCGTATCCACGAGAAGATTGCCAACAAGCGCACTGACTTCCTGCACAAGGTATCGACTGAGATCGTCAAAAACCACGACGTCATCGGCATCGAGACCTTGCAGGTGAAGAACATGCAGAAGAATCGCAAGTTAAGCAAAGCCATCTCAGACGTCAGTTGGTCGGAGTTCTTCCGCATGCTCAAATACAAGGCGGACTGGTATGGGAAAACCGTCGTGAAGGTCGGAAAGACCTTCGCATCAAGTCAACTCTGCTCGAGTTGCGGTCATCAACACAAGGACGTGAAACATCTAGGCTTGCGAGAATGGAAATGTCCGAATTGTGGGATCCACCATAATCGTGATGTGAACGCAGGATTGAATCTCAAACGAGAAGCTGAACGTATCTTAGCTTCTTCAACCGTCGGGACGACGGGGTTAGCCTGATCAATTTTCGACCGTTAGGTCGGATAACTCAGGAATCCTCCACCTCTAAGCGAAGCGAAGGTGGAGGTAGTTCAACAATTATCAGCAATTATTAAAAAACTCTTTTCTTTTTTCTGAAAATTCGTTATCCTTGACGACAATACCCAACAAGGAGGAAGACAGATGAAACATTTCGCCCCATCTATTGCGATTGATCGGTTACCCGCTCCGGTCTTTGCCGAGCTCGCCCAGCGGATCGGTGCCGTCAAGGCTGCCGGTCATGACGTCATCACGCTTGGTCAGGGAACACCGGATCAGACGACACCCGTACATATTCTGGATGCCTTGAAAGAAGCGATCAATGACGCTTCAAACCTCCAGTACCCGCCGTTTCGCGGACACGATTTCCTCAAACAGGCTGTCGCGGATTTTTATCAGTCAGAGTTTGGCGTAAACATCGATCCGGCCTCTGAAGTCGCCATTTTGCTCGGCAGCAAAGCCGGTATCGTCGCTTTACCGCAAACGATCGTCAATCCCGGTGAAGGTGTCATTGTTCCTGATCCCGGATACCCGGATTACTTATCCGGCGCCGCCCTTGCCGGAGCTTACCCGATCACATTGCCGCTCCTTGCGGAAAATGCCTTTTTACCTGACTACACGTTACTTGATACGACAGATGTCGAACGGGCCCGGATGTTGTTCCTCAACTACCCGAGCAATCCGACCGGGGCGACGGCAACAGCGGAAGCCTTCGAGCAAACGGTTTCCTTCGCTGATGCGAACGACATTTGCGTCGTCCACGACCTCGCCTACGGCGGAATCAGCTTCGACGGTCCGACCCGCAGTTTCCTCCAGACGGAAGGCGCAAAAGACGTCGGAATCGAACTGTTTTCATTATCGAAACGTTTTAACATGTCCGGTTTCCGAATCGCCTTCGCCATCGGGAATCCGTCCGTCATCGCAAGTATCGAGACGTACCAGGAACACTTATACGTCAGTGCTTTCACACCGATTCAACAGGCAGCAACCGTCGCTCTTTCAAGCGATCAGACGTGTGTCCGCGAACTGAGCGCTCTGTATGAAGCCCGGCGTGATGCCTTGTTCGGAAAGTTACAGGAAATCGGTTGGGACGGACCGATCCCGGGCGGTTCGTTCTTCGTCTGGTTGCCGGTCCCGTCCGGCTACACGTCCCAAAGCTTTACCGATCACCTGCTCGACGAAGCGCATGTCGCCGTCACACCGGGACATTTCTTCGGCGAATACGGGGAAGGTTACGTCCGGATCAGTCTGATTGCCGACGCCGAACGATTGGTCGAAGCGGCAGAACGGATTGGTCAATTGAATCTGTTTCGTCAGACCGTTGCGGAATAATTCTGAAAAAACGTTTGACAAATGGGAATGATTTCCGTTACAGTAAGTCCCAACAGCATATCTACTTATCGAGAGCGACCGAGGGATTAGGCCCAACGACGTCCGGCAACCACCTTTAAGGAACGGTGCCACATCCTACAGAATGTTTCATTCTGAGAGATAAGTTACGAAATCTTACACTTCGTCGCTTTTTTCTGGTTGCTCTTAACTGGAAAAAAGCGATTTTTTTGTATAGGGAGGAAACGACAGATGATTGAATTTAAAGGGATCACCAAACGGTTCGTTCGTGACCGGACACCAATCTTTGCATTACGCGACGTCAATTTAACGATTCAACAAGGTGAAATCTTTGGCATCATCGGTGAATCCGGTGCCGGAAAAAGCACCCTGCTCCGTCTGATCAATGGACTGGAGACACCGACACAAGGAACGGTTAAAGTATCGGGTATCAATCTGTCGGATCTCTCAAAAGGCAGCTTACGCGAACTGCGATTGAACATCGGGATGATTTTTCAACACTTTCAACTGATTCAATCCCGGAATGTCGCCGACAATATCGCCTTCGCTTTAAAGGCTGCCGGCGTCAAACGGACTGACTTCCCACAACGGATTAAAGAGCTCGTCTCCCTAGTAGGGCTTGAAGGCTTCGAGACGAATTTCCCGAGTCAGCTCAGCGGCGGTCAAAAGCAACGGGTCGGGATTGCCCGTGCCCTTGCGAATAATCCGAGCGTCCTGTTATGTGACGAAGCCACGTCCGCTCTTGATCCGGTCACGACGCTGCAAATTCTCGAACTGCTGAAAGACTTGAATGAACGGCTTGGCCTGACGATCATTCTCATTACCCATGAAATCGATGTCGTCAAACAGATTTGTCACCGGGTTGCCGTCATGGCGCAAGGTGAAGTCGTTGAAGTCGCCCGTACATACGACCTGTTCAGTCAGCCGGCACATGATGTCACGAAACATTATGTCGATACGGCACTCCAGATCGAGTTACCGGAACGGATCTTGCGAACGACACCGGGAAAAATTATCCGCCTGCAATTCACAGGTGAAAAGACCGGTGAAAGTACGTTATCGGAAGCAATTAAACAGTTTGATATTTCCGTCAGCATCCTCCACGGTAAGGTCGACTATATCCAGAACGTCGCTTTCGGAGTGCTGATTGTCAGTTTGACCGGTCCGACCCTTCACGTGAACCGTTCCTTGACGTGGCTCGAAGAACAACTTCACACGCTTGAGGTGATCCAGGATGTGGCTTGAACGCATTGAAATCATGTTACCGGAGCTTGCGAAAGCGTTAGGTGAGACCGCCTTAATGGTCGGAATTTCACTGGGCTTTGCTCTCATCGTCGGCATTCCACTCGGGATTTTGTTGTTCATCACGGACCGCGGATTGTTTTTCCAGAACGTCTTCGTTCGCAGCATCTTGGACTTTTTCGTTAATATCGTCCGTTCGTTACCGTTCATCATCCTGCTCGTCGCGTTGATTCCATTGACACAATTATTACTCGATAACACGATTGGTCCGACAGCGGCTTCCGTCAGTCTGAGTGTCGCTGCCATCCCGTTTCTCGCCCGGCTCGTCGAGACATCGCTCCGTGAGATTCCACCGGGATTGATTGAAGCAGCGGAAGCATGCGGCGCGACACCGGTGCGGATCATCCTGAGCGCCCTTTTACCGGAAGCCCTTCCCGGCATTATTCAAGCCGTCACCTTAACGACGATCAGCCTGATCGGTTTTTCCGCCATGGCGGGTATCGTCGGCGGTGGCGGTGTCGGTGACCTGGCTATCCGCTTCGGCTATTACCGGTACGATAATGTCGTCATGATTGTGACAATCGTCGTCCTCGTCATCATTGTTCAAAGTATTCAAGGGCTCGGCAATGTTCTGGCCCGTCGTGCTGATAAACGGTAACTACAAATAGAGAACTTCAAGGGAGAGAATGAAGATGAAAAAACGTTATGCCTTTTTAGCAACAGGATTACTCGGTGCCGGAATTCTTGCCGGTTGCGGTGACAGCAGTGCCAAAGAAGACAATAAATCGATCAAGATCGGCGCAACGAGCGGTCCCTACAGTGACATGGTCAAAGAAGCAATTCAACCCGGGCTTGAAAAGAAAGGCTACGACGTCGAAATCGTCGAGTTCGGCGATTATATTCAACCGAACATCGCGCTCGGCAGTGGTGATATTGATGCCAACCTGTTCCAACACTCCATCTACCTGAAGACGTTTGCCAAGGAAAAGAACCTCGATCTCAAAGGACTGATCACTGTCCCGACGGCACCGATGGGATTGTACAGCAAATCCTACAAATCGCTGGATGACGTCAAGACAGGAGCGGAAGTCGCGACACCAAACGATCCGACGAACCAGGCCCGGGCACTGAATCTGCTCGCTGACCAAGGTTGGATTGAATTGAAAGCCGACACGGATCCACTGACGGTCTCTGAAAAAGATATCGTCAAGAATCCGAAGAAACTGGTCATCAAACCGCTCGAAGCCGCCCAACTGCCGCGTGCCATCGAAAGTGTCGACATCTCTGCCGTTCCGGGAAACTTTGCGTTAGCCGCGAAATTTGATTTGCTGGATGCACTAGCACTCGAAAAAATGGATGAGCAGTATCGGAATCTGGTCGCCATCAAAACATCGAATGCCGATAAACAACTGGCGAAAGATTTGACGGCTGTCGTCAAATCGGATGACTTTAATAACGTTATCGAAAAATCATTCAAAGGATTCAGTAAACCGGACTGGGCAAACTAACATAACTCTTTTTGTATATCAGTTTATCTAAAAATGATATAAAACCCCTGAAACAGCTGCCTCCCTTTACAAAAAAGAGGTGGAACGATTTCAGGGGTTTTCCATTGAATGATGACTCTTGGAGAAGTCACGTCTTCCGCTCGACTTCTATGGGAAAAGGAAGCTTCGCTTCCGTCAGGAACAGGCGAGACCCGGTCATCAAACAGATGACAGCTAGCTTGCGTTCCGCCCGAGAAAAGCGAGCGAAGAAGACAAGGCTTCGTCAATCAAAAGCCTTCTCTCATTTTTCAAGATAGAATTCAAATCTATGTGGTGCGTCATCCATCTACAGATTGATCCACACAAAAGAACCCCCATTCTGCTTTCGCAAAATCGGGGTGATGCGTACACTTCGTTTTAAATGTTGCTTCAGGGTGTCCGGAAATTAATCGTAAAGTACGGTGCATTGTCACGGAACGCGACACCGGTATCCGCCTGTTCGAAGGTCTTGTTCATGATGTTATCGCGGTGTCCTTTGGAGTTCATCAAGCCCCAGTGCGCTGCAAAGACATTCGGATAGCCCATCGACAGATTTTCTCCGGCTGCCGAAAAGCGAATTCCGTTTTCTTTCATCCGGTCAAACGGATCACGTCCTTCCGGATCGGTATGAGAGAAGAAATTATTCTTCGCCATGTTTTCGCTGTGTGCCCGCGTGACCGGTTTTAAGGGACTGTACGGTGTCAGCGCTGCGAGCTTATAATCGGCCCGGTCCCAGTTCATCAGACGCAACATCAGCTTCTCATCTGTCGTTCGCAAGGCAGTGGACGCCTTGCCGTAAAATCCGCTTTTCTTCGCTTCGACTTCTTTTGGGATCGCGAGTGTCGCTTTGACTTTATCGCCGTCGTGCTGATCAAAGAAATACGTCACGTACCGGCCATTCTTTTCATAGACGGCGGCATGATCGAGATTCAGCAAATAGTTCGTATTGCCTTTCCGGTACGACTTGACGGCTTTCCAGCCTTTTTTCGCAAGGGTCGATTCCGTGTCCTTATTTAAGACGGCCCCTTGCGTCGTCACACCGTTTTTCGAACGGTACTTTCCGTAATCCTTTCCGTCTTTCGTCAACGCCACGAACTCCTCTGTTGCCGTCCGCCTGACTTCCCAGTCATAACCCGGGTATTCACTTGTATATCGATCAATCAGCGTTCCGCCGCTTTTCGGGTAATCCGCTTCTGCTTGTTCCATCGGGGTATTCTCATAACTGAAGAAAGCGACCGCTGCTACTCCGAGTACTAACCACTTTTTCATGTACCTTTCGCCTCCTCATGTCTTCCATTACCCTAATTTTAAAAGAAATGCGTCTGTTCGAACAGTCTAAGCTGTCGTTTCAAGTGAAATCACACGATTCCCTGTTCCGCTTCACAGTTTTGACACATCTCAGATTTTTTGTGCAAAAGAGGTCTGACGTCTTTATTTATCGCATTCTCACACCATTATCATACATAAAATAAACTATTCTTTCCCTGTTGTTAAAATGTGTGAACATTCTTTTATTTTTATTCCCTTTAAATGTTGTTGCCGTTCCTGAAAACCCTCGCTATCATTAGAATTCGTAAGGAAAAAATAAGGAAATTTTATATAATATTCACTTCCAAAGGAGTATGCCATGATTCTACTTTATTTTATCTATGAATCGATTACGTTTTTACCGATTCAACAGTATCTGTTTTCCGGATGGCTCATTTTAGTTTTGTTGACTGTCTCATTCAGTCTCGCTAATGCCCATGAAGAAGTCCATATCAGTCAACGGTTCGGTTTCGAACTCCTTGTTCCGGGTGTCGGTCATCTGTTACGCAAACAATTTCTTCCCGGTCTTGCCATTATCCTGTTATTGATCATCATTCATTTTACGTACATGTTCCGTGTCATCCCGTTAAACCTCGCGTTACTGCTTACCCTCACGATTAGTCTGCTGTCCTTTTTCTCTCTCTTTATCCGAATACACAAAAAAGCGGACAATTAGACTGACCTAGCAATATGAGACACATATAAAACACCTTGATTAGGCTGCCAGTACACCGTATTTTTTCGGTGTCAGGTAGCCTA
>NZ_JACSMV010000024.1:0-50029 GCF_018618835.1 Exiguobacterium sp. s145 | reverse complement strand
ATGGGAGACCACGAAAATGTCTTAACTGGAAAACTGCATACGAGGTCTTCACGGAAGAAGTGTTGCACTTAATTTGACAAACCGTCATAAAAATAGTGTTTTTGGAACATATGCTATAGAAGAAAAAAAACCGCAGCGACCGATTCCTTCATCTGAATGGAAAACATCCTTCAGCAAGAAATCAGGCTACGGCTTTTTTGAATAAACAAGGTTTATGATTGCTCATTCAGTTTGGTCTGGACCGTCAAAGGAGCTAGCATCGTCACCCAAAGGGCAACCACTCCAGAAACAAGAATCACAATATCGCGTTCGAATCCGAGGGTCAGCAAGGCAACCGCACTTGCGACCAGGACGAGACAAAGCGTCGCGATCATGACAAAACGCGATTGTTTCAACATCTTTCTCATGTGGCATCTCTCCTTTCCTTCCAAAGTCTTTTGTAGTCTACCAAATTTTGCAGGATTTCGGGTGTGCTGACACTTGATTGTGAACGGATTGTCATCTGACAGCCGTTTTCTAGGCGAAAGACCAACCGGTTTGGTACACTGATTTTAAGACCATAAGGGGGAATTTAGACATGTTACAAGAGCAGACTTTTCAACGGATTGACGGAACCGAAGCCACGCTTCAAGATTATCCGGGACAAGCTTGGCTGATCGTCAACACGGCAAGCAAATGCGGCTTGACGCCACAGTTCGAAGGACTCGAGCAACTCTATCAAGATTACCGGAAACAAGGACTCGTCGTCCTCGGTTTCCCTTGTAATCAGTTCGCCGCTCAAGACCCGGGGACCGATGAAGAAATTCAAAGTTTCTGCCAAATGAACTACGGCGTGACGTTCCCTGTCTTCTCAAAAATCGATGTCAATGGTGAAACGGCACATCCCTTGTTCGCCGAGCTGAAAAAGCTTGCCCCGAACACGACAGGTGAAGAAGACGTGGAATGGAACTTCACGAAGTTTTTAGTGACACGTGACGGTGAAGTGACACGCTTCGCCCCAAAAACGAATCCGACTGATTTGGTCGCAGCAATCGAACGGATTCTCGTTGCGGTTTAATACAGCCTTAACAACCCACCAACAAAAAAAGTTCTGTTTCGACCGTACATCGAAGCAGAACTTTTTTTAATTTCCCACTGATTCAAACACTGTTTTCTACATAGACCCGTCTCACCGATTTACAGTCAAGGTGTTCCCGGCTCCAAGTGTCCTTTAATCATTTCTTCCGTCAAGACTTTGACGTCCTCGACGTCGCGCATCTCCGTAAACGGATGTCCCCAGACATCGAGCCATTCGATTTCTTCGATTGGTTGCGTCCGGAAACGTTCCCCGGTCGGTTCAAAAGAAGCAGCAGCCGTCGACTCGAACGCGGCATATTTCAGCAACCACGGTTTGTCGAGCAACAGCTTCATCGTCTGTTTCGGTTGCTTGAACATGACGTCGCCGACCAAGACGACCGGATCAAATCGTTCATGCAATGGATGCGTGTACTGGACGGAAACGATCAGCGCATGGTTCAGGACTTTTTCATTTTGACGCGTATACGACCGCGTCAAAAAATGCGGCACCAATGATTCGGCACTGTCTTTTGTTTGATGGATGCTTAATCCGTGTTCCGTCTGGACGACGTCCGGTAACGTCGGCTCATAACCGCGGTTGGCAAGCTGTTGGTCAAGCTCTTTAAATAACAATAAGGTATGTTCGACGAGTGCCCGCACTTGTCGAAATGAGAGTTGAATCGACTGATTGATCATAATGGTGACCTGCCTTCCAATTAATAGAGTAGTATAATTTCTTTTACCCTAAGCAGCACCCCTTCATTCCTGTTCCATCCAACCATTTCCCTAAATTAAAGAAGTTTGTCCAGCTCTCCGCTTGATTTCGTCATAATCCGCCTGACGACTTGTTCCGCACGTCGTGCCAATCGTTTTTGAGTGATGACCGGATCCAGCGTCTTTACTTCATCCGGATCATGAATGGATTCACAAAACCAGGCCTGCTCCAGCCGTTCCGTGACCTCTCCTGCCAGCAGGATGGAAGGGACATGCGCACGATCCGACAAGGCAACGACCGTTGCCGGAAGTTTTCCCATCGTCGTTTGGCGATCAATCCGCCCTTCGCCTGTCCAGACATAATCCGCCTGACGGATCCGCTCTTTTATGCCCGTCTGTTGTAGAATGTATGCCGCCCCCGACTCGATTGACGCCCCCAGTGCGTAAGCCGCTCCTCCCAGTCCGCCGGCAGCACCGGCTCCTGCTACGTGTTCCACGCCAAGTTGTTGTCCAAGATGGCTTAACTGAGCGTCCAGTAACTTGATCTGTTGTGCCGTCAATCCTTTTTGCGGACCAAACACGTGTGCCGCACCTGTTGTTCCGGCATACACGGCGGTGACATCTGCTAAGACATGTAAGGAAACGATGGGTGACGGCAGTATGATCCGGTCGGTTTCAAGCAACGGATTGGTCTGCCACGCAATCGGTCTACCGGTCTTCGTCAACAGGTGAGTGCCCAGTTCCGCCAACAGACCAAGCCCACCGTCCGTCGTCCCGGTGCCCCCGAGTGCAAGGTACAAATCTGATACGCCGGTCGCCAAAATCTGTTTTGCGAGACGCCCGACACCCCGTGTATCAAGCAACAGCGCCTCATCCTCCGGTCGCTTCAAATGCAACCCGCAAATCGCCGCAGCTTCAATCACGGCGACTCGCTCTTTTTGTACATACACCACTTCGATTGGACGTCCGGCTAAATCCACCGTCGCAGCTGCTACGTGTTGGAATCCATTCGCGGTTAAAGCTTCAATCGTCCCTTCTCCCCCGTCTGCGACCGGACTCCAATCGATCGTCGCGTCCGAATCAGCACTTAAGATACCGGCACGGATGGCACGCGCCGCGTCAGATGAACTCAAGCAGCCTTTGAAGCTGTCGATACAGATGAAATGATGCATGACAATCCTCTTTTCATTTTGAATTAACAATCAAATTTAGAAACGGCACGCGGAAAAGATGCCATAAAAATCCTCAAAAAAAGAGTAGTTCACTGAATCAGACACCTTCGAAATTCTTTCTAAACAATGACTTAAAAGAGATAGTCACCTAATGAGTTTTTGATTCAGTTTCCAATTAATGTTATTATTAAAATGGATTTCAAAAATACATCATAGACATGAAAAATACCCGACGAGGAGGGGTTTCTAATGGAACTTTGTTCACTTTGCGGCACACCTTTAAAAACAGATGCGACGTCATGTTCCTATTGTAAACACCCTGTCCTGAAAAAAATACAAGTAACAGATTCATCCATTTCCACGAAACCCGCTCAACGTCTTTTTTCCTGCCTCTTCTTTTTAGTCATCGCTCTCACATCTGCCGGTCTCTGGTACGGACTGACGCAAACGGACTCCACGCATACGACGCTTGCACCGCCTGTTCAGGCTTCGCCGACAGCAGACTGGTCCGATGAAACATCCGCCTATAACCAAACCTATTCGTCAGAAAATCCACCGGCGTCTTACGACGTTCTGAAATTTGTCCGTCAGTATACGAAAACGGTGCCGGAAACCGCCACCTATTCCAAAACAACGGATACGCTCGAGACCTTCTCGGCAATTCAATTCGCGACGCTTGAGACGTTTCATTCGGAAGTCGCTGCCTTGCGGACGATCCAAGCCGCGTCTGACAGTCCGATTCCTCCCCGTCTGTACACCGTTGACTTCGAACGGTTTGTTTCGAAGGGCGCATCGTTTCAAATCAAGACGGTCGAGACGTATCAGCTGACACGGTCAGCCGGTCAACATTTCGTCACATATGATGTTCGGTACAACGTCCGGTTACATACGGATCATCTGCAAATCACACACATCGTCCGCACGGAGGTGAAGGCATGAAACGAACTGTAATCATCCTGTTGTGTGTCCTGTTGGCCGGCTGTACAGAAGTACGACCATCCGGCGTCCAGTCCGAACTCGAGCTCGGACAGTACACGCAAGCCGTCGATCAATCTGCACGTCAAGATACGATGCACGACCCTGCCAAGTTGATGGTGCAACTCGAAACGGCATTAGCGAGCTATCATTTTAAGGAAGTCGTCAAGATTGCCCGAAAAATCGATCAACTTGCCTTGGCGCAAGACAATCCGATCCGTCTCCGGGCAAACTCCCTTCAATTGAGTGCGGAAACGATGCTCGATCAACTGAAACAAGTCGAAGGCACCTATCAAATCGAACGAAGTACACTTGATACGGGTCTGAAAGAACGGTCGTTTCCTGCGACCGGACAAATTGACGTCTCCTTCGCGAAACGCGATGGACTGGTGGCAACGATTGACTATCAGGATTTTGGAATGGTCGAGGCACCCCGCAATGATACGGAGTCGATTCGGTTTGAACCGGATTTGTCCGCCCGCCTTCCGTTATCAGAAGGACTGGTCAGTTACCTCTTCAACCAATCCGGCTTTACACTGACGTTCGAAGGTCCCGGCGGAAGATTGGTCTATCAATTGAAAAAAATTTAATAGAGCCGGATACAAAAAAACGAACGGTTTCCCTCATCTGATCGAGAGAAATCGTTCGTTTTTTGATGTTGTCCCGGAGGACCTATGCTTACAATTCGTCCAACCGTTTGACGACTTCCGCACAAAGTTCGTGTGTCGCCAGACTGTCTTCCCCTGTCACCGATGTCGACGGACGACCATGGATGGTCTCGATGAACGCATCGATCATCTCGACGAAGCCGCGTCGGCGTAATGTCGGTTCCCAGTTATCGAGCGGCAACCGGAGCTTTCCACCCTTTGTCAGCTGTTCGACCGATGTGACGTCGGTTGCGACACGTTTTTCGTTTGGCCCCATCACTTCGACCCGTTCTTCCGTCACTCCGTTATTCCGGTTCATGATGCCGATGGCCGTGATGCCGCTTGCTTCAAATTGAAT
This sequence comes from Exiguobacterium sp. s145, assembly GCF_018618835.1. NCBI lineage: Bacteria > Bacillati > Bacillota > Bacilli > Caryophanales > Exiguobacterium > Exiguobacterium sp. s145. The sequence continues at coordinate 45,107 of NZ_JACSMV010000024.1, read as the reverse complement.
CGTGACATGATGCAACAATCCCTCCACTTTTTTACCGCGGACTTGCAGGTTCTCAATCTCACCGCGTCCTGTCAAGAAACGAAGCGTATCCGCGACGTGGACAAAATCGTCGAAGATAAACGTCTTGGCATCTTCAATGAACGAGGTTCGATTTTTTTGCATGACAATCAAATTCGGCTCTTCGACTTCCAGTAAGCTTCGGTGCGCCGATGCGAACCGGCGATTGAAGCCGGTAATGAAATGTAATCCGTTGGCTGTTGCCTGTTCCGTCAATGACCGGACTTCCTCGACTTCGAGCGAGACCGGCTTATCGATGTAGATATGGATACCCGCATTCAGCAACTGTTTGGCTTGCTCAGCATGGACCTTTGTCGCGGAATGAATCAACGCGACTTGAATCCCGTTTGTGATCACATCCTCGATTGAATCAAGCGTTCCAGCGAATCGATAGGCGGCCCGCAATCGTTCAGCTTTTTCCCGATCCGTCGATACGAGATACACTTCTAAATCCGTTCGTTCGGCGTAAACAGGCAGATATGCCTTTTGGGTGATGTCCCCTAAACCAATCACTGCAATTTTCATCTGACTTCCTCCTTGAACACGTCTTTTGCTCTCATTCCCTATGTTAAACGGTTTCATGCTTCTCGTGTATCCGAAGTATTTTTTTGAAAAAGAAGATAATTTCCTTTTTTTGTTTTATGATAAGAACATATTTTGTAAAAGGAGGGAATGAGATTTTTATGAAGTCATTATTCAGGATTTGTTTGACACTCGTCCTACTCATCACACTGTGTCTCCCGGCCTTACCTGCTCAGGCTGCCAGTTATCAGGTCATCGTCACCTCGACGATTGGTGCAAATATTCGGACGAAGCCAAGCACGAGTTCATCAGCAACCATCACCCGTCGCGCTCCGTACAAAGCTAAATTCGTCGCTGTTTCCTATTCAAACGGTTGGTACAAGATCAAAGATGGAAGTGCCTACCGTTATTTATCAAATCAAGTTGCACAAAAAGTAACGACTGGCTCTAGCTCTACCGGTACATATTCAATCACCGTTACTTCTACGATCGGCGCAAATATCCGAACAACACCAAGCACAGCTTCTAGTCGGACCATTACCCGCCGAGCTGCCTACAATTCAAAACTTGCTGCGATGTCTTATACAAATGGATGGTACAAGATTAAAGACAATGGCAGCATCCGGTATGTATCTGATCAGGTAGTCCAAAAAACGACTTCTGCCGGTACATCTTCCGGCAGTCATCCGGTTGCCTCGATGCGTTATTTCAAGCTCGGATCATCCGGTTACGAACTGACGAAAGAAAGTTTTGCCCGCCGTTACCCGGCGAGTACGACGAAGTTATTGACGGCACTCGTCGCTTATGACGCCGCTGCCAAAAAAGGGACACTCGATCAGACATTCACACTGACCTATTCGATGTTGTCCGTTCCTGCCGGCAGCAGCTCCGCTGGTTTCCGGTCGGGTGACAAAGTCACGATGCGCCAACTCTTGAACGGGATGCTCATCCGGTCCGGCAATGACGCGGCGAAAGCGATTGCCGTCCGTACAGGCGGTTCGGAGTCGAACTTCGTTTCCATGATGAACAGCCGGGCGAAAGCGATCGGCATGTCCGCCAGTCATTTCATGAATCCGCATGGTTTTTATCACGCAAGCCACTATACGACGGCAGCAGATATGCAGAAGCTTGCCAATACGTATGCCAAGTACAGTTACTTGATGACAGTCAGCGGACGCAAGTCGTACCAGACCGCCGTTAAAGGACCGTATGCACGGACATTGACGTGGTACCACACGAACACGTCACTTCCGGGAGACACGCGTGTCTACGCCAGCAAAACGGGCTATACACCGGAATCTGCGTATACTCGTGTCTTCTTCATCAAAAAAGGCTCGACGCGTTACGGTCTCGTCACGTTAAAAGGAACGCTCCCGCAAACGGAGACGACGTTACGCTCCGTCCTCAATCGCTAAGAAAAGGCTCTCGGATTCGCTTTCTCCTGAAAGTGAATCCGAGAGTCTTTTTTCTGTTGATTCCCCCTCGAAAATTTACTTGCATTGGAAGCGAATTCATCATATGGTTAAGTTAACAATCAGACGTCTGACGTCTTAACGGAGGAATTCATGTGGGAAATGTAAGTTTGTTATTCGGGGGCGTTGCGCTCTTTTTAAATAGCCTGTCGTTGTTCGGGAAAGTTGATTTAAAAAGTGCCGGTCTGTTCAGTTTATTGACCGGTTTATTGCAGACCTTCATCGCGACGTGGCTCGTCATCGGTGCAGCCGGTGATCCGGCGTTGACGTTCGGTTATGCCAGCATCTACTTGTTTGCGTTTACGTATCTGTATGTCGGCATCACATTTTTATTTGGACTCGACGGCAGCGGTGTCGGTTGGTTTTCGTTATTCGTCGCCATCGCCGCTCTCTTCTATGCTGGCGTCAGCTTCAGTACAGGTGACTGGATTGGCGGCGCCACGTGGATGTTCTGGTTCGTTCTCTGGGGTCTGTTCTTCCTCGGTATGGGCTTGAACCTCAGCGTTGATCCCTTGACGGCACGGGTCGCGATTGTACTCAGTTGGCTGACGTTGATCGTTCCGGCGCTCGTCGGTCTCCGCTTCGGTACGACGGGTGCGAATTATCAACTCGTCTGGAGTGCCGCGGCCATCATGACGGTCTTGTATTTTGTCTATTCCGCGGTTAAATTCGTTCCCTTACGAACGCTCATCCGCTCGAAAAATTAAACACAAGCTGACGCGAACGTCGGTTTTATACAACGGAGGGAGGTGGATATCAAAATCCGCCCCCCTCTTTTCATTTCAACAAATCATGTGGTGCACAAGACACCTTGCGCTGGCAGAGACGAACACTGGTAGTCACTGAAGCTCGTTCTGTAACGTTGTCTGAACTTGCTTCAGCGAGGCTGCCGTCGGATGCCAGTAGTAAATCTTATCTGATTCAATTCCTCCGCTTCCTTCAAGCGACAGCGTTTCGACATTTTGTAGACTGGCGCGGTAATCCGTCGCCAGTTTCCGCACGACCGGGAACGGGATATCGGTCTTGACGTTTTTCCCGACCGCCGTCAAGACGTCATTAAATCGCGTCAAGGAAAAATCAGCCGTCAATTTATCGGCAACTGCCTGCACGACTTGCCGTTGCCGGATTTGCCGTCCGAAGTCTCCCCGTGGATCGTCATACCGCATCCGGACATACGCAAGTGCTTCTTTACCGTTCAGCGACAACTCGCCTTTCGGGAACTTCATCTCGTAATACGAGAAGTTGATATCGTTTGCGACCGTCACCCCGTCAACCGCATCGACCAGATCGGTAAAGCCGTCCAAATTGATTTCCGCAAAGTAGTCAATTTGCAAATCAAGCAAATGTTCGACCGTCTCACGCGCCATCTCCGGTCCGCCGAACGCATAGGCGTGGTTGATCTTATCATTCGCGCCGTTGCCGATGATTTCTGTCTTCAAGTCCCGCGGAATACTGAGCATCTTGCTCGAACCGGTTTCCGGATTAACCGTCACGACGATGATCGTATCACTCCGACCTGCTTCGTTGCCGCGTTGATCAACACCAAGCAGTAACAACGATATGGTTTCCGATTCGGTTTGTTTCCCGTCTTGTTTCTTCCGGTCTGCTTTTTTGGAGTCTGCTTTTTTTCCTTGTTCCGTTTGAGCTGTTTCCGTTGGTTGGACACTCGCTTCCACCGGTTCATCGACCAGCTGACTGTTTTGATGATAGACGTACCCACCTGATCCAAAGAAAACGAGTAATCCGATACCTAATGCCGTTAAGATCAGCCATCTCCATTCTTTCATCACGATTTCCCTCTCTCCTTCGAATCAAGTCGATTTACGATTGACGTTGGTTCAAGACGATCATCACGGCATTGCTCCAACTGCCAAACAAGGCTGTGATGACACCGATGCTCGGTGTATTCCGTCCTTCACTGAACTTTTGATAATGCGCAATCGTCAAGCCGTCGCGTTCATCTGCTGCTTCTGCGAGAATACGTAACACTTCTTCTTCCGTCCAGCGTTTGCGGGGTTGTTCGATGCCGATGATTTCCAAGGCGTTGCTCCACGAACCGTACCGCCTTGCAATCGTCGCAACCGTCGGCCGGTTTTTCCCGGCTGCCCACTTCGTATACGTTTGACTCGTCAAAACGGGTAAGGTTTCCTGTGCTTCGAGCAAGGATTCAATGATACGTCGCTCCATCTCCTGCACCCGTTCCTTTAAAATTTCCGCTTCTGATAAGGCCTGCTGCCACGAGTTGAATTGATGGACGATATCGGTCAAGCTCGGCGCCTGATGTTGCTGAGCCCATTCACGGTACGTCGCACTCGTGAAGGGTTCCAGTTCCTCCTTCGCAGCGCGTAACGCTTCGATGATATCCGATTTGGTAAAAGCAACGCGAACGGTGCCGATACCGGCCCGTTCCAAAGCGATTTGCCAAGAACCGAATAAAATCAGGATTTCTGCGACACTTGGGTACTGGGTATTCAGTTGCCAACGAAAATAGGTATTGGCCGTCAGTTCATTTTTCCCGTTCGCAGCGAGACGGAGTGCTTCGATCGCTTCCTCCAAATCGCTCATCACGATGTCTCCCTCCCACACATTCATAGCTGCACATTGCGTCGAACATCTGCAACGAGTCCTTGCCGAACCGAACGGATGACCAGCGCCTGCTCCGTAAACGTCATTTGGGAAGCGGACGGCAGGCAAATCCCTTCTTCAAACAGTCGACGGCTGACATCCTGCTCTTCACCCGTGATATACGGAACATCCCGGTAGACCGGTTGCAAGTGCATCGGTTTCCAGACCGGACGCGATTCAATGTTTTTCTGTTGCAACTGTTGAATCAGCAGATCCCGCTGTTCCGTGCCACCGGGGACCGTCATGGCCGTCAGCCACCGGTTCGCACGACTGCCGCTGATTTCCTGTTGATAATGACGGGCATCAATCGTCTCGAACGCCCGGACATACCGCTGAAAGATGGTTCGGCGCGCCTCGACCCGGTCTTCGATCACTTCGAGTTGTCCTCGCCCGATACCGGCAGAAACGTTACTCATCCGGTAGTTGAAGCCGACTTCCGTATGTTCATAATGCAAGACGGGTTGACGGGCTTGCGTTGCGAGATAAAAGGCCCGTTCGATCAAGTGAACATCATTTGAGACCAACATGCCGCCACTCGAAGTCGTGATGATTTTGTTGCCGTTAAACGAGTAGATGCCGAACGTGCCGAATGTGCCGGTCATCCGTCCGTTGACCGTCGAACCAAGTGATTCGGCTGCATCTTCAATCAACGGAACATCGTATTCCTCACAGATTGCCGCCAGTTCCTCGATTTTAGCGACGACGCCGTACAGATGGACGACGATGACGGCTTTCGGTAACCGACCGCGCGTCGCTGCCTGGATCATCGCCCGGCGCAGCGCGGTTGGTGACATGTTCCATGTATCGGATTCAGAATCAATCAAGACCGGTCGCGCACCGACGTACCGGATCGGATTCGTCGAAGCGACGAAGGTCAACGACTGACAAAACACATTGTCCCCTGCCGTGACACCTAATGTCGCTAATGCCAAATGAATCGCTGACGTCCCGCTGCTCGTCGCAAGCGTCGCTTGTGCTCCACTGTAGACCCGCATACCGGCTTCAAAGGCTTCGACGTTCGGACCGAGCGGTGCGACCCAGTTGGTTTCGAGTGCTTCTGTGACGTACCGCATTTCCTGACCACTGAGGTGTGGGATGGATAACGGGATGTTTTTCATGATGACTCCTCCCCTCTTCGTGACAGCTGACGAACCGGCGTCCGGTATAGCGGAAACCAATCCTGCGATGAGAACACTTGATTTTTCAGATGTTGCTCCGATAACTGGGCGTAAATCAACGGGTTCAAAACCGACGTCCCGAGCGCATACTCGGTCTGTTGAGGACTGAAGGAACGTTTGTAGGCCAGTAAACTGTCGGTCTCGTCCCGCGTCGTTCCGCCGCCTAAATGAAGGGCGGTTTTCCCGAGCTCCTTGGCCCGGCGGATCATTTCGGCAAATAACAGATGATTCGGACGGACAGCCAGCTGTTCGGGATCCGATGCGCCGAGATGATAATGGGCGAACTGTTGACCATAGAGGACGATGCAACCGGCGATGATGATGCCGTTTCGTTCGGCGACGAGCAGTTCAGCCGGTAATCGTCCGTCTTGCAACTGTCGAAAGTACTGATCGCTGAAGTAATAGCGGGCATCCGCTTGATGTTTGTCCATCGTCAATCGGTACAGACGGATGAAGCTTGCATATTCTTCCGGCCGGGCAACCCGGACCGTCACCGCTTCACGTCGCGCTTTTTTGATGTTCCGCCGCGTCATCGAGGAAAAACGTCCTTCAATTATGTCAATCGGATCGGTCAACGGCACCGTGACAGTTCGTTGGATCACTTGAGCACGATCACACCAGGCTTGACCGAGTTCACGATTCTGAAGAACCGGATGAAACCGGACCGTTTCCGTGATGATCCGTTCTGCGTGACAGTACGCGAGAAAATGACGCCGCACCTCTTGCACCTGATCCGTCGACCACAAGCCGATGAAGACCGGTCCCCCGTATCCGTATGGGGTCGTGATGTCTTGAAAGGGGGTTCCGGCTATCGGTCGTTTCAAGTACGGATAGATCAAGATGCCGAACTCGGAAGGACAGATATACATCTCGGGTACGGCTGACGGCTCTTCCGCCAGTTCGAAGTATGCATACTCGTAATAACAATCCAGTCCGTAATGCGTCACGAGCGCATTCCATTCCCGCGAATCGTGAATCAATCGTTCAGCGCTTAACGACATCATGAGGGACACCCCCGTCCAACCCTTTGAATTCGCCCATCCCGGTCTGATGATCGGTCGAGTTCCCTTCGGACAAGACAACAATCTTGACGGTCTTGAAGAGGATATACAGATCGAGTCGGAACGTGTGGTTTGCAGCGTACCACTGATCTTGTTCGAGCCGTTCCTGCCAGGTCGTCGCGTTCCGTCCGTGAATCTGCGCCCAACCGGTCAAGCCGGGCAAGACGTCATGCCGTGTCATCTGTTCTTTCGTATAGTGGTTCAAGTAACTGACGAGCAACGGGCGGGGACCGACGAAACTCATCTGTCCGCGGAGGATATTAAAAAATTGCGGGAATTCGTCCAGACTCAAACGCCGGATCCATTCGACGGATTTCGGAATCCGCTCGGCGTCCGGCAAGAGATTGCCTTCCGCATCGGTCTCGTTCGACATCGTCCGGAATTTATAAATCTTAAACAGTTCTCCTTTGTAGCCGGGACGGACCTGATTAAAGAAAATCGGGCGTCCGAGCTTCGTATAAATGAATAAGGCGACAAGGAGATAGACGGGCAACAGGACGAGAATAGCGAGTAGACTGACCGTAAAATCAAATGTCCGTTTCATGATGACGTCCTCCTTTTCATAAGGTCGAAAAGAGATCGAGTTGCCGCTTGATGACATCTGCTTCGTTAAAGTGTTTCATTGCCCGTTCGAATCCGGCCCGACCCATCTCAGACGCGACGGCCGGCTGTTCGACGAGATCGAGCATCCGTCGAGTCAACTGCTGCTCATCCTGTACTTCGACCAGGTAACCGGTCTTACCGTCGATGACTTCTTCGCGGCAGCCGCGGATGTTCGTTGCGATGACGGGTTTTGCCGTCGCCATCGCTTCGATGATCGAGCGCGGTACCCCTTCGCGATGTGATGGCAGGACAAACGCATCGACTTGGTGCAACAGCGTCGGCACATCTTCGACGAAACCGAGATAATCGATGTTCGGGATTTCCCGAATCCGTTTCATGAACGTGTGTTTCGTCGTCTGATCCCGTTCACTTGCCATCATTTCACCGGCGATGACGAGCCGGACGTCCGGTTGAACCGCGACGACGTCTTCGAAGGCGTTCAACAATTCGAGAATGCCTTTTTCTTCGACGATCCGACCGATGAATAAAAACGTAAACCCGGCATCCGTCTGACGAGGACGGGGATAAAAGCGGGTCAAATCGATACCGTTTCCGAGGTGCATCAGCCGGGTCGTGTTTTTGAACCGTTTCCGGTTCGCCAGTTCATAGTCTTCAGCGCTCTGGAGCAACAGATAGTCCGTTGCGAACCGGGCGAGCCACTTCTCGACCGAGTACGTCAGTTGATAGGTGACGCGACCCATCTTTTCGTGAAAGTAAAAGCCGTGGGCGGTATAGACGATATGTTTCGTCCCGGCCCGCTTCGCAGCGACCCGGCCAAGGGCTGCTGCGACCGGCGTATGCACATGCACGGCATCGTATTGTCCGTCTTTTAGAATCTGGACGATCGAGCGAATCGTCTTCCAGTTGCTCGTCCAGTCGATTTTCCGTTCGATCGGAATGTCATGCATCGTGAAGCCTTGCGCGGCGAGCTTTTGCGCCGCTCCGGTATCCGCACAGGCAATTCCGACATCGTGTCCGGCTCCCTTCAAGGCGAGCAATAAAGGCTGAAGCATCGTTTCCGCCGTCGTATCGAGGGCACAGACTTGAAGGATTTTCAGAGTCGCCATAAATGCACCCCTTCCGGTTTTTCCGACGGTGTCAGCATGCCTTTGATGTCAATGACGATTCCCCGTCCGACTTTGAGCAGGTGTTGCGCAAGCAGCCAGTTACCTTCGACGTATTCTTCGTGGGAGACCGCGAAGATGACGACGTCTGCCGGTTTTAACTCCGCGAGATCGACTAAATCGATCCCGTATTCGCGTTTCGCATCTTCTTTTGCGACGAGACGATCCGCGACCTGGACTTCAATCCCGAACTCTTCGATTTCCTTGACGAGGTTCGCGACTTTCGAGTTTCGGATGTCACTGACGTTTTCCTTGAACGATAGGCCAAGGACAGTGACCCGGGCACCAAGGACCGGCATGTTTTGTTTGATCAGATTCTTGACGAGTGATGTCGCGATGAACCGTCCCATCGTGTCATTGATCCGCCGTCCGGCTAAGATGACTTCCGGATGATAACCGAGTGATTCGGCTTTCATCGTCAAGTAGAACGGGTCGACGCCGATACAATGTCCGCCGACGAGTCCTGGACGAAACGGCAGGAAGTTCCACTTCGTACCGGCGGCTTCGAGGACCTCGAGCGTATCGATGTCCATCCGGTCAAAGATGATCGCCAGTTCGTTCATCAAGGCGATGTTCAAGTCCCGTTGCGTATTCTCGATGATTTTTGCGGCTTCTGCGACCTTGATCGACGATGCCCGGTGGACTCCGGCATCAACGACCGCTTCGTATACTTCCGCGACGATATCGAGCGTTTCTTGATTTTGGGCCGAGACGATTTTTTTGATCGTCTTGAATGTGTGCTCATGATCGCCCGGATTGATCCGTTCCGGTGAGTAACCGACGAAGAAGTCGACCCCTGCCTGCAGACCGGAAGCTTCTTCGAGGACCGGGATGCAATCCTCTTCTGTCGCGCCCGGATAGACCGTCGATTCATAGACGACGATATCCCCTTTGTTCAGTTGGCGTCCGACGAGCTGCGAGGCCCGGAGGAGCGGTGTCAAATCCGGTTGATTCTGCGCATTGATCGGCGTCGGGACGGCGATGATGATGAAATCGCTCGCGTGAAGGGCCGCTGCGTCCGTCACGTAGGCGACGTCTGCATTTTTGAGGACGAATGGACTGAGTTCAAGCGTCGCATCGATGCCTTCTTTCAGTTCGGCGACGCGTTGCTCTTTGATGTCAAAACCGACGACTTCCGTTTTTTCACCAAAGGCGACGGCGACGGGAAGACCGACGTATCCGAGACCGACGACGGCAATCGAACGGTTGGCGATGGGGAGTGATCGAGTTTCGGCTGCTGTCGTATCTACGATGTGTGTGACTGCCTTATTCATGATGGATTCCTCCTATTTCATCGACTGTCTGACGATCAGTGTTTTCCCATTCGGTTCCTGCTTCATCTGCCGGACCGGCTCGAGCGTGACTTGCATCGAGGAACCGAGCAGCTTCTGCATCTCGCGTAATAAGATTTTTTCATGTTTCGGGACAAACCGTTGTTCGTCCGGAATGTACCGGAGCGTCACTTGATTTAATGCGTATTGTTCGACTTGCAGGCGTAAGACCGAGTTCGGTAATTCGCGGGCAATCGTCGTGATGTCTCCTTCAAACACTTTGCCGCGCTTTTCACTGACGATGTAGCTTGTCCCGCGTCCGTCAATCGACTCAATGACCGGACCGTTTAAGCCGCAGTTGCACTGTTCGTTGCTGAGCGTCATCCGGTCGCCGATCCGGTAGCGGATCAGCGGTGTCCCGCGTGTCGTAAAACATGTGACGACGACCTCTCCGCCCTCTCCGTACGGTTCGATGATGCCCGTTTCGTGATGCAGATGGAGTTTCCGCTCCCGGCATTCGGAAATGATTGGTGCCCCTTCCGAGGAACCGTACTGGTCAAAGACCGGAGCTTGAAAAGCTTCTTCGAGCAGGTGCCGCATCTCCGGTGTCACCGTCTCCGATGTCGGAAAAATCGCGACCAACTGAAACTCAAGCCGGAGATTGTTTTTGAGTAAATATTGGGCGATTTCGAGCATCGCCGTTGGTGTCCCGTCAAGCGCTGCCGGTCGAAAACGATTCAGCTCCGCGATATAAGCGGGAAAGTTCTCTTCTTTCATGTGGAAGATCGACAATAACAATTGATTTAACGGTCGGTTCATCCGCCAGAAGATCGGTTTTTTCTGATCCACCGCCGTCAACGTCCGACCGGTGAAACTCGCCCGGCGCATGCCGGAATAAAAGCCGTGCAGTTCCTTGAAGTAATCGAGATGTGCCATCCGTTCCTGCACGTCTTCGCGTACGAAGGCGACTTGGAGTGACTTCCCGCTCGTTCCGCCGGTTCGGCCGCGAACCGGCGCATCGATGTTCGACATGAACGCTTCATTTTGTTGCCTGAGCGTCTCTTTCTCAAGGATCGGAATCGTCTTCAGCTGTTCCAGTGAGGTGAAGGGTAATCGGATATCGTGTTCTTGAAACAGCTTTTGATAGTACGGTGTGTGTGCTTGGACGAACAGCAGAAACGCATTGAGACGTTCCAGCTGTTCGACCCGGTAATCCACCGTCCGGTCTTTCTCCCGCAGTTCTTTCATCTTCGCTTCGTATTCGGGTCCATATCGTTCCTGCATCAGCTTTTTACCGTAAATAGAAGTCAAAATATTCTGAATAAATATCGGAGATCTGTAGTAGAAATCTTCTTTAAGCGCCATCTTGCACTTCCTCCTTCAGCTGATAATGACGTTCATACCAGTCGATGAATGCGTGGACCCCGTCTTCGATCGTCGTCTGCGGACGGTAGCCAATCGTTTCGAACAATGAGGTCACGTCAGCGAAACTTTCCGGAACGTCGCCTGCCTGGAGCGGCATCTCGTGTTTGATGGCTTTTTTGCCGAGTCGCTGTTCGATCAAGGCGACGAATTCATTCAGCCGGATCGGGCTGTGACTGCCGATGTTGAAGACCCGATACGGGACATCGCTGCGGTCGGGCAAGGGATTTTCCTGATCAAATGCCGGATCGGCGACCGGTTCGGTCTGCATCAGCCGGTAGATGCTTTCGATGATGTCGTCGACATACGTGAAGTCGCGTCCCATCTCACCGTAGTTGTACAGATCGATCGGTTGACCATTCGCAATCGCTTCCGTGAACTTGAACAGTGCCATGTCCGGGCGTCCCCACGGTCCATAGACACTGAAGAAGCGAAGACCGGTCGTTTTGATTCCGTAAAGACTGCTGTACGTGTGGGCCATCAGCTCATTCGCTTTTTTCGAAGCGGCGTAGAGGCTGAGCGGATGGTCGACCGCATCCGTCGTCGCAAACGGCATCTTAGTATTCGAGCCGTAAACGGAACTGGAGGAAGCATAAATCAGTTGTTCGACCGGATGATGTCGACACGCTTCTAGGATCGAGAGGAAACCGACGATGTTTGAGGTGATGTAGACATCCGGCCGATCGATGCTGTACCGGACACCGGCTTGGGCGGCCAGGTGAAGCACGAGATCAATCTGCTCCGTCTCGAACACCGTGTGGACGGCTGCTGTATCTTCAAGGGAAATCCGGTAAAACGTGTAGCGGCTTGGATCCAGTTCGATCAACCGGGCTTCCTTTAATGCCGGATCGTAATAATCATTGACTTCATCCAGTCCGACGACCCGGTACCCTTCTGCCAAAAAGCGACGTGCCGCATGAAATCCGATGAAGCCAGCAATCCCGGTAATCAAAATCGTTTTATTCTGCACGTTTCTCAACCTCCTCGAAGTGATGAAGCACCTGATAGCGGATGTAATGAATCGATGTATAGACAATCAACAGCATCGGGAACAATTTGTAGCGATGGCGGATCGCCGTCCCGACATTCCCGGTCCCGAGACCAAAAATCAAGGCGTTAACGACGAAGAGAATCAACATGAACAGAAGCACACTGCCAAACGGATGCTGTTTGAGGTATTTCAGATGCAGCATCGTCAGACCAAACAGCAGGAGATAAAAGACAGCGTCGGCGAAGAAAATCGCGATGTTCATCAGGCTCGACCACTGCCACGGGAACGGCGAGAACAGGAAGTAGATCATCCGGATCGGAGAATAGACGATCATATCGAGTGGTCCCGTCACCGTCAGTCCGTTCAGATAAGCCGATACACCACGGTCATAACTCATTCCGCTGAACAATTGCCCGTTTTGTGAGACATGGGTAAATTTCGCGAACAAGACGTCCTGGAAGCTGTAGACGATGAATCCGACGAGCACGACTTGAACGAGGAGCCGCTGGACCTTCGATGCTTCGAAATCCATCCGCTTCGTCTCGTGGTTGTAGAACGAGAAGTAGACGAGTAACACGAGAATGCCGATGGCGAGTCCCGAGTGAAACACGGTGCTGACGAAGTAACCGGTATACGCGAGCGTCAGGCTGACGGCTGATTTTTCAACCGTCCAGCGCACCATGTAATAAAGCGTGTAGACCATGCCGAGTGCAACGATTTGGTCCCGCAGGAGAATCGGTGAGAGCAACAGCCCTTGGGCGAAGAAGGCGAAGATTCCGGTTGCGATCAAGACGTAATGCATCGGTAACTTCAGCAGCAACAGTGTTTTCGACAAAATGACGATTGAGACGACACCGAGGATGACGTTTAAATACTGGGCCAACATCCGCTCCGGTCCAAACGCGAGATAAAAGAGACCCAAAAACTTCGAGTAACTTCCCCGGACGACCTCGTTGAATGTCGTCGGATCGGTATAGATCAGCAATCCCTCCAGATGGAACGCCTCCGTATCATCCCCGCTGTGCGGCGGGAGCCGGAACAGTTCGAGATCGACCAGCATCAAGGTCAGTCGTACCAGAAACGCGGTGACGAAGATGAGAAAAAGTGGCGTCGTGTCCGCTTGTTTCAAGAGGTACCACATCAACAGGACCGAGTTGATGACCAGGAGTGTCGCGACGTATCCTTCAGAAGTCAAAAAGAGCGGTCGAACCAATTGGCTGAGCAAGGCTTCGATGGCAATGACAATCAGGATCGGCCGCATGCTTTTCCCCTCCTTCAGCTGCTTTGTTCGATGGCGAGTGCGAGTTTACGTGGATAGAGTGAACGATAGAGTGCGGGAATCAGTAGTCCGATCTGGGTGACGGCACAGAGAGCGTAAGCGATCGTCGCCCCGAACAACCCGTACATCGGAATCAAGACGCTGCAGGCGACGATGTTGACGACGACACTGCCGAAGATCGAGATCGTCTGGACCCGGAACTGTTGGAATCCGGTCAACAATGCTTGGATGACGGTGGAATTGTAGAAAAAGAGTGAGGCGACCATCATCAGGACAAAAATCGTATGGTACTGAACGAAGGAGGCATTGTAGAAAATCGTCAGCCCCCACTTCCCAAAGAAGATGGATCCGATAATCAACAGGATACCGACTGCATTTGTCATCAGCAGCATCGAGCGGGTCAGCTTCCGCAGTTCCGGGAGACTTTGCCGTTCCCCGCTGTCAGACGAGAAGTTCGGTAACAAGACTGCGACGAGTGAGTGGATAAATAAACTGCCAAGGACCAGCAGGTAAGCGATACTCGCGTAGTAACCGAGTTCTTCCGTCCCGATGGCTTGACCGACGAACAAGCGGGGAATGTTGGCGTTCAAGGCAATCAGCAAGGCGACGAAGCCCAGTGGGACGGCTTTGATAAATAACTGTCGTCCCGTTTGATACCGCTCGCTCATCGTGTTGTTTTCAAAACCATGACCGATGCGCCGGACAGTCGGTAAGTCATACAGGACGAGCATGACCAAGTTCCCCGCGACCAATGCAAGCACGAACCCGTGAATCGAATGGGTCGTAAACAAAATCAAGGCGGCTCCCGACACATTGACGAGACTGCGGAAGATTTTTGATAAGGCGACTTCCTTGAATGCCATGTGACCTTGGAGGAATCCGTAAGCGAGATCAGCGAACGATTCCATGTATTTGTTCAAGTAGACGAGTAACGTCAGCCATAAGATGTCGGCTTCTCCGAAGAAGTAGTAGACGACGAGTAAGACGAAGACACCGACCGTCAGCAAGGAAAAACGGGTTTTGATGAAAAGACTGAAGTTCTTCAGCCCGGAACGTTCTGCCGTCAGAATCGTACTGGCATTGAGCCAACAAAACATGACGATGGGTGCCGTCAAAGCGAGCGCATAATTGAAATAACCGATGTTGAGCGGGGTGCTCCATTTGATCAACAGGGTCAGGATCATCCACTGGTGCAGCGAATACGCTGTATCGGCGACGAAGATGAGATTGAAGCGTGATAACTGCCGGGCTGATTTCATACCGTCTCCCCCCTTTATTCCCGGGCGACCCGAATCGCGGGTGGAATCGTTTCCGGAATCGGACCGGTTCGATTCGTCGCTTCGAGTAAATACGTCCGAAGTGCCTGTTCATCGTCAATCGCGAGCGCAATATCGCGGAGATACGGATCAATTGAACCGAACGGCCGGGTCTTTCCGACTAAAATCTTATCGAAGACCCGCTCTTCGTGAACCTCCTCGGTCGCCAGTAATTCTTCGTACAACTTTTCGCCTTTGCGGATACCGCTGTAGACGATCGGGATCTGTTCTTCCGTAAATCCACTCAAGTGAATCAAGTTGCGGGCGAGCGTCGTGATGTTGACCGGTTCCCCCATATCGAGGACAAATACTTCGCCCCCTTCAGCGAGGACACTCGCTTGGATGACAAGCCGGCTCGCTTCCGGGATCGTCATGAAGTAACGGGTCATCGCGGGATCCGTCACGGTGATCGGTCCCCCGTTCGCGATCTGTTCCTTGAAGAGTGGGATGACCGAGCCGCGGCTGCCGAGGACGTTTCCGAAGCGGACGACGGCGAAGGTCGTTTCGCTGTTGCGGGCGATTTGCTGAATGACCATCTCGGCGATGCGTTTCGTCGCCCCCATCACACTTGTCGGATTGACCGCTTTATCGGTCGAAATCATCACAAACCGTTTGACGCCGGCTGCTTCCGCCGCCAAAGCGACGTTCCGCGTCCCGTAAACATTGTTTTTGACGGCTTCACTCGGATTATCTTCCATCAGCGGAACGTGTTTATGAGCCGCTGCGTGATAGACGAGATCCGGTTTGAAACGTTGCATCACGTCCATCATCCGGTCCGCATCCTGCACATCGGCGATGACGGAATGAAGCGTGATGCCGTCCGTCACGGCTTCCAGTTCCCGACGGATCAAGTAGATGCTGTTTTCACCATGACCGAGTAAAATCAGATGATCCGGTTTGAACTTCGCCAGCTGGCGGCAAATTTCAGAGCCGATTGATCCGCCGGCGCCGGTCACGAGCACCGTCGCCTGACTGACACTCCGTTCAATTTCCGTGATATCAAGTTCGACCGGTTCCCGTCCGAGCAAATCGGCGATCGAGACTTCCCGGATCTGATTGACGGACACTTTCCCGGATGCCAGTTCCACGAGCATCGGTAACGTATGCGCTTCGACTTTCGTCTGTTTGATCCGGTTCAGCAAAGCGACCCGGTCCGGATAGGACAAGGACGGGATGGCAAGCACGACGGCCTCAATTTTGTATTCCTCGATGATGCACTCGAGCTGTTCGATGGCTCCGACGACCGGGACACCATGGATCATCATCCCTTTCAGCTCCGTCAAATCATCGAGTAACCCGACGACGTTGAGGATGTGTGCTTTTTTCTGTTTCAGTTCTTTTGTAATCATCTGACCGGAGGCGCCGGCACCGATGATCAACGTCCGTTTTCCGAGTGTCCGCTCCCGTTTCAATTCAAGGTGACGTCCCCGGATCAACAGCCGGACGAACAAGATGCCGTTTAAGATAAGACCGGTTTGAAGAAAGACGGCCCGTTCGACCGCAAAGTCGAAGAGCGCATATTCGAGACCGAGTAAGACGAAGCTGCTGGCGACGACGACGACGAGTAAGACACCGAGGTCACGCAGACTGGCATAACGCCAGATGATTTGATAAAAACGCATCCAGTGAGCAACGAGTGTCAAGGCCACCCATTGGATCAAAGCGATTTCGACTGCATCGACCAGTTCAAAGTTCGCGGTCAGATTCAGGGGATTGAAGAAATAGAATGTCACGACCGTCGCTGCGATGATGACCGCGGCGTCGATCAACCGCAAAAGACCGATTTTGAGATGCCTGCGGTACTGATGAAGTGGTGGGGCTTGCATGACGGCTCCTCCTTTCTCTGGTTATGAACGGCTAGGACGGCTGACAGCTTGCGGGTAAGCCGGTTCTTTTGTTTCTTCAGCGACTGACTTTTTTCCAAGGGCCCGGGAGTAGACGATCAATAATCCGAACAAGAGACCGAGGATGCCACCGATTGCTGTGTTCATGAGGATATTCGGTGAGACGGGTTTCGTCGGGATCCGTGCCGTCGAGAAGACTTCCGTGCTGCTCGTTTTGATCAATTGAGGTAAATAATCCTGAAAGACTTCCGTCATCGTGTTCGCTTGGATCGCTGCCTGTTCCGCCGATCGATCCGTGATGGATAAGGCGATGACTTGCGAATCCAAGTTACTGGAGACGGTCAGGCGGTCCGTTAAGTCAAAAATTCGTTTATCGGTCACGTCCATCTTTTGAGCGACCTGATCGATGACTTCCGGACTTCTCAGGATATCCTGATAGGTACTGACGAGTGTCGTCGTGGCTGTCGCTTCCGTATCTTGTTGCGGAACAACAAGGATGTAGGCAGTCGCCTCATAGGTCGGAGGAATCACATAGGTGCTGACCGCATATCCTGCACCCGCAAATAGAATCGCTAGCAAGCAGAGAATCCACCAGCCTTTCTTCAATGTCGTCAAATGATCTCCGAATGTCTTTTTTTGATGGATGGAGCTCACGCTGTTCACCTCTTTCTCGTTACCTGACACGTTGGATGGACATTGGTTATGGTTACACCTTATTTCCAAACGGCTACCAAAACAATTAGAGCTTGGTGGAAATGATTATATTTTTTTGAGGAGTCATTATGCCCGCGTATCGTTAACTCACCGAAAAAGATTGATTCACGAAAAAAAGACGATTCACATAAAAATGATCGCCGTTTCATCAAAATCATCCCCATAAACTGCATGATGTTCATAAAATTAAGGGTAAATACCAATTTGATGATTAATAAGTGCGAAATTCGGTAATAAGTCCTATATGAAGGGTGGATAGAGATTAGTAATGATGTTAAAATCAGTCAATATACCTGAATCGATTGGCTTATTCACCCTAGCACTTTGGGTAACGATCGATTTATGGACCCGTCCTTTATCTTTTACGGACGAAGTCCTGCCGCATCAGTGGAACGTATGGATCGCCGTTGTCTATCTCGCTCTGTTCGTGACGTTTTATCTCATCACCCGTCCCTTGTATTTTCCATCACGTGCTTTGACGCAACGACTCGTCAACTTGTTTTTGATCTACCTCACCTTTCACACGCTTGTTTTTCTGTTTCGTCCAGCTACTGCTTCTTCGCTTTCGTTACTCCATCTGTTTACGACATGGCTTTTTGTCATCATCGTCCTATCACTTACCGCTCTCCCATTCGTTCATTGGTTTCAGTTATTGAACCTCATTCTCTTGTATCAGGCCTTATTTCTTGCAGCGTATGCCTTACTTGTCTCATTTGGTCAACACTATGTCCCAATCGATAACATTCAATCGTTACGACTTGGTCCCGTTTCCTTATCTCAGCTGTATGTCGGAGAACAAGGCAGCTTTCTCCGCTCGGCCAGCCTGACGAATAATCCCAATACCTTTGCCGCTTGGCTCGTTCCCGGTGGACTCATCGCCTGGATGTATGTCCTCCAGTCGCTTGCCCGGAACAGATGGCGTTTCTGTCTCTTGTTCGGAAGCTTCCTGTTGCTGATCGTTATTGGTTTGATCCTGAGTGCCTCCCAGACCGGAATTTACTCCTTTTTCCTGCTTGCGTTGCTGACGACCGTCTTACGGTTAAAACGGAAACGGCTTCGCTACCAAGTGACGGCGCTTTACTTGCTTGGCGCCGGTATCGTTCTTCTCTCGATGTCGTTTAACCAAGCCTTGTTTTCACAAGTGATCAGTCTCAATGGACGCAGTGCACTCTGGCAGGCAGGAATTGCGGCTTCCACCGACCGCCTTTGGTTTGGACATGGACTCGGCTCTTCTGCTGTTGGACTCGAAGAACAACTTGGTCCGAGCACGTTGTATACGTTCCACAGCACGCCGATCGTCTATCTGTATGAATTGGGCGTCGTCGGTCTGTTGCTCTATCTTGCTTCGTTCCTCCTGATACTCGTTCGATTGATTCGGGATTACCGTTATGATGATTCCTTATCGATTGCCTTGCTCGTGCTCAGTCTTTGGTTGCTGTTTCTTCAGTTCACAGAAAGCGTACTCGTCCGACCGAGTGGATTTTACTTCATTTGGCTCAGTTTGCTGATTTATGCGACACGCCGTCGCACAACCTCACAAGAAAGTACCCACACCTAGACGAACACCTACATGAAAGGGGTATAACATCATGAAGAAATGGACAGAACAACAAGTAATCGACAGCTTAATCGAAGCCACCATCGCTTACCCTGCCTTAGACGCCAAAACGTATGCCCGCTGGTCGACTGGAAAAGAAATTCCTTCCATCACGACGATCATCAACGTGTTCGGTTCATGGCGTGAAGCGTTACATGCTGCCGGACTGTCATCGATTCGTCCGTATTACTCGGATCAGGAAATCCTCGCTTTCATCCAGGAAGCATCGGAGCGTCTGCACCCATTCCACAGCAACAGCTACCGGGAATGGGCCAAAGCAAAGCACGGTCCTTCCTTGACGTTAATCAATCTACGTTTCGGGTCATGGTCACGGGCCCTTGAGGAGGCCCATATCGAGATGACACGTTCGATCTGTATGACAGAAGAACGCATCATCAACGCGCTCCTCGAAGCATCGGACGTTCTTCCGCGCTTAACGACCCAGACCTACTCGATTTGGGCGCAAGAAAACGGACATCCGACGGTCGCGACGATTGCCCGAAAATATGGATCGTGGGTCGATGCCCTCGCGTGTCTTGACATTGCCCCTCCTCGTCGGAAGTGGGTCGAGGAAGATGTGCTCGAAGCCTTGACGCAGGCGCAACGTGAGCTCCCGTCCCTCAGCATCATCCATTACCGCAAATGGGCGGAAGGACGGTCTGTTCCAAGCACCTCGACAATCAACGCCTTGTTCGGCAGTTGGACATCGGCTGTCCAGTGTTTAAAACGCTCCCGGATTTCGATTTCTTAATAATTTGTTTCTACACAAAAATAAGGAACTGATTTCTTACGAAATCAGTTCCTTATTTTTTCAACGTTTCATTTGTTGTAACGCAGCTGCCGAGACCAGTGTCATCGTATCGTGCTTCAACATGTACAAGTCGCTCGTATAGTTTCCGATGTGCGGCGGGTTGACCTCGTGCTGAAGATTACGGAAGAGTTGCGCCGGAAAATTGACGCCACATTCATAGGCATGGGGATAACCGCCGCCAAACCGTGGATTGATTTCCGAGAGATACAACGTACCATCGACATCAAACAAATCAAAATCCAGCGGACCGACCAGTCCGGAATGTTCGAGCACCTGTTCGATCAATTCGAACACATCTTCCCGGACGACGGATCGACTTTTATCAGTCTCTCCGGCTCGCATCGTCAATTTTTCCTTGATGAAGATGGACGTGACCTTACCGGAAATCAAATCGACGTAAGCGTCCACCCCCAGTTCTTGACCGACCAACAGTTCCTGAACGATCAACCCGCTATTTTTCGCAAACAGTTGCTCGACTTCCGCAAGTGTCTCGACTCGTCTGACCTCAATGCTGGCACTGCCGCTACGCGGCTTGATGAAAACGGGCAACTTGATTTCGGACAGAGCCAGTGCTTCTCGGAACGATTCAATCGAATGATACGTCTGCGCATGAGCGATGCCTCGGCTGAGACAATATTCATACATAGCGTACTTGTCAAAACAGAGCTGGCACGCTTCGTGAGATGAGACGATGACCGTCACACCAATCGCCTGAAAACGTTCTGTCGCTTCTGCCAGTAATCCAAGTTCCGGATCAATCAAGGACAGGATGGCCGTCACTTCTTCGGTCTGACAAAGCCGAAGCAGATGATCGATATAGTCGACCTCATCTATTTTCGGCACAATATAATGGTGCTCGGTCATGTATAGTGCGGCGGCCAACGGATTACAATCAGCCGTACTGACACGACCAGTTGTCCAGTCTCTGACAAAATAGTCGACCAGTTTTGCGCGACGCCCGGCACTTGTAATCAATAGATGAGGTGTTTTCATACGATTCGCTCCTTTTAGTTAATGGTGTTAGCCTTAAGGATTCGACCTCAATCAAACAAAACCTGCTCCCGTCAAAAAAAACTAGGACCGAAGACTTACGTAGAACGAATCGGTTGATGGTTTGGTCGTTTTTTCCAAATTAACAGATATAAGAGAATCCCGATTAATGCCCCCGTTCCATCCAGCAACACATCTTGGATCAATCCGGTCCGTCCACCGGTCAAAATCTGATGGAATTCGTCAAACACGGCAATCGTAATTGCTAACGTATAGGCAAATACAGCAGCCAACGGGACAGGACTCATCAAACGAATCGTTAAATCAATTAACGCGATACCGAGGACGATAAAAATCGAGACATGTGCCGCCTTACGAATGAAGAACTCAACGAAACCAGACGCTCCAAGCGCCGCCACACTGACTTCCCCATTGTAGTCAAACGAAATAAATCGTAACTGCTCCACAAAATCTAGATTAAAATAACGGGATAAACCCGGTTTGAGTGACTGTTCTTCATACGGCATCGAACTCGCTATAAACAAAATAATCAAGACGAGTAACGTCACATAACCCGACCAAGGAATTTTTTTCATCACAACTGAACCTCCATTACTATTTCTTTCACTAGAATAGCATGTTCTCCTTTCCTGTCATTCCTGAAATAGACAATATCATAAAAGTTATCTGAATTTTAAATCCATTACATACATAATCATGCAATTATTTTTTATGTAAAACTTTTTTTTACATTTCAAAGGTTTGTGATAGTACTAAAATGGTTATTTAGTACTATAATGTACGGATGTAAGAATAGGAGTTGAGTACTGTGAATCGTGCTCTCGGAAAAAAAATCATGCAACTGCGAAAACAACACCGGTACACCCAAAAACATTTAGCAGAACGGTGTGGAGAGACCGTTACTTCCATTTCGGCCTATGAACGGGGTCAACGAATCCCCACGACACAGGTCCTGGAACGATTGGCTATGGCCTTGAATACGACGGTAATCGATCTCATTGATCCAAAGTATGTCCAACATCCTTCGTTACAGGACTTTATCGATCAGTCGCTCGAGCCGAACCAGCCGCTAGATGTCAAGCCTGTCCTTGAAGATCTTCTTGTTCATCTGACACTGTCGAGCGAAGTGTATTTCAACGGTCGTTTGCTCACGAAAGAGGTTCGGGATCAGATGGCGACATCACTGAATCAGGCGTTGCAACAGGGATTACAGTCAATCAAGATTTGATAAAAAAACACGATGAGAAGCGGACAGGATGTTTCCTGTGCACGTCTCATCGTGTTTTTTGTACGCTAATCTGACTTCAAAATGTGATGGATGTATAATTGACCCTCTTCATATGTCGCTTCCATCATCCGGCTGAAGAACGGGGAAGATGCTGTTTTTTCCGCTAAAAAGACCCGCTCAAAACGACTGTGTGCTTGACTGACAAAGCTGAGTTTTAACTCACGTAAGGCAGATTTGAACGTAAAGTGTGTTCCGGTATGTCCAAAAGCGTCCGGAAGTGTCTGCTGTTCAACGAACTGAAAGGTTTCCTCTGGAAACAACGTCGTGATAAAGGATAAACAACTGGCTTGCCGTGCTTGTGTCGTCTTCTCATCCATAACGTTTACCTATCCTCCGATTTTCTTGATGATGTAAACTTCACTGACGATTAAGGACTGCTCTTTTTATTACCCCACCTTTAGACCTATTGAAACCAGTATAAAAAATATTTTAATTAATTTGAAGAACTATTTTTGTTTTCGAAAAAAATTCTGCACCCAGTGGATACAGAATCGATTTCTCTCAGCCTATTTTATCGAGTTCGAGAATACTGACAGTTTTCCCCTCATACAGTGTCCGCCCTGTATAGCGTGACAGTTTCGCAAATTCAAATAAGGTATCCGGCTCATACAGATGCTCAATCGCATAGCTGACCTTTTCGTCCTCATGCGATTTCAAATATAAATTAAAGATCAGTCGGTTACGGTCAACTTTTTGTCCGTAAAATAATGTACAATCTTGAACTCGTCGTGAGGCAATCGGTTGGACGTGTGTTTTTAAATACGTCGCATTGTGGATGTTCACGAGTAATTGCCCCGCCGGCGTCAACAGTTGTCGGACATTCCGGAAGAACAACAACAACTCTCCTCGTGAATAACGCGCAATCGTCGTCCCCGGCAACACGATTTTATCAAACGCCCCGCTGCCCATCACATCGACCAACTCATTACTCAGCCCATAGACGCGGTCCATGTAACGAGACGAGATGCCAGTGATCCGGTTCAATTCCGGTTCGACCAGATACAGGTCATAGCCTTCTTGGCATAACGTATTAAACAGGTCAGGAGAAAACGTTCCGTATAAAAGGACACGGTCTTCTTTTCGAAGATAACGGCGGTATAACATCAATTCATCAATTTCCGGTAAGGTAGCAGTTTCTTGATACAAGGCGACGAAGCGGTCATCGGCAAACAAGTTATCGAGAACCTCAACACGAGAGTAGCTCCCTTTTCTTGAGAATGGACCAAACAACGGTCGCTCATCCATGATAAATCAACTCCTTATAAGTCTGTATGGCCGCTTCATAGTCTGCCCCCAGCCGTTCCGGCAAGATGTCGAACCGTTCTTTTTGATCGGCTTCGAGGATCGCAAGAAAAATTTCATCCGTCTCAAACAGTTGGTTCGTCGTCAGTTCAAACGCAAAACAGCCTTCCGTGTTTTGAATACCGACCATCGACAGCGGACCAATCTTCCCGTCCGTTCGGGGCAGTTCAAGATCACTGTACGGCGTCACGAATCGGCTCGTTCCTTTAAAAGCGGATGCCAATTGGAACAAGAGCGGATAAAGCGTCAGTTGCGCAACTGGTGCAAGCGCCTCGAGCTGTTCCCGTTGCCGCTCGCGCAACTGACACACATTGACGGCAAATGTGTCACTAAGTTGGAGACGTTGCCCGTAATCCGCGAAAATTCCAAAATTACAGATAAACAAACGATGGGACACGGTCAGTCCGGCAAGTGTCGCATAATCCATGATCCCGGCACGGTGTTCCTCGTTCGAAATGATCCCCGTGTCATGCCACTGCTGAAACGCCAGCTGTAACGCCTGGCGATCAAACGCCGCCAGTCGTTCCTTGATGTCAAACGGCAACGTATCGGAAAATGCCAGCAAGACCGGTGTCCGACTCATCAGTTCAATCACCGGCAAATCATGACGAGTCGACTGATCGATGTAAAGCAGGCTGTTGATCGTCATCTGATCAAACAAGGACGGCTCAATCGAGTCAAGTAACGCCGTCTCCTCGACATAGACATGACGTAACGGTTGCGGATGACGCGACGCCGCATCCGGATAGACACCTGTGAACAAAGACATCAAGGCATCTTGTAAGGCAATCGGTTGCTCAGAAACGAAGGACGTTTCAAGCGGTACCTGCCCTCCGTTCAAGAAATATGGGTCCCCAAATAACACGTCGCCCCGTTCATTCATCAAGTGGAACTGGACATGTAACATCCGTTGTTGTAAATACGCGACGAGTCGCAGCGTCCGTTCACCCGGTCCGCGTAAGATAAATAAATAGTGTTCGAATTCTTGAAACTCCATATAATCGAGTAAATCCAAAAACGTATGCTGATCGTAATCATAACGATCCATCGAAAAACGATGCTGTTCACAAAACGTGATGAGCTCAGGGGTCGGATCAAGTTGATGCAACCAACCTTGGCTTTCGGAAAGAATCGTTAATCCAATCATATGCCCACTCCTTTCAGTTGATGATGATAAAAAAGGCTTCAGACCGGTGACGGAATGAAGCCACGTCGAGAGACGTCATTATGAAGTTTTTAATTCACGTTTCGCCGGTGGTTTGATCCGGTCCATTTCCCGACTTGCCAAGGGTGCGACCGAGACATGAGCAGCATTTAAGCACCAGCCCGAAGAAGTCATGGTTCGGCGCGATTCTTTAAAGGTGAGATTCATAGGAGTTACCCCTTTCTTTTCGTTTGAAATGGCAGACAACACGTTGACGAACTTTAGAAGTAAAAGATTGGTGTCTCATCAGATTCCCTTCTATAATGAAAAGGGAATCATTTCTCAAATCCACTGGACAGAAAGGACAGAACCCGATGGATCAATTCACGACACCGCAGATTGGTCTCGCCCTTCGCCGTCTTCGTAAGAAACATAATCTGACCCAGAAGGATTTGGCGAATGGGATTTGCAGCCAAGCCGAAATCAGTAAAATTGAGAGCGGGACTCATTCTCCAACTGTTGATTTGTTATATGCGTTATCGCGAAGACTACAGGTTCCTATAAATACGTTTCTAGATCATACGAATTATAGAGAATCTTTAAAGGTACTAGATGAAAATTTGTTAATCCGTTTTAGAAATGGTGAATTTCAATCAATTTATCAGGAAACTCAAAAGATAATACATGCTAGTCCACTTGATCGTGAGTTGGACTTACTGGTACGGTATTTCTATTATTTAAGTTCTTATCGTTTAAAAAAAATCGACTATAGAACTTGCATCATTGGCTTGCAACAACTATCAGATTACTACACTAAATTGTATTACTCGCCTAGTATGATTTTAAGAATTAAGTCCGCAATCGCAATCTTACACTTTGAGAATAAAAGCTATAAACATAGTAGAGCTGTTTATGAAGAATTGATGGAGCTTGACTTTGATAGCGATGAATTGATAGTTGAAAGAATTAGAATTCATTATAATTACTCAAAAATTTTAATGAAGCTGCATGCGGTTGAAAAAGCATTATTTATTGTAGAAGAAGCCATTCGCATAAGCTTATTTGAAAAAGATATGTCTTTACTAGGACAACTCTATTCTCAAAAAGGGGAATGTCAGGAACTATTAAAGTTCTCTTTTAAGGATATCTCCGATTCATATACAAAAGCTTTTCTTTTATTCGATTTAATGAATATCAGAGAGTATCGTCAAATAATTTTAGATACAAAATCCAAATTCATTAAAAATAACTTAATAGATTAAATATTTTAAGCAAGATCACGTTTAATTGAAAACTCGAACGGGATTTCTTTCGCTACATCACGTTTGATTGAAAACTCGAACGGGATTTCTTTCGCTACATCACGTTTGATTGAAAACTCGAACGGGATTTCTTTCGCTACATCCGTTTTAAAATTAGAATGTGATGCTCCATTAAAACCCAGGCTTAATGATAAAGTAACTACGCCTGCAAGAATTCCTAATTTCTTTTTTAAGTTCATGATCAACAACCTCCTAATATTTTTGTCTGGCTTTGTAACAACATCATATATCCTTAGACCCCCTTTGGATATTCGAATACGAATATTTGGTGTAATTTGCACATTATTTACACTTACCGCTACTTTAGACTTGGGTCATATGTCACGAAAGATGCGTAATTTTTACATTTTATCCGTCTTTATGTCGAATCCGTGTATAAAAATAGATTTTTTAGAATATTCCTTCATTCTTAAATACTTCTGATCACACATAAACAAAGCCGTTTCGTTTGCTCCAGACAGACGAGACGGCTTTGTTTTTATTTCGATGAATGACGCAGGGCAATGAAATAACCGATTCCGAGTAAGACGACTAATCCAAGCAACACACTGCTGATCGTCGTTCGCGTCGGCGATTCCGGCACCCAAATTCCGATTGCAAGATTGATTGCTGCAATCAGCAATACGAGCCATACGATGGTTTTCGGTTTCATCTTTTTCTCCTTCAGTTTGACGTATGTATTTTGCAATAGGTTTGTGCAGTGAATTGCAGAAAAAAGTACAGAACTTTGCCAGTACATATTTAATTTCTTGATAATGCATGTGTGACACGATAACTGTCGCCCGTGAAGGTCAGAATGTGCGCATGATGAATCACACGATCGACGAGTGCTGACGTCAATCTTGGATCTGCGAAAACACGATTCCATTGACTGAATTCTAGATTCGATGTGATGATGATACTTTTCTTTTCGTACCAGTCTGTAATGAGATGGAACAGGAGTTCTGCGGACTCTTTGGATAATGGAAGATAGCCCATTTCATCCAAGACGATAAGATCCGCAGAATCGAGGCGTGTATGGAAGCTACTCAGCTTCCCGTCACGCCATGCTTTGGTGAGTTGCTCTACGAGCTCCGAAACACGAAAGAAACGTACTTCTTTTCCTTTACGACAAGCTTCCCGTCCTAAACCAATCGCAAGATGTGTCTTACCAGTGGGGGCACCCGTGAGCACTACGTTTTGCTGATGATCGATGAAAGAGAGCGACATCAATTCTTCTTTCTTAAGATGACGAGGGAAGTAGATGTTGTCATGCCAGCGATAGTCCTCAAGTGATTTATTATTGATGAATTTTGCTTTTTTTATGAGCCTCTCTGCCTTCGCTTCTTCACGAAGTCTCATCTCCATTTCAAAAAGTGTCAGGAGAAACGTCTCGGACGATTCCATCGGAATCGCTTCGTAAATTTCAGCGACGTAAGCGAGCCGAAGGGATTTGCACATCTCTTTTAGATTCACGACTGCACCTCACTCTGCCATGGTCGATTCAAACTGTCATACTTGCTCCAGTCGACATCGTAGGGATGCTCTTCGATGTCAGAATAGGCATCGCTTTGGCTCAGTAGCTCATACAATCGTTCATCGATTTCAGTGATTGAATGCAGGACTAATCTAGAACGTAGCCATCCCAGTCTTTCTCTACGTATCATCAGATTTTGGATGTTCAGATACTCCCGAATTCGTCCAGGGAGGTACTCCGCGTGACGTGAATGACCATAACTACGTGGCTTTTTGTACCATTCGTTGAGAATACTTTCCCAAGGTAACGCCCGTTTCGTCATCATATAAGGTCGTTTTTCTTCGTACAGGATTTCTCCATGACGAGAAATGATTTTCATATCGTCCCATTTTAGGATTGCTCTCACTTGTCCATGTCGGGAACCTGATGGAACGAGAATCTTCGTTTGATCGATGGTCACTTCTCCATATTTGTTCACCTTCAAGAGTTCCTCTCTAAACACCGGAAAGTCTTCTTCCGGCAGTCGAAGGAGATGCTTCTGCTCTTCCACAACGAGATCTTTGATCCGTACTTTTTTTTCGTAATGGATACGTTCCATGTCATCCCTGAGGGATGATGCGAGGCGCCGGTTCAATGACTCGAAGTCATTCATGATGGGCGAAGGAACTAGGAAGTTGTAACGGACATATCCGACCTTGTTTTCGACGCTTCCTTTCTCATTCCCACTGTACGGATTACAGCTTTGAACCTGGAAACCATAGTGCGCCACGAATTGTTGGAAGGCATCCGTATAAATGGCTTCTTCCTTTGTTGTCCGTACTTTAGCGACGGCTGCCGGGAGATTGTCGATCCGTAATTGTTGCGGCACGCCTCCGATTTCTTCGAACAGTCTCTTCAATCCGGTCAGGAAACATTCCTGGTTCTCTGCTGGTAATGCAACCGCAGCTGTTCGATTGCTATATGGCATGGATAGGATCAAGCAATGCACATCGACCGCATGACTGTCCTTTATGACTTCCATGACACCAAAATCTACTTGTGCTTCTCCGGGAGGGTGGGCCAATCGTTCGAATCGACTATCGTTTTCTACATCGCGACCTAGTCGCCATTCTTTTATGAATTGACAGACGGTCCGGTAGGACCCTTCAAATCCATATGTACATAAGGTCTCATATAGTTTTTTATTGGTTCGCCGTTGTTTCTTTTTCATCATCGCATCTTCCTGTAGCCATTCCTCAATCATTTCGCCCCAACGGGTGCCATACATCATGCCTCGCTTGGAAGAAGGACTTTCTTTTGGTAGAAAAGACTCATCGGCATATTTTTTAGCAGTTCGCCAGTTCAGGTTAAGATCTTTCGCAATCTTATTGATGGAATAGGATTTATGGTTCCTTAAAAATTTGATACAATTGATTTCGGACATTGTTAGCATTCCTTTCATCTCCTTAACGTTCTTGTTTCGCAACTTAAACGTTAGGATGAATTTGTGGGTGCTGGCAAGTCCTTTTCTTTTTTCGAAAAAGGAGTGCAGAACTGTGTACGTTTCCGTCGCACAAGTCTGCACTCCTATTCTGCATTACACAGACGTAGTCCAGTCTGTTATTTTTCATGATAACGATACATGATCCCTCTTATTCGAAACGACCTGATATGATATGTTGACAGAAGACGATTTTAACAAGGGGGACCTATGGATGAAAAAACTCGCAGTGTTTTGTGATTCAAAAGATGGAGCAACACCGATTTTCCGTCAGGCAGCAGCAACGCTTGGTACCGCGTTGGCACGTCATGACCTTGACCTTATCTATGGCGGGTCACGCGTCGGAACGATGGGTGCTGTCGCTGATGCGGTCCTTGCAGCCAATGGACAAGCGATCGGTGTCCTGCCGCACTTCTTACAGGAAAAAGAAATTGCCCATCCGAATCTGACAGAGCTTCATCTCGTCGAATCGATGCACGATCGCAAAGCCAAGATGGCTAAACTGGCAGACGGATTCATCATCTTACCGGGTGGTCCGGGAACGATGGAAGAATTTTTTGAAGTCTTCACGTGGGCACAGCTTGGCTTACATGAAAAACCATGCGGCATTTTAAACATCGACGGCTACTATGATCCGCTCGTCACGTTGTTTCAGCAGATGGAGACGCAAGGTTTCCTGATACCGGAACACGCCGCGATGCTCCTCGTCGAGTCTGATCCGGAACGGTTGCTCGAACGCTTCCGCACGTATACGGCACCACGCGTCAAAACGTACATGAATAAGAAGCAGACCTGATCAAGGCAAAGCTCACCCGTGGGCTTTGCTTTTATTGTTTAATCGGTCCAGCTTTCGACGTGCCGGCGAAGCAAGGCTTTGACATCGGCTTGAATCTCAGCGTCCTTTAAGGCAAAGGCAAGCGTCGTCTCGACATAGCCCATCTTCTCCCCGACATCAAACCGGTCACCGTCGATTTCATAACCATAGACGTCTTCCTGTCCATTTAACCGTTCAATCGCGTCCGTCAGCTGAATCTCGCCGCCTGACCCAACCTCTTGCTTGGCAAGGAACGCAAAGATCGCCGGCGTCAGGATGTACCGTCCAATGATTGCCATGTTTGATGGTGCCGTACCTTGCGCCGGTTTTTCGACGAACTGCCGGACGTGATAACGACGACCCTCTTGTTTCAACGGGTCAATGATGCCGTAACGGTCCGTGTCACTGGTCGGCACATGACGAACGCCGACGATTGAGGACTCCAGTTCCTCATACTGATCAATCAATTGCTTTAGTCCCGGTTGTTCCGAGACGATGATATCGTCACCGAGCAACACCGCGAACGGTTCATCACCGATGAAATGACGGGCACTCCAAATGGCGTGCCCGAGTCCCTTTGGTTCCTTTTGCCGGATGTAATGAATCTCGGCCATCGTCGTCGAAGCATCGACTTCTTTTAACAAGTCGAGCTTCCCTTTTTGCCGGAGGATGTTCTCAAGCTCCGGTGCGTGATCAAAATGGTCTTCGATCGCTCGTTTGTTTCGTCCGGAGACGATGATGATTTGTTCAATACCCGCCGCGACTGCTTCCTCGACGATGTATTGAATCGTCGGTTTCGTCAGGATCGGTAACATTTCTTTTGGCATCGCTTTTGTCGCCGGCAAGAAACGTGTCCCGAGTCCCGCTGCCGGGATAATGGCTTTTCTGATTTTTTTCATAACCTTCCTCCAATTTATTAAATATTCTTAAATTAGAAAGATTTGTTGTAATCGTTAAAGTAAAACATTGATACATTTAAACTTCATACTTTAAATTGATAAAGATAATTGTTTTTATATTATTTCAAATGCCCTCCAAAAGGAATCATCAAAAATAACCGAAAATCCAAAACTTATTTTTATGTTACTCTGCTTCGGGTTTTGTACAAAAATCAAGGGTGGTATCGAATAGAACCACGAAAAAATTTTACATATATTTACTACATTCCTTATTATTCATGATTACTAAACTGGAATTCATACTAAAAACTTAATTATTCTAAAAAAATCCGATTACGATTCTAAGTTTTTTTTCATTTGAAATACAGTAATTTTATTCGTTTTGAATATTTATAAAAAAACAAAAAAACTGCACAAGTAAACGTTTAGTAACTTCCTCTGTTTACCTGTACAGAACTTAAAAATTCATGAGACTTCTTTTATATTGTTATGGAAATTCTTTTTGTTTTAGTTCCTATTGAAATATCTATTACTACTTCGCCACTAATATTATTAGGATTATGCAACTCTAAATAAGCTTTATCTTCATTTGTAGTTAAATAAACTTTTGTTTCTGTAAAACCGTCAAATTTTTCACTATAAATCGAAGCTAACAATTCTTGTTTGCAAACACCATAAATATACTCTAATTTTAATGGTATTCTTATAAAATTATCTTTAATTTCTAACTCTTTTACATCCAATTGTATAAAGTCTAAAAAATTCTTAACTGTAGAATTTAAATCAATCGACAGTAATTCAGATGCATTTTTATATATCAAATACGTATTTCCATTTATTATTGCCGTACGCTTAAAATCCTCTGTGCATGCAATCCCTCTTTGAGAAAAGTAATCTAAATAGGAAAACCTTGTAGCAAGATCATATGGTTGTTGAGCATCAATCTGATCTTGAATAAATTGATCTAACTTTAATCCAAATGTTAGTTTACTAGTCACTTCATAGCCCATTAAAGATGTTTTATAAGTAAATTCATTATTTTTTATATTTTTAATATCCCACGTTGTTCTAGTAAATCTACCTTTTAAAATAGGCAAATACATATTTTTTTCAAAATCTATATCTTGATAGACGGTTAAATCTTTTGATAATACTTTTTTTACATCTTTAGGCAAATTTAACTTTGGTGACTTTGGTTTACCCTTGATTTTAATCTTGTTTGCATCCAAATCACCGTCCGTAATGGTTGCTTCTGTAGTAAAAATAATTTCATCTTTATCAAAATAAATTTCTTTAATATAACTACGTGCTGTAATATCTGCTTTTGATTTTGAATAAGAAATAGCTAGCTGAGGTAAATTTAATTCCAATATTTTATCTAGTATCTTACTTCTTGTATCTAATCGAGAAATGACTTCTTCCGAAACATGTTTATCTTTCCATATTCTAGCATTATTGAATTCTAGTTCTTTTGTTGCATCCTTTTTAGTGTGAAAGTTTTTACGGATAGCCCCTAGAATACGAGAATTGTACCAATGTGTAATCATTGTTATTTTATCTTCTTCTTCCAAATGATTCTTAAAAAATTCAGCTAAATTGTTAAGTTGCATCCATTTATAGTTTAAGTCTTTACCAAATCCCGCAGAAACA
Source organism: Exiguobacterium sp. s145 (assembly GCF_018618835.1). Classification (NCBI taxonomy): domain Bacteria; kingdom Bacillati; phylum Bacillota; class Bacilli; order Caryophanales; genus Exiguobacterium; species Exiguobacterium sp. s145. The sequence goes on along the minus strand of NZ_JACSMV010000024.1, from coordinate 12,854 downwards.
TTTTGTTCTCTCCAATGATAAATAGGATAGTCTGCCAAAATTCCGATCTTAGGTTTTTTACTATACACAAGGCAAGAATACATAACATCTTCCCACCAAATTTTTTCCCCTTCAGAAAAATATAAATCATTTTCAATTAAAAATTCTTTTCTATATAGTTTAGGAACAGTCATCGGTCCCATTGAGCTAATGCCATCTTGTTGGGCATCTATTTTGTTCGATTGGTACTCGTCCCATCCCCACGACCAACCTTTTGTTTTGACAACTTTAGGATTGACAACATCTAAATCATTCTTCTCAGCAAAATTATACATACGCTCTAGCGCTTGTGGAAATATAGTATCATCATCATCGCTGAAAAAAATATATTTAGAATCAGCCAATTTTATACCTTTATTACGAGGTCTACTCGACCAACCAGATGGAGATATACGATATACATGATAATTATCATGATTAGCTGTTTTTTCTTTTAGTCTTTTGTAAGCGTTAAAATCACTAGATCCATCATCAATAAATATTACTTCAAAATCTTTTTTGTCCATAGTTTGTTCGTTTAAAGAACTTATCAATCTTTCTAGAACTTCACTTTTATTGTTAAAACTAGGTATAATTACACTTATCTTTTTCATTAAGAAAACCCCCTAAATACACTAGAATAAATATTACCATATTATTTAATAATGTTATATGAGCAACGTTCATTTATACGATGTAATTTTCAAAAAAATTAACGGTCATAACTCAAGAACAACAGAGCTAAGACCGTTAAATTTAATTGTTTTAATCTATACTTTCATTAAAAAAAATAATACTCTTTTCAAAATATTTTTAATAAGATTTTTTCAAGAGCCGAAAAAGTTGGTGTTTCTTCAACAACCATTAGACTTCCGGTTATAACAATTAATAAACTGAGCATTGAAAATAACAAACCTGAGTGTCTATTAGTATTGTTTTCCTCAACGTTATGATTTATTGTTTTTTCATATTTCGACTGTTCTTTTAAACGATTGTTTCGATAAGAATGTTGTTCATCTTTAGACATTTTTTTATATTCCGCTAAAAAGTTGTCATACTTTGGAATAACTTCTTTAGTGGTTCCATCAAGTTTCACTTGACCATATTCAAGCCATATTACACGTTCACAAAAACTTTTAATTTGATTGAGTGAATGACTGACAAAAATAATTGTTTTCCCTTCATCTTTAAATTCATTCATCTTATCAATACATCGGTTATAGAATGTTTGATCGCCTACAGAAAGTGCTTCGTCAACAATTAAAATGTCTGCATCTACATTTATAGCAATTGCAAAGCCAAGACGCGATTTCATTCCACTCGAATACTTTTTGATGGGCTGATCGATAAATTCACCAATATCAGCGAAATCAATTATCCAAGGCATTCGACGATCAATCTCCACATCGTCCATCCCAAGCATTAAGCACTTTAAACGAATGTTCTCACGACCGGTTAATACGTTTTTTAGACCTTGTGAAACAGCTATAATTGCAACTTCTCCATTGATAGAAACTTCACCTTCGTTAGCGTAAATTATTCCAGAAATTAAATTAGATAAAGTAGATTTTCCCGATCCATTAATCCCGACCAATCCAACAACTTCACCTGCTCCAATGTTAAGAGAGATATCACGTAGTGCTGTAAAAGTTTTGCTGCTTTTACGTTGATTTTTAAACAATAACTTAAATTTTTCTTTTGTTGTCGTAACCATATCAAAATATTTCGTGACATGACTGAGTGTTATCATAGACATAATGAGTTCCTTTCTTAGACAAGCTCTGTAAACGATTTCCTAAACTTGATGTGTAGTAACGTTCCAGCAGTAAACAAAAAGAGCGTTACACTCCAAAAATAAAGTCCTGTTGACCATTCACTCCAAATCCATGAGCCGCCAAGTAAACTAGATCTATAACCTTCTATGAGATAAAAGATTGGGTTGAGGCGAAGTACTCCATGCAATTCACTTGGAAACCTTTCTATATTCCATACAATTGGTGTTATATAAAAAAGCATTCTCAATAGTGATTGTAAAAACAAGTGAATATCTTTAACAAGAGTAATTAAAGTAGAAAAACATAAAGAGAACGCGTAAACGAAAATGTAAGTTGCTATTACGTAATAAGGTAATTGAAGTAACTTCCATGTTAAGGGAATACCGTTCAACATGATAACAACAAAAACGATTAAGAGCATTGCAATATGCTGATACATTCTTGAAAGAATAACATATGAAGGAATAGCGCTCATTGGAAATCTCATTTTTGTTATCATTGCGAGTCGACTATTGATTGAGTTTGATCCACGTAGCAAAGCATCATTAATGAAAAACCAAGCTACTATTCCACAAAGTAACCACACGATAAATGGGATGTTGCCATTAACATTTTCATTCCCCCGCAAACCAATACCAAAAACAAACCAATATATAAATATCTGTAGTCCGGGATTTAACAGTTCCCAAAGTAAACCAAGGCGCTGCTCCGCATGTGCCGATTTTATTTCATAACGAGCTAAACGGCGTATAAGCGGAAAATTCTCCACTTGTTCGCGAATAATACTCTTCATTTCTTTCCACATAATAAATTCCTTCCGATCTGTATCTATAAAGGTACACTTATTTTAATTTAGTTACTTTATATTATATTTGTTTTTTTTTCAAATAGCAGTTTATATTAAACAACTCGCTATAGTTTTTAATTTATCCCTCCCTTTTTACATTCAGATCATTACTTATTGATATGCTATTCAATTTCAATACACTTAATCAATTCTAGCCATCGTTAAAAATCGTGTCAACGTATTCGACAAACCGACACCAAACTGTAGCTTTCTATGTGACTAAAAAACCGCTTTAACGATTTAGAAAACATCGATAAAAGCGGATTTAGAATGGGTTATAAATGGAAAATCAATTGTAGTCGGTGGAGAGGCCAGTCCCCATAACAACAAAATACTCATTAAACATAAAATGACCAAAATTACGGTCCCTTGAATCGTTTCTTTCATCGTGTTTTCTGTCCCTCTCCCAATGTTTCCTCATTTCTTCATCATACAGAAATCTTGTACCGAAAACCATCATCTGCTTATCAAATAATGGAAATGTTTAATGAATAGATGGATGTTTTCGTTCCTTTTTTTTATAAGACAGATTATAATGATAGCGTTATCAATTTATAACTTTAATTTGTATGTCTTAGGAACACTTCTTAAAACAAACGTCTCCACCGGGTTGTCATGTCGTCCGACCTAAGAATTTACGAAGTTTACAAAAGTTTTATCGCACCCGGTACTTAGAACGACTTATAGTAGAAGAAGAGGTCAACGATCGCATTTCGACCTTGTATTCATACACCCACTTTGAAGGAGGATTTCTACGTATGTACAAATCAAAACCGCTTTACGCGGCAGCCGTCGCTGTCGCCCTGACGACATCGGCAATCGTGCCGGTTGCGCAGATGAGTGTCTCGGCAAGCGAAAAAAAACATGTCAACAAGGTTGAACTTACACCTTTAACTTTTATAAAAGGTAATCCAATCCTCTTACCTACATCTTATAACAATGAAAAAATCACATGGAAAAAATATAATAAACACATTCTTAATCGCTATCAAAAAGTTACAGGAACATACGGTAAAAAACAATTACCTATTGAGATAAAAATTTTAATTAAAGAAGAGTTTTCAATCGGCTTGTTACACACAAATGACACGCACGCAAACCTCGATAAAGCACCCAAACGAGCAACTGTCGTTAAAGAATTACGCGCTGCATACGAAGCAAAAGGAACTCCTTCTCTACTACTCGATGCAGGGGATGTCTTCTCGGGATCTCTTTACTTTAACAAGTTCCAAGGTCAAGCTGATCTCGCCTTGATGAACTATATGCAATATGATTTAATGACGTTCGGAAATCATGAATTCGATCTCGGGGATGCAGATAATCATCAAGCCTTAAAGGACTTCGTCACGAAAGCCAATTTCCCATTCATCACAGCAAACGTCGATTTTAGAAAAAACGAATTACTCGCTGATCTGCAATCAAAATCGCTCTCAAAAAATCCTGTGAATGGAAATATCTATCAGGGCGTAATCAAAGAATACAAAGGACAAAAAATTGGGTTCTTTGGTTTGACGACAGAAGAAACAGCCGATATTTCAAGTCCAGGAACTGTTGCCTTTGCGAACTACATCGCGAGCGCAAAAGCTACCGTCAAAAAACTTGAAAATCGTGGTGTCAATAAAATTGTCGCTTTGACTCACATCGGTTTTGATGACAATGAAGCGGTCGACAACGATCAGTTACTTGCACGGAACGTGGACGGAATTGATGTTATCGTCGGCGGTCACTCGCATACGAAGATTGAAACACCTGTCGTAGTCGATGGTAAAGTTGTTCCGGGTAAAACAGAACCAACAATAATCGCTCAAGCTTATCAATATGGTGATTTCCTCGGAAATCTGGATTTGACATTTGACTACAAAGGGAAATTGACAGAGTACAACGGTTCGTTGATCGATGTGGCAAAAGCTGTGGAAGATACACGTGCTGCTGAAATCCTGAAGCCATATGCGAATCAAATCGCTGAGTTGAAGAACGAAGAAGTCGGCGCGAATATCGTCAACGAGCTCGTGAACCCACGCGGCGAAGTCAGTGTCCGAAACAGCGAGACGGCACTCGGAAACTTGATCACGGATGGCATGCTCAAAAAAGCAAAAGAGTATAATGCTGAAACGGTCATCGCGATGCAAAACGGTGGTGGGATCCGTGCTGCCATCAATGCCGGACCACTTACAGTCGGCGAAGTCTTGACGACGCTTCCGTTCGGAAATACGCTCGCGACAGTGAAATTGACGGGTCAGGAAATCAAGGACCTGCTTGAAATCAGCGTTGGTGTGGCACCACTCGAAAACGGTGGATTCCTCCACGTATCGGGCATGAAGTTCGAATACAGCAGTAAACTTGCAAAAGGAAACCGTGTCACGAAGATAGAAGTCAACAACGGCGGCACGTTTGAAGCAATCGATCTTGCGAAAACATATGTCATCGCAACCAATGCCTTCACAGCAAAAGGCGGCGATGGTCTGACACCGTTTGAAGTGGCTTACAAAGCGGGCCGTGTGACGGATCTGGGTCTCTCGGACTGGGAAAACCTTCGTGACTTCACGAAGTCACTCGGCGAAGTCAACTACAAAATTGAAGGTCGTATCCTCGATACAAAAGTCGAAGCCAACTAATCAGCAAAAAGACGATTTTCCCAAGCGGGAAATCGTCTTTTTTTATAAGGTCTGCGTTTGATTTTGTTTCAGTAAGACGATGATGTCTTCAAGCTCATACTCTTCTGCCATCATCAACGGCGTGTAGCCGTCGGCATTCTTCAGTGCCGGATCCGCCCCACGCTCGAGCAACAGTTTGACGGTCTCTTTGCCTTCGCCTTCGACCGCGTGATGAAGCGGCGTATACTCCTCGTCATCCCGTTGATTAATTGCTTCGCCGCGTTTCAAGTACAGCTCCACAAGTTCCTTGTTGTTGCTGTAGACGGCGGTGATGAACGGTCGTTCTCCAAAGTCATTGACGGCGTCAACGTCACTTCCAGCCGACAGCAAGCCTTGGAAAACACCCTCGAGCCCTTCGCTCGACTTCCGGTATCCGAGATAATGTAATGCCGTATCTCCGTCCGCATCGACCGCATTCATGTCACTCTTCGGAATCAGTTGGTTGATTTCATCAAGCGTTCCCTTTTGAATCGCGGCCATCAGTTTTGATTCACCTAAATCTTGCTTAGTATCATCTTGCTGCACGGCTGACTCCGTCCAGCCCGACCACTCTGGAACCTCAAGCTCCGTTGCTGTAAAGACGAGACCGGCCAGCAACAGACAACTCAGAATGACAAGCAGACCGCTTGTCACACGCGCCAATCGGGGTGCAGTCGTCTTCAGTCCGGCAACTACCAAGCGCCGGTGCACGGATGGCTGATGACGGAACAGTTCACTCAAACTCGTCACGAGTGACGGCGCTTGTTGTTTTTGTTCTATGTAGTGCACAACATCCAGTCGGCGCCATAATGCGGGACCAACAATCGAGCGGACGAGAGCCGGAATTCGCTCATCGTCAGCCAACTGAGTAAGCGCAAACCGGTCAGCCGTCTCTTCACAAGCGCGTAAGTAAGCCGCACGCAAGAATGGGACCCAGCTCCCGATCAGTAACAACAGCTGTTTTTCTTCGTGGTTTTGTTTTAAGTGGGCCAGTTCCCGTAAGATTTCAAACCGTGTCGTCTCATTTAACGGATAATCCGCCGGCAACACCAACATATACTTTTGGAACAAACCAATCGTCCGTGGTCGTGTCATCTTCAAGTCCTGCGTCAACAGGATTTCTGGTGCTTTCCAGAAGCCCATCCGTTCTGCATCACGACGAAGTTGCGTATAAACGAGTGGTTGTTGGGTCTCACTCAGAAAAACTCCTTCTGTCCGAATCGTCATCACCCGGACCCATTGGCGAATCCAAATCGCTCCGAGTAAGAGGATGGTCAGTCCGAGTAAGACGACACCAAGCGTTCCGAGCGCCAGTACTCCGACAATCAGACCACATCCTGTTACGAGTGTGCTCAGCAGGAGCAACCAGAAATAAAGCCGTTCTCGTTTTGTAATTGATTTTGAAGTCTTTTTGACTTGATCTAGTTCGTCTATCATCTATTCACCTCTTTCATCCTTTCATCATACCTATAATTATATAGGAGTTCCAAGGAAATTATTGTTAATCTATAGATGTTCACAACCAATACATCACTAAAAAAGGCGATTCTTTATTTTATTTAATCGTCTCATCGTCTATAGTCATATCAAACTTATAAACAGAATTTGTAATTACTACTGATTCAAATTGATAATTTAACTAATGTACTATACACCATCTTATAACAACTACGATCTAGGAGTTATGTTTTTGAGCTTATTCAATTTATCGATCAAAGAATACTCTGTTCAGTATCAAGTAATGGAATCTGACGAGATTATTGATACTGACCGATTGATCATTAAGGCTCGTGATCATACGGCTGCTCGAAAAAAAGCAGAAAAATTACTTCGTAAGCAATACGGTCGAATGCAATACAAAATCGAATGGGTCCAACGTTTTTGATCGTCAAAATACCCGGTCGCCTCAATCCTTTTGAGACGACCGGGTATTTTCGTATTCAGCTCGATTGCTGATATTCTGATTTGACGATTCGATCCGCTTTGAGGAACAAGCGGATTCCGGTATACAGCAAGATGCCAAAGACGGCTCCACTTCCATCAATGATGACATCTCCGACCAGTGGTGTCCGTCCGCCGGTCAGTTGTTGATGAAATTCATCCAAGACACCGACCGTGATTGCCGTCGTCGCAGCAAAAAAGGCAGCCGGCACAGGACGATAACCACGCATGCGTAAGACACGGACCAGGCTCGTCCCAAGAATGAAGAACAGACCGGCATGCATCCCTTTCCGGATGAAGAACTCAAGGAACGCCGCTGGACCTAGCGACGCGACACTGATCGGAACTTCATAATGAAACGAGACGAACGAAAAGGCATAGACCCACCCGAGTTGGATATGATTCGTCAGAAACGGAATCAGCGATTGTTGCTCATAACGCATCGAACTGAAGGCGAACAGCAAAAGTAAGATGGCTCCTGCTATGACGTAAGCAATGGGTAGACGACGCATCATCATCCCTCCTTCAATACTTGCCATCGTACCATGGATCAAGGCGCGCGACATACGGCAAAAGTCGTAGCCGGCATCAAAAAAGACCTGACTTCCACGAATGGAAGTCAGGTCTGTGTGCTTAAGAGACGGACGTTTTTGGTTCACGCAGCAGATGCTTGATTTCACCGAACGTCACAAACGTTTTATTTTTCGCATCATACAGCTTGTAACGAAGCGACTTCAGACTCGAGAACAAGCCAATCGTCGTTGCTTTTTGAAGCGGTGGTGTCGCTGTATGGGCTTTTTCTAAATTGTAGTTCGGTACACGCGGACTTAAGTGGTGCACGTGGTGGAAACCGATATTTCCTGTCACCCACTGCAAGACTTTCGGCAATTCGTAATACGAGCTGCCTTCGATCGCGGCCTTGACGTAATCCCATTCGCTCTCATCCTCGAAATACGAGTCTTCAAACGTGTGCTGGACGTAGAACAACCAAATCCCGAGAACGCCTGCTGTGAACATCGTCGTGCCTTGAATGATCAGAAATGCCTGCCAACCGATGAAGTAAATCATGATGCCGTACAGGACGATCAACGACGCATTGATGACATGCGTATTCATCCGTTCCTTCTTGCGGGCATCTTTTCGGTTGAAGCGGCTGACGACCAAAATCAACAAGAGTGGTCCAAGACCAAACATGACGAGAGGATTCCGGTACAGACGGTACTTTAGACGTGTCCATTTTGACGCTTCGACATATTCTTCAATCGTCATGACCCAGATGTCACCGACACCACGTTTGTCCAAGTTCCCGCTTGAGGCATGGTGGATCGAGTGCTCACGTTTCCACTTCTCATACGGGAACAAGGTCAGGATGCCTGTGATCGTTCCAACGATTGCGTTAGCTTTTTTGTTTTTAAAGAATGACCCGTGTGTACAGTCATGGAAGATGATGAACATCCGAACGACGAAACCGGCTGCGACGATCGCAAGCGGAACAGCGAGCCAAACGGAAATCTGTAAGGCTTGATAAGCCAGGAACCAGGCCACGAGAAACGGCAAGATCGTGTTGATCATCTGCCGGACGCTGGATTTGACGTCTGCCTTCTCAAAAGGCGAGACGTGTTTGCGGAGCTGGACGATTTTTTCTTTACTCATGTGTTGCTTCCTCCTCGAATTCGTACAGCGTTCACGACGCTACTATGAAATGAACTTGATATAAAACCTGTAAACGGCGTCCGTGACGGTGAATTCGTAACATCCACATGAAGATCGACCCGACCGATATAGTTAAACGCTTGAATATTTTTAATACCAGGTAATTATAGCACATCCAAAAAATAATAAAGTATTAAATTCTGATATCAGTCAAAATATTTACGGTCATCTGTTCGTAAAACTATTGAGTATCCAACAAACGAGAGTTTCAAGCGAATTATTCCACAAAAAAATCGCCCCCGAGATCAGAGACGATCACTGTATCATTTTAACTTCTTCAACGGCTTAACAGCCGGACCTTCGAGCACATTTCCTTCGTAATCAAATCGCGAACCGTGACACGGACAATCCCATGAGCGTTCCCTGTTATTCCACTTGACGTCGCACCCCATATGCGTACACGTCGTCTTGACGAGATGCAACTCACCAGACTCATCGCGGTATCCGCCGACCGTCTTCCCGGCATGACGGACAAGTCCCCCTTCATCGATGCCGAGGTCGTCCGCCGATTGACTGGCGCGACTGACTTTCCCCTTCAGCAATTCAATCGCGACATCGGCATTGTTCTTCGCAAATTGTTTGGCATCCTGTTTATGCAGCTTCGACCGGTTCGGATCAAACAATCCCCGGAAACGGTTTGGCGTTCCTATTAATAAATCAGACAAAAGCAGTCCTGCCGCAATCCCATTCGTCATCCCCCACTTGGCAAAGCCGGTCGCAATCAAGATATTCGGATCATCACTCGTCATCTGACCGATGTACGGCACTTTATCCAGTGAAATCAAATCCTGGGCCGACCAAAATTGCTCGATTTGGGCGACATCAAATTCACTCTCTGCGAAATGCGCCAACGCTTGATAGTTGGCTTTCGTATCCGTCTGATGACCGGACAGATGGTTCTCTCCACCGAATAGTCCGAGCCTAGTCCCATCGTCCAGATGCGTATGCCGAAGTGACCGACTTGGTTTGTCAGCACTCATGAACATACCGTCCGGGAACTGTTCCGGAACACGTCCTGACACAATGTAAGACCGGTGGACTTCGAGTTTCGAGAAATAGAGTCCTTTAAAATCGTTGAATGGAAAGTGGGTCGCGACGATGACTTTTTTTGCTTCGATCTGGTGCCCGGATTCAAGCAACACGGTCGGCGTCCGTTTCGACTCAACAGACGTCGCCCGCGTCTGTTCGTACAGCTTCCCGCCTTGTTTCGTGAAGTATTCTGCGAGACCAAGTAAGTATTTGACCGGATGGAACTGGGCTTGATTGCGGATGACGAGGGCTTGTTCGACTGGATACGGTAACTTCCCTTTGACCTCATCCGTCGCGTCGCCACCGTTGATTCCAAGACGGCTGTAGGCATCTGCTTCTTTGATCAGTTGCTTGTGCTTTGCTCCACTCGACGCAACGTACAAGTACGCATCCTGTTCCTCAAGCTCACAGTCGATTGCCAGACGTGTCGTCTGATCACGGAGGAACCGAATCGCCTCTTCATTCGCTTCGTGATAGAGTTTTGCTTTCTCTTCGCCGAACGTCTGGATCAGTTCATCATAAATTAAGCCATGTTGCGACGAGACCTTTGCCGTCGTATAACCGGTCGTTCCGCTTGCAATCCGATCGGCTTCAATTAACGTCACGTCATATCCCCGTTCAACCAGTTGCACGGCCGTGACGAGCCCGGCGATCCCGGCCCCGATGACGACAACGTCACTCGTTATATCTGTTTCCAGTTTCGGATACGTCGATGCTTCAATCGAAGTGCGCCAGTACGATGTTGGAAATCCGTCCAGTTGCTTCATTTTCCTCGCCTCCGTAAGTGTCAGTTTTTGCTTTCTGGCTAACAGTTACAGTTACCCCTGTTCTTCCAAAAACATTCTCAGTTATATTTTTATTTTTTGAGGGATTTTACTGATTTACATCTTAATCATTTCCTTATAAAACAAATAAATTAGTAAAATTAATGGTAATTTATTTTATAATGTCTTTATATTAATAAAATAAAGGAGATCAATTATGTCATTTTTACTTGGAGTTTCTCTAATCGCGATTATTATTGTGATGATAAAACATCATCACGAACTCATCCCTCAACTACGGGCTGGTTCATTGAACTTAAAAATAGGAATATTTTCTTTAGTAGTTGGATGGATTATTCATATTTCGAGCAAAATGACTGGATTTAATGAATTACTAGTTGTTAATCAAATCAATTCTGCTTTTTTCCTTTTAGCATTTATTTGTCTTATTATCGGAGTCACCAAATTCATTAATCGATTACCATTAAACTTTAATCGAAGATTGATGGTTTTTACACTCATTTTAGCTTTCGCTTACACTATCGTGAATGAACAGTTTTCGTTTTTAAGTTATTTGATTCCAACGACGTTCAACTATAGTTTAATTTCATTCTTTTTATACATCGTTGTTGTGTGTTGCCTCATTATTGAAGTCTATCACTTCATTTTCACTGGGAAAGTATCTAAAGATGTATCATCTGAAGACAATAGGTTCTAATTCTATCTTTCCATTCATTTCTTAGTATTTTTAACCTGTGTCCTTTTTGGATTCAGGTTTTTAATTTTTTTAATTAGCGTCGATGGTTTTTCAAATTAAGTTCATCACTTCTTCAAAGAAAACCTCGTATGCAATTTTCAAATGGAGACATCTTCTTGATCTGCCATTGATCCAGTAAAGTATTTGGGCGAGTTCAGAACGACTAAATTTTTTTAGGTCTGAAACGTTCCTAGCAGCAAGTAGAGAGGTAAACCGCAAACCCTCGATCAAACGGACCCATCTTCCGTTGGTACAGTGAGATTAAAAAATTTTATACTCTCATACTTTGAATTATCTGACCCCACTAACTTTATGTAATATTTACTAAAAACCGAATAAAAGAACTTGAATTAATAAAGATAAATAATGGTAAAAAATGAAAAAAATAGTTTACATCATTTTTAATTTGAAATATTATTGATTGTACATGATTTATAGATTTTTTTAAAAAAGGAGGAAATAAATTGAAAAAAGCAACGTTTTTACTCCTTGTTGTTACGTTAATTTGTTTGAGTAGTGCAAGCCTTGTCTTTGCCTATGATACATACAAAAAACAAGCCATCAAGATGGCGGACGGAACAACAATTTCAGGTGGTGTCATCCGAATCGATCCCGTTAAGAAAGTATATATTCATACGAACAGTACCCATCACTCCAGAGGAATTAAGAGTGTTGGTATAGATACCCGGACAGGTGCTGTCAAAATCGTACGCGATCAATCAGATGCTGTTATCACTATTTCTGCTGACGAGGACGAATCATTGGCTGCCCGAAACATTAAAATCGGGATCTCCGGTGGCGGTTTAACAACTCTTGTCTTTTTCTATCAAAACGGACGTAAGCTGAATATGGCCAATAAAAATGATTTCAACAAGGTCGCGAGTACGACATCAAATTTTTGGATTCAATGGATCAGTGAGCCTTTTTGATCCGTTTCAAGTGGAACAAGGTTGACTGATTCGAAAGGTCAATTCATGTTCAATCGCGCACCATTGTCCTACTGTCTCCTTTCTCGTTTTATCTTTGAAGGAGCTGTAAAATGTGCTTGTTTTGCGTAATCACCAGTTGCCAGTATACGACTTCCGTACGCATGATTGGATTTCATTAGTAATTACAATTAGGCCGAAACCCTTATCTATTATACGACCGAGGATATCGATTTCGATATGCACGCCTATCCGCTCGCGGACACCGTTAGTCGAATTCCGTAAGAGCAACAGAATGAGAACACTTCAATGTTGAGTGATAAAACAAAAAAAGAAGCATTCGCAACTAAAAACAGTTTAGGTGAACTGCTCCCCGTCAAGTAGACAGGATAAATAATAAAAATCTTTTAAACGGCTTGAGCTCTGTATTCTAATGGAGCCAAGCCGTTTA
>NZ_JACSMV010000023.1:0-50542 GCF_018618835.1 Exiguobacterium sp. s145 | reverse complement strand
AATTAGGCTACCTCACACCGAAAAAATACGGTGTACTGGCAGCCTAATCAAGGTGTTTTATATGTGTCTCATATTGCTAGGTCAGTCTAAGACACCCCGTTTTTGTCCTTAATGGATCCAGCTTAATGATAAAATCATCGCTTCGATTTCTTCTAGTTCCAACGATTCCCGATCTGCAGAATACGTCAATAGAACAAGCCGTTCTCCGTCTGAGTAGGCATAAATCCGGATGAAGACGCCTTCTTCTTTTCCGTCTACAGCAAGAAGTGCTTCTTTAGATGAGTTCCGACGTGCTTCGAGTGGTCCCGTCAGTTCAATTCCAAACTCTTCCACCAGTAAATTGATTTCCTGTTCCGCCGCTTCAAAAGGTGTGAGTTCTTCTGCATCCGACTCATAGATGGATAATTGTAATGTTCCCATCGCGTTTTCTTCTGTCGAATAAAAACTGACGAATGTTTCTTCTTCTTGATATTCAAACGTTTTTGGATATTGCAGTGTAATCCAATTATCGACCGTGTACTGTTTCATATGATTTCCTCCATTCGATTTATCTCGTCAAAATGTATGCCGGTCACGGCCAGTTGCTGGAAACACCGTGCTAGCGTATCCGAGAGGAAAATACGTTCCGTACGTTCATCCCGTAAGATGTGGTGGGGACCAAGCGAGGTACTGATGATTCGCTCCGTCATGAAGTAGACTTGTTTTTTCCGAAGCGTGCGGAAAATCTCCGTCTTATGTAGATGTTCCACCCGTCTTACCGCTAGAATATTGATGAGATAGTAATTGACGAGTCCCGTTCGTGTCTTCAATTGGACACGGAGACATTGGACGGAAAACGGTGTCAGCCGCTCCAACATCTGTTTCATCCGTTCAGATACTAATGGGATCCTCAATTCGTTCGGAAGCACGTCCGGTAGCATATCTGCATCCTGTTCGATTGAAAAGGCAAGTAAGCTTGCGTTCAGAAACCACTCTCCTGTCGTGAAGCGATAACGATCGATTTGATGGTGACATGTCGCCATCCATCCTTTTCCCATCAGCTGTTCGCTCCAAACTCGAACTTTGTTCACCAGTCATTCGCTCCTCTTTCCATCCTCAGCCACTCACTTTCGTTACAGGAAGCCCATGTAAACGATTTAGCTCTTATTATTGTACACATAAAATCAAAAGAATTACCTTTTTTCATAAAAGTTATGGAAATAAACGCTTTGCTATGCTACTATATTTCATGTAGCAACTCTTGCGGGTGTAGTTTAGTGGTAAAACCTCAGCCTTCCAAGCTGATGATGAGAGTTCGATTCTCTTCACCCGCTCCAATTTATGACATAACATAGGTCACGACACATAGGTCAATGACTTTTATGCCTTCGAGGGCAGACGGCTTGCAACTTGCAAGTCGTCTTTTTTGTTGTCTCCAGGATAGATTTCCCCTGCTTTCGGGTATAGTTCGATATAAAACGTTACATCCTGAAAAGAGGAGGACTCTCATGATTCAAATGAAGATGCCCGGCGTCATGGTCTACCAAAGTACATTAATGAAAACGACCTCGACTTTGATTGAGACTCCCGATTGTCTGATCGTCGTTGATCCGGGTTGGTTACCGGACGAGATCGCAACGATCCGCCGTGATGTGGAAATCATCCGGCACGATCGGCCTCTCTATATCGTGTATACGCATGCTCATTTTGATCATATTCTAGGAGCTTACGCTTTTAAAGATGCAATTGCGATTGCTTCCCGTCGTTTCGTGGATGTCGACCGGACAGCAGCGCTTGAAGAAGTGCAGAACTTTAATGACGAGTACTACATCGAGTCTCCCGTTCTGTTTCCGGATATCACACATGTCATCGAAGAATTCGAAACGACGTTGACGATCGGTAAAACCAAACTGATTTTTTTCCTGACTCCCGGTCATGAATCAACCCATTTGTCTTTTGTCGTCATGCCGCTTCATCTCCTTGTCTGTGGTGACTATGCCTCCGACGTCGAAATTCCGTTGATTGAACATGATTCGAGTGAATACTTAACGACCCTTGAATTACTCGAATCCTTTATTTATGAATATGAGGTAAAGTTACTTATTCCGGGACATGGTCATATTTGTGACGTTCGCACGGAAATGATTGAGCGGCTTCATTTGAGTTACGACTACATCTTGGCCTTACGTGCACACAAAGAGTCGGACTGGTCGCCGTCGTGGCAACGCACGTCCTTCATGGGACGTCTGCACGAAAAAAATAAACGCCAGATTACGAAAGAACAGACCGAGCAACTCGCCCGGCGGCAATACGATTAAAACAAAAAGACAGGCTGTTGTTTCCACAAAGGAACAGAGCCTGTCTTTTCTGTTAATCCATTACTCCAATCAGTTCAATCATTAAAGCTTTTTGCGCATGAAGGCGGTTTTCCGCCTGATCAAATACAAGGGAGTGACTGCCGTCAATGACTTCCGCTGTCACTTCTTCCCCGCGGTGCGCCGGAAGACAATGCAGGAAAATCACATCCGTTGCTGCTGACGACAACAACGTTTGATTCACTTGATAGCCTTCGAATGCCTTGAGACGTGCTTCCGACTCCTCTTCCTGACCCATACTGGCGAATACATCACTGTAAATGACATCAGCACCGGCAACCGCTTGAACAGGATCCGTATATTGTTCAATCTGTCCTCCGGATTGTTGTGCCAGCATCTTCGCCTGGTCAATAATCGTTTGATCCGGTGCATAAGCAGCCGGACTACAAATTCGAACGGTCATTCCACTTAACGCGCCGCCTAACAGCAATGAATGAGCCATGTTGTTTCCGTCCCCGATATAAGCCAATATCTTTCCCTTCCGTTGACCAAAATGCTCCTCAATCGTCAGTAAATCAGCCAAGACCTGACACGGATGATGAAGGTCCGTCAATCCGTTGATGATCGGAATCGTTCCGTGCGCTGCCAACGTCTCGACCGTTTCATGTGCAAATGTCCGGATCATCAAGGCGTCGACATAACGGCTCATGACTTGAATCGTATCGCTGAGGGACTCTC
This sequence comes from Exiguobacterium sp. s145, assembly GCF_018618835.1. Classification (NCBI taxonomy): domain Bacteria; kingdom Bacillati; phylum Bacillota; class Bacilli; order Caryophanales; genus Exiguobacterium; species Exiguobacterium sp. s145. The sequence goes on along the minus strand of NZ_JACSMV010000023.1, from coordinate 47,510 downwards.
CGCGACCAATCTGCATATCCGATCCGTTTAAGACGACCGGATATCCTCCCAATTCGACGACACCGACCTCAAAAGAAATCCGTGTCCGCGTCGATGCTTTTTCAAACAGCAACGCGACTTTTTTTCCGGCAAGTGTTTGGGCATATGTCGCTGGAGAAGCTTTAACATCTTTCGCCAGTTCCAATAGATCGGTCAGTCCTTCTGCTGTCAGTTCTTCCAGTGTCAGCAAATGCTTTAATCGTTGTGTAGTCGTCATTGGATTCGCTCCTTTTGTGTCGTCCATTCGGATAACGGCTTAACGGTACACATCGGTATCGTTTGGACGGATTCGAAGTATCGGGCAAGATGTTCTTCAGTAATGACAATCGCTCCTTGGGCCAGCGCTTTTTCCCGTTGTTCCCGTTCTGATTCTGATTTCGAGAAGAACACAAGACACGTATCAAACTCGGTATCCGGCTGAACTGCCGCTCCTTCTGACCACGCGTCTGTTCCCGCTCCACAGATTCGAAGCGTTCGCTTGGCCATCGCTGTTTTAGTCGTCTGGTCGAAGACGAACCGTTCTTTGGCAAGTCCCGCTTCCGTCCACTGCAATGTTTCCCCGGTCGAACGCATGACCGGACCGGTCATCGGATCGACACCACGCAGCTTCAGCGTCGAGAATACCGGTGTCTTGACCGCATGGAACGGTAACGTCAACCGGTTTGCCGGCAAGACTTCAACTTTCATCCCGATGGCGGCTTGAACCGCCCACTCGAGCAATGGTTGTCCCGTCACCTTCGAGACAATCGGCAAGGTACGCGAAGCCCGCGGATTAATCTCCAGAACGTAGACGGTTTGATCTTTTACGACGAACTGGATGTTGAAGGCACCTTGGTAATCCAGATGTTGACCGATTGTTTGCGCAATCCGTTCGATTTCATCCTGTAAGCTTGCCGGAGCTGAGACAGGCGGCAAAATCATCGTGGAGTCGCCGGAGTGAACACCGGCGGCTTCGATTTGTTCCATGATGACCGGTACGTAGGTCGTCGTCTTGTCTGAAATACAATCGACTTCGAACTCGTGTCCTTCGATATAGGCATCCACCAAAATCGGAAACACCATTTCCGGCAATAGTTTTTCTAAATCGGTTGCTGTCGTTAACCGGTGCATTCCTTTTCCACCAATGACGTACGATGGACGGGTCATCAGCGGATACCCCAGTTCCTTGACGATTGCCGTCAATTCTTCCTCGTTCGACACTTCCTGACCCGGTATACGGTCAATCTGAAGTCGATCCAAGAATTGATAAAAACGATCACGGTCTTCCATTTCGTCAATCGTGTCGGCTGTCGTTCCTAAGAGCTGGTATCCTAACTGTTCGAGTTCTGCAGCAAGCGTAATGGCTGTCTGTCCACCAAACTGGACAAGCACCTGCCGGCATTGTTCTGCTTCCAGTACATGAACAACATCTTCAATCGTCAGCGGTTCAACGTAAAGACGGTCCGCCACTTCAAAGTCGGTCGAGACGGTTTCTGGATTGTTGTTGATCATGATGGTTTCATAACCGGCTTTCTGTAAAGCACGAACAGCATGAACCGAACAATAATCGAATTCAATTCCCTGTCCGATCCGGATCGGTCCGGCGCCGAGAACGGCAACCTTTTTCCGGCTCGACGGAGTCACTTCCGTTCGGCCGGACCAACTGCCGTAAAAATACGGTGTCAGACTTGAAAATTCCGCCCCACAAGTGTCAATCATTTGAAAACTTGGTTGAATTAAAAAAGTATTCCGTTGCTGTTGCACGACTTCAAGTGGAACGTCGGTAATCTGTGCGATCTGCTGGTCTGTAAATCCGAATCGCTTTGCCTGTTGAAGCGATTCTTTGGATTCCAGATCCAATGATTCCTGCATCAGGATCAATGTCTCAAGCGTCGTGAGGAACAGAGACTGGATCTGCGTTTTTTCAGCCAATTCTTCGTGCGTCGCCGCTTTTCGATCGAGCAATGCCAGCATGGCCAATAACCGGCGATCCGTGATTTGATTGACTTCCTGCCACAAGACCTCCGTATCGGCCTGCTTCATCCAATTCGGATATAACGGCGCTTGTTCGATTCCGGCACCCCGCCATGCTTTTTGCAAGGCTTCCTCGAGTGTCTTGCCCATTGCCATGCTCTCTCCGGTCGCCTTCATCTGTGTACCGAGCGACCGGTCACTTCCCGGGAAAAGATCAAACGGGAAACAGGGCACTTTAGCCGTGACATAATCCAGGACAGGTTCGAAACTGGCCATCGTTTCCTTTGTCACCGGATTGATGCAGTCATCAAGACGCTCACCGAGCGCAAGACGGGTCGCTAATTTTGCAATCGGATATCCCGTCGCCTTGGAGGCTAAAGCAGAAGACCGACTGACGCGGGGATTGACCTCAATGACATAGTAGGTCTGTTCTGTCGGATGGATTGCAAATTGGATATTACAGCCACCGACGACACCGAGCGCAGAAACGATTTCCCGCGATGCCGTCCGTAAGATTTGATTCATTTTATCAGAGATCGACTGGATCGGTGCAAAGACGACCGAATCTCCCGTGTGCACGCCGACCGGGTCGATATTTTCCATATTGCAGACGATGATTGTCGTATCAAAGGCATCCCGCATCACCTCGTACTCGACTTCCTTATAACCAGCAATGCTGGCTTCGACGAGACATTGTGAAATCGGACTGGCCTGAAGTCCATTCGCCGCAAGTTTACGGGCTTCTTCTTTTGTTTGAGCAATCCCGCCACCGGTTCCACCGAGCGTAAACGCCGGACGGACAACAAGCGGGACGCCCGCTTTTTCTATGAACCCTTCCAGTTCCTCCAACGTCTCGATCGTCTGACTGATCGGGAGCGGTTGATCCAGTTCCAGCATCCGCTGTTTAAATCGTTCACGGTCTTCCCCGTCTCGGATCGTTTCAAGGGATGTCCCGAGCAGTTTGACTTGATACTGATCCAGTACTCCTGCTTCTTCGAGCGATAGTGCTAGGTTCAAGGCGGTTTGGCCGCCGACTGTTGCCAGTAAATGGGTCGGGCGTTCACGTTTGATAATGGCTGTCGCTTTTTCAAGCGTCATTGCTTCGATATAGATATGGTCCGCTGTTGAGGGATCCGTCATGATCGTAGCCGGATTCGAATTCATCAACATGACCTCGCATCCCGCTTCCCGAAGTGTCTGACATGCCTGTGTACCCGAGTAATCAAATTCCGCTGCTTGACCAATCACGATTGGACCTGATCCGATGACCAGGACTTTTTTAACTTCCTGCATATGCTACCTCCTGCTTTAAGATGCCCGCTACGAATTGATCAAATATCACCATCGCTTCCAGTGGACCGGGATGAGCTTCCGGGTGAAACTGAACCGTCAAAATAGGATGCGTCGGATGAAGCAGTCCTTCAATCGAGCCGTCATTGATATGTTCATAAGCGACGTTCAGTTCAGAATTTTGCACGCTGTCCGCTTGAACGACATAACCATGATTTTGTGATGTCATTAAGACACGTCCGGTTTTCAACTGACGGACCGGATGATTTGCCCCGCGGTGACCATGGTGTTGCTTTTCGATTCGACATCCGAAGGCCTTGGCAATCAGTTGATGCCCCATGCAGATGCCAAGCGTCGGATAGGCAAGTGCCAGTTTCTTGATTTCTGGAATCAAGTGATCGAGTTGGCTCGGATCTCCGGGTCCATTCGAAAAAAGTAACCCGTCAGGCTTTAATTCATCGATGACTGTTTTCGGTGTATCGAACGGCACGACCGTCACTTTCATCTGACGCTCCTGCAAGGCTTCAATCATCGATTTTTTCACCCCGTAATCGAGACACACGATATGTCCGGCCTCGTAATCGGTTGGATAAATCTCCGGCTGTTTGGTCGAGACAGTGGCAATCAAGTTCGACTGTTCCTCAACAGATGATGTCCCGCATGTGAGGATACCGATCTGATCCCCCTGATTGCGTAAATGATGGACCAATGCCCGTGTATCGACTTGTGTTAAAACTGGGATATCCGATGCTGCCAACCAATCCGCCAAGTCTGACCGTAATCCGTTGTTCGCTAAGGTCTGAACGACTACACCGGATACTTGAATCTGACGGCTTTCTGAATCCTGTTCTGAAATTCCGTATTGTCCAATGAGCGGGTAGGTAAAAACGATGATTTGTCCCCGGTAGGAAGGATCGGTCAATACTTCTTGATAACCGGTCATTCCCGTGAAAAATACAACTTCTCCTTGAACGGACGAGGAACCAATCAATTCACCTGGATATACGTGTCCATCCGCTAATGTTAATGCCCCTGTTCCTTTCACATCATGACCTCCTGTTGACATACTGTTTTGATTTTTTCGACCGCGAGATCAAGCTCCTGTTCCGTGACGCACAATGAAGGTAACAACCGAATGACATTCGGTCCCGCGCTGACGACGAGCATTCCGGCTTGTTGCAACGCTGTAATCAGGGATGAAACCGGTTCATGAAATTCAATTCCGATCATTAGTCCGCGTCCCCGCACATCAACGACCATCGTCTCCGGCAATTGCTTCAGTTGTTGCATCAAATAAAGTCCTTTTTGTTGAACTTGTTTCATTTGTTGCTCGTTTAGCAAGACGTCCAGTGTCGCTTCTGCCGCTGCCATTGCCAACGGATTCCCTCCGAACGTCGATCCGTGGGTACCCGGTGTGAAAACAGCCGTTGCTTCCGGTGTTGTAATGATGGCTCCGACCGGGAATCCGCTTCCGAGACCTTTTGCCACGGTAATGATATCCGGCTTTAGCGGCGTCTGTTCAAAAGCGAAACGGGATCCGGTTCTTCCGATTCCTGTCTGGACTTCATCGATGACTACCTTCACATCATACTGTCGAGCTTTCTCCATCAACGCTTCCAACCAGGCATTTTCCGCTACGATGACACCGCCTTCTCCCTGAATCACTTCAAGCCAAACGGCAGCCGTCTGATTCGTAATCATTTCAAGACTGTCAAAATCGTTAAAGGTCAGATGCTTGAAATCCGGAACCATTTCTCCGAACCCGGCTTTAATCTTGTCTTGACCCGTTGCTCCCATCATGGCAAAGGTTCTTCCATGAAACGACTGACTGAACGTCAGGATTTCTTTTTTCTGTGTCCATTTCCGAATCAGCTTAAATGCCCCTTCATTCGCTTCCGTCCCGCTGTTACAAAAAAACACATGGCTCAAATGACTGTTTTCCGTCAACATCGCGGCAACACGTTCCTGTTTACTGCTCATGAATAAATTAGACGCATGCCATAATTTTTGAAGTTGTTCTTGTAACGCCTGTTCCACATGCGGGTGTCGATGACCGGTGTTGCAGACGGCAATTCCCATCACGAAATCCAGATAGTTTTTGCCTGCTTTGTCTTGTACGAACGATCCGTTCCCTTCGACCAATTCAATGTCATGACGTAAATACGTCGGTAGTAAAGCGCTCATTGGTTTCCTCCTTGATCCGTGTCCCTTGGCTCGTCACGTCGTGTCCGGAACGAATCTTGACCTGATGTATCCCTTGTCGGACCGCTTCGATGACGGCTTCGACTTTCGGAATCATTCCTCCGTTGATTTCCGTTGATTCGATTCCCTCCTCCAGTTCCGCGACCGTCACCTCTGACTGGAAGGTGCCATTCAGCCGGACACCAGATACATCCGTCAGTAGTTCGAATTCATCGACAGCGAGTCCTTTCGCTACAGCAATCGCACAGGTGTCCCCATTACAATTCAACGTCCCTTCCGTCCCTGTAATCAGGGAGGTGACGACAGGAAGGAATCCCGATGCCATCAATGTCGTAAATAACTTCGGATTAATCTGTGTCACTTCTCCGACTGCTCCGAACGTCGGTTGCTGCTCCCCCCGAATACTGGCTCCGTCAATTCCCGTCAAGCCGATTGCCGGCAGCCCGTTTTCATTCAATGCATAGACGATTTTTGATTGCACTTCTCCTCCAAGCACCCGTTCCGCTCCCAGCAGAACCTGCTCTGTCGTCACCCGGATCCCGTTGTTGAATTCCGCTTTAATATTCATGTCCCGGCAATAAGCCGATAAAGCCGGTCCACCACCGTGGAGGATGATCAATTCATTTTTCTCGGCAAGCCACTGACCCCATTCTTCGTAATAACGCGGGTCCAGCTGTTCGAAGACACTTCCGCCCAGTTTGATCAATTTACGTTTCGTCATGTCCGGTAACTCGCATTGATTTTGATATAGTCATACGTCAAGTCACAACCGAAAGCATGACCGCTGGCAGGTCCTTGATTTAAATTCACTTCGATTTCCACAACCTCTTGCGCCAGTTCACGGGAAGCCAACGATTCGTCGAATAAAATCGGCATGCTGTGACGCAGAACCCACTGGGAACCGATCCGGATATCAATTTGTCCGACATCAATCGGTTCATCGATACTGCCGACCGCTGCGATGATCCGGCCCCAGTTCGCATCTTCACCGAAAATCGCTGTTTTCACGAGGGAAGACCCTACAATCTGTTTGGCAATTTTCCGGGCAGTCCATTCGTTCGCCGTACCATGGACGTTGACTTCAATCAGCTTCGTCGCCCCTTCTCCGTCACGTGCAATTTGTTTCGCTAAATCTTGACATACTTCCTCGACCGCTTGTTGGAACTGCTCGATTTCGTCCGTCTCCGGTTGAAGCGGCTGTGTTTGTGCGGCTCCACTTGCAAGAATCATCACCATGTCATTCGTCGAACTGTCACCGTCGACGGTGATACAGTTAAACGTCCGGTTGACCGCAGACTTCAAGATGTCCTGTAGTAACGGTGAAGGAATTGAGGCATCCGTCGTTAAAAAACCGAGCATCGTCGCCATATTCGGATGAATCATGCCCGAACCTTTGGCCACTCCGCAGACCGAAACCAACTCGCCGTTTAACCAGATTTGACGTCCGGTCGTCTTCGTACCGGTATCGGTCGTTAAAATAGCCAGGGCAAAATCATCGGCTTGTTCTTCACCTTCATCCGGCTGTAGCTGTTCAATTCCTTGAAGTAACGTATCGATTGCGAGCGGCTGTCCAATGATGCCGGTCGAAGCGATGACGACATGTTCCTGTGCCAATTGAAACTGATCGGCAATGGCTTGTTGGGAAGCATAGGCATGTTCGAGTCCGAGCTGACCTGTACAGGCATTGGCATTCCCGCTGTTGACTAAAACGGCATGGACTTTTCCACCCGATTTCGCCATCGCCTCTTTCGTTACAGTAATCGGTGCAGCCTGGACCTGATTGGTCGTGTAGACAGCTGCCGCATCGGCACCCGCTTCACATAATAAAAGAGCTAAATCTTTCCGTTTGCGTCTGAGCCCGACATGAACTCCCGTCGCCTTGAATCCTTTTGGTGTCGTCACGGTCAATGGTGATGTCAGTTGTATATTTAACATATTCATGGTCCCCTCTATATAAAGAATGGCTGTTGTGTCAGACCTAGTGTTTCTGGATATCCGCCAATGACATTGGCATTTTGAATCGCTTGTCCTGCTGCGCCTTTTTGCATGTTATCCAGCACGGATACGACCGTCAGTCTTCCCGTACGTGTATCCAGATAGACCGAAATGTCACAATAGTTGCTTCCGGCTGCCGATTTGATTTCCGGATCCGTTTGTCCAACACGGATAAAGGATTCCTGCTTATATTTTTCAATGAACCATGTCCGCCACTCGGCTTCCGTTTTTTCAACGAGGGGCTGCAACGTCATCGTCGCCATGATGCCACGGTTGAGTGGCACGAGATACGTAGCAAGTGACACGGTGATCTGTTGTCCGGTGATGTCTTCAGCAATCGATTCGATTTCCGGAATATGTTGATGTTGGTTCATTTTGTACAATCGGACATTTTCGCTTGATCGAACGTGGTGTGTTTGTTCCGTCAATGTTTTTCCTGCTCCCGACAAGCCGGAGCTCGCATGAATGATGATTTGCGACGGATCAATCACCCGCTCTTCTAATAACGGTAATAACCCAAGTAAGACAGCCGTAGCATAACAACCCGGATTGGCAATTAAACGACTGTCCTTGATTTGCTCCCGCTTCCATTCCGTCAGTCCGTAGGTTGCTTTTTTCTGGAGAACCGCATCGACGCCTTCATGGGGATACCATTTTTCATACAATGATTTTTCAAGACGCAAGTCTCCGCTCAAATCGATGACCGTTCCTTTCCAGTCATCCAGCTGTTTCAGATATTTCGTGGAAATTCCGCTCGGCGTCGCTAAAAATAAAAGATCTGTTTCCACCGCTTCAATTTGTTCCAGTGAAAATGCTGTCAGTACAGGAAATTGTTTATTATTCATGAAACTGTATAAATCATTCATTTCCTGATTGGTTTGCGAATCGCTGATCAATGAGACGATTTCCAAATGAGGATGTAATTCAATCAGGCGTATCAGCTCAATCGCAGCATATCCGGTCGCACCTACAATCGTACATTTCATCGTCGAAACCCCTTTGCCCTTAAATGATAATTCGATTTAAACATATGTATATTTATACTGTCAAATGAATTTTTATTTATTTTAAACATAGAAAAAAGGCTTTGATCAATGACATCTCAATAGATGTGACTGATTAAAGCCTTTTTTTATCCGAAATGAAATTATCTTTTTTCCGCCCGTTGAGCGACCATGTGATCAATTCCGTAAACACTGGCTCCCATTAACGCAATGACTACGACAAAAATTGCAGTAAACATATGTATCTCCTCCTGTTCACAAAATCGACATCTCTTATTTCTTATTGTGCAAGATTTTTGCCGAAAAAGAAAGCGTTTACGACAAATTTTCGTCACATTTTCTATTTATCTTGTCGTTTTTAGTGGAATCTAGATAGTTGACGAATGAATTCATATCCTTTAACATAACAACTGTTCTTCACTTTACTTTCACACGTAAAAGCAAACAAGCATAAACGCAACATAGAACTTAAGGAGGTGGAAGCATGCGTATGTCTTTTCGTGAATCCGCAGCTGTCCTAGGAATTAGTATCATTATCTTATTATCCGTCATATTCGGTGCCAAAGCCGAACCGCATCTCGCTATCTTATCCAGTTTGATTTTTGTCGTTGCCTGTGCCGCTGTCCGCGGCTTCCGTTATGAAGAACTTGAACAACATATGATTAACGGAATTCGTGAAGCCATCAAACCGATCTTAATCATGTTGCTTGTCGGTATGACGATTGCCGTCTGGATGATGAGCGGAGCTGTTCCGACACTCCTTCACTACGGACTGGAAACACTTTCTGCAACATGGTTCGCACCAAGTGCTTTAATCATTACGATGATTGTTTCGACGTTTACCGGGAGTTCCTTTACAACAATCGGAACGGTCGGTGTTGCTTTGATGGGAATCGCAGTCGCACTTGGTGTCAATCCGGCCCTTGCCGCCGGTGCCATCATCAGCGGTGCCTGTTTCGGAGATAAGATGTCCCCTTTATCCGATACAACAAATTTTGCACCTGGAATCATCAATGTCTCGGTCTTTGATCATATTCGTTTTATGATGGGCACAACAATTCCTGCCATTACAATCACGTTCATTCTGTTCTTTATCTTCGGACGGGGAGACGGTTCGATTGATTCACAAACTATCGGCTCCACCCAACAGGAATTGACGCGTCTGTTTAATCTCTCACCATGGACACTGCTGTCACCGTTACTCGTAATGATTCTTGCATTACGTAAAACACCCGTCGTTCCGACTCTGATTGTCGGCGTCCTGAGCGGTCTCCTGTTGACTGGATTAACACAAGGCAACTGGAACATCGGACAATGGATGAGCGTCATCCAAAACGGATTAAAGATTGAAACAGCCAACGAAACGGTCGCAAGTATCGTCAGCAAAGGCGGTCTCCAGTCGATGATGTGGTCCGTTTCACTTGTCATGCTTGCCCTAGCTTTCGGTGGTGTCCTTCGTGGAATTGGCGTCATCGATGTCATTATCGAAAACACGGTTTCAAAATTAAAACGGGACGGCAGCATCATCTCATCGGCTGCACTCGCTTCAATCGGCGTCAACTTCATGGCCGGTGAACAATACTTGTCTATCCTGTTACCCGGTCAAGCGTTTAAACAGATCTTTAAAGACCGTTCGATTGATCCGCGTTTTCTCTCACGGGCTCTCGAAGACGGTGGAACTCTTGTGAATCCGTTGATTCCTTGGGGTGTATCCGGTGCGTTCTTCGCCTCGACACTCGGTGTCCCAGTTACTGCGTATGTTCCATTCGCCTTTTTCTTGTTACTGTCGCCTTTCTTCACTTTTGTTTTTGCCTTTACCCGCCCTACCAAACAAGCCGCAAAAGATTTGGCAGCTTAATCGACGGATTTCCTGAAGGGGCTGACTCAAAAGTCAGTCCCTTCAAAAATCAAGGTGGCAGATGATCATTCTGCCACCTTGATCTCGTTTAAATAGGAATCACTTGTTTCCGCCACTCCTACAGGAAAAAGCGCATGTTGCGCTGTCAGTGATATGCTCCTCAAAAAGTAGACAGTTGAAATAAGAAAAACTGTTTACTTTTGAAAGGAGCTTTTTTCTTGAAGATTGCTTGGAAATATATTTCTTTTCACTTTGTTTGACAAATATTGTACAGAATTCAGCAATTGCAAATAAACATGTGTAAATTCAAAAGGAAATGGGAATATACCAAACATAAGATTAAAAAATTACAGCGAATTATAAAAAGAGAAACTTGCACCTGATCCTAAGGATGCGTTCGATGTAATTTTGTAGGAGGAGTTCGATTATGATCAAACGTGGCACACTGGAACGGCTTGATGGCAAATATGCTGTTCTTCTCTGGGAGAATGGCTCAAGTTTCATCCCACGCCGCTATTTGCCTACTGAAGCACGGCTTGGTGATACAATATTATTCGACGGATCTAATTATTCAATTGATGCAACTAACTCTACCCAGTCTTCCTTTCAAACGTTTTCGTTTCGGCAAATGGGTTGACACTTAAAAAGCCATCTGACCGCTTAAAATGACTAGCAGACACGTTGTCTCGAATAGTCGTTTCTTGCGACAGATGGCTTTTGTCTGTTAACGAATCTGGAGCGTCTGTTCAGCGCAGCTTGGACAGGGCGTTTGGGTGAGTTCATCCAAAGAAAGTCGAACCAAAACAGAATTATCTTGTTCACAACGATGGACCGGTTCAATAATTGCCCCTTTCAAAAACAAGGCGCACCAAAACCGGGTGGAGATTTGCTGACAGGTCAAACACTGAAAGACATCATATTGATGCGGTACCCATCCGTCTTCAATTTCCTCAATATGGGCATGGTACGTCCGAATCAACTCGGCCCGTATCCGGTCATCAATTTTTTGGCGACTGACGAGCGGCTCTTGATACGGTGGAACAAATAAAAAAGGCAATGCTGATGCATAACTTTCCATCCCATACGTCAACACCGACGGAAATCCTTTCCACTCTTCCTGCTGACCGATTTCAATGATTTGACGATACGTACATACCGCACAATATAATTCCATCCGGTTATCCTCCGATCTTCCGTACCATCTCTTTCAGCATCTCTTGCGTAACAGGTCCGACATGTTTTCCGACAATCGTCCCTGTTTGATCAATAATGTAAGTCGCCGGCATCGCCACTAACTGATACGTTTTTTCCGATTGTCCTTTCGTATCATAAAGTACCGAGTACGTAATAGGCGTTTTTTTCAAAAACTGTTTTACATCACTCAACCGTCTTTCCGCAGTCGTCACGTTGATACCGTACACCGGGATTGATGTCGATTTGGCAAAGGCATTTAATTCCGGTATTTCCTGCTGACAAGGGGGGCACCAGGTTGCCCAAAAATTAATGACGATGAGCTGATCCGTTAAATCAGACAAATGAATCATTCGACCGTCTTGTTCTATTTCGAGGTCAGGCGCTTTCATTCCTGTTTCAAGTCCACCCTCTGCTTGTTGTTTTGCTTTCATTTGTTGTTGGTCCTGTTTCGTCTGATAGGCGCTGTAACTTGTATAGGCAATTCCCGAAATGATGATTGCCGCCATCAGATACACTACATATTTTTTCACTGATTTCGTCACTCCTCTATGTATGTAGTGTAGCAGAATCGCCCGCTTGATTTGTGACAAAAAAGGCAGACTGGTGCTGACTTTTTTTCCGCTCGGATGAAATATATTTGACGTACAAAAAAAACAGGAATCGGATGTTCTCCAACTCCTGTCAACGATTTTCATATCGTTTCATTCATTAATTATAACGCGGTAATTGTTTTTTGACCTGACGGTTATCTTTAACGCTGCCAACCGCCTCATCTCCGCCAAGTGCTTCGTTTAATGTGGTTTTACCTTCTTTGACTTCCAGTCGGCGATTAAAGAGTGCCCGATTGTCGACGGCTGCGACCAGGATGGAAGCAACATCCGTTTCGGAAATCGTGGCTTCCTTGACATCCTTCAAGTCTTCATCGGCCTCAATCAATCCGCGTCCTTCTCCGTCAACGATGTTAACCGGACAAATGATCGTATATGTGAGTCCACTATGTTCAATCTGTTCTTCGGCTGCATTTTTGGCAGCGTAGAACGGATACATCTCTTTTTTAAATTGGTTCGGACGATCAGCACCATAGGCACTGAGGAGGACGAAATGACGAACACGCGCCTTTTTCGCAGCATCAATCGTTTTTAAAGCAACCGTCCGGTCCAGTAACTCGATTTCAGTCGGTTCCCCGTCAACACCGGCTGTCGCTGCACAAATGACAGCGTCTTGACCGGAAACACCCTGTTCGATGACTTTTTCGAGTTCTGTTTCGATATCGACATAGTGCGCTTTAACACCAAGTTTTTCAAATCGTTCCACTAAATGCTGATGGCGGACGATAACCGTGACTTGATGACCTTTAGCGAGCGACTTGACGACACGAGCTCCGATTGTACCTGATGCACCTACAACTAATACTTTCATATGATAGGTCCCTCCTCGATAGTTTAGTCACCTTTACTAATTTCCACTGTTCGAGAAAGAACAAACCCGTTTTGAAAAATTAATCGTTTTTTAGTGTCCCATAAAACGTCGTGTCGAGTTTCGCACGCAAGTCCTTCAATTCTTTTTCCTTAGGGAAGTCATAGAAAATACCATTCATCCGCTCACTGACACCTTCGACTTCAAGGTGTTCCCGTTTCGAGAACAACGCGAGCGATAGCCCCGCCGTCATCATCTGACGGACGCTGACATCGAGATTCATTTCTTCCTTCATATACCGGTGTGCGCCGGGAATACTCAACCATCCCGTCGGTTTCATCAAATGTGTCGCCACGGCTTGGATGACTTCCGACTGTCGGTTTGCCCGTGCCACGTCTGTATCCGTTTTACGGTGACGGGAATAGGCTAACGCCATTGCCCCATCCATGTGATATTCTTTTCCTTTTTGGAACGAATACTGATTGGCTTTTCCACTCGCATCTTGTTCCGAGAACGTTCCTGTCGACACTAAATCGACTCCTCCGATTTCATCAATCAATCCGATGAAGCTGTCAAATGAAATGACAATCTTACTGTCAATGTCTTGATCGAGAAGTCCGCTGACTGCACTGCTCGTACAATCTTCGCCGCCGTATGCAAAGGCATGGGTGATCTTATCCTTTTTGCCGTTTTCACAGGCAATCGGCGTATACGTATCACGAGGAATCGACGTCAATTGAATCGTCCGTGAGAGCGGTACGAATTGCATGACGGACAGTGAATCTGATCTCGAACTGCGTAATGATTCTCCCGGCCGGGCGTCACTTCCGATCAGAAGAAACGTAAACGGTTGTGAACTAAAAAGAACGGCTGCAATCAGGACGAGTAATAATAAACCGAACAGCTTTGACTTGAAGCGACGTTTCTTTTTCGGAACAGGCTGTTTTTTCAACCGCTGTTCAGCTTCTGCTTCACGCACCGGCTCTTTCGTTCTGTTGCTCCTTGAAGCACGACGTTGGCTGAAACGATTCAAGGCCATACTCGCCAGTCTTGTTCCTGAACGCACGATGATTCCGGCTCCGGCCTGCAAGCGCTTTGCAGATGGTCTTGATACCTCTTTCCAGGCAGGCGTTCTTTCCGACGGCTCATCTAAATACCGTTGACTGGCAGATCGTTCGCTTTCATGATTTTGATCCATGGATTCGTGGGATACTTTCTCCTGATCCATCTTCTCTGATTCACGCAATTCTTCCTGACGTCTGCGCTCTAAACGGGAACGTCCTGAATGAAATTCTTCCATAAGTTACCTCCGTATCAATCTCGGGCTAAGTGTTTTTCCTGTAAAAAGTCACGCATATACGTCCGTTTCGGCTCCTTCATCGAAGCAGCCATCTGATAGATCCATCCTTCCGTCCGGCGTCCATCTGTTCGTTCTCCATAATACGTAGACGTTTCTTCTTCATATTGCGACAACAATTCACGCATCGTGTCGTCATTAGTATACGTATTCCGGTGGAAGACCGCATCCATCGGAAGGCGGGGTTTTTTCCCCGGCTGTTGGTCGGGAATACCGACTGCGACTCCAAATAACGGAACGACATGATCCGGAAAGCCCAACAGTTCACTCACTTTGGCAGCATCATTTCGTAATGAACCGATATAGACGGTGCCGTATCCTAACGATTCCGCTGCAATGACTAGATTTTGGGCGGCTAAACCGGCATCGACCGCACCGACAATCAAGGCTTCCGTCGTTTCGACCGTCCGGTCCACGGAACCGGATGCGATTTCCGCTGCCAGGATGTGTTTATGATAGTCGATACAAAAAACGAAAAAGTAACTGTTCTCAGCGACGTAAGATTGACCGCTCGCTACATCGACCAATTGGCGTTTCAGTGCTTCGTCCTCCACGCCGATGATGGCATAGGCCTGCTGATAAGAAGACGTAGAGGCAGACTGGGCCGAACGGACGAGCGTTTCGACTGTCTCTTGATCTAATTGATGAGGCTTGAATTTACGGATAGACCGGTGGTTAAGTAAATGTTCGATTGTTTCATTCATGAATAATCGCTCCTTTTTGTTAATGATTCTCTTAACGATAGGCAAACCTTTCCGGAAGTGCAAATGTTAGCTACCCGTGTTCCGAAACAATCATTTTTGAATTCCATGCACTGCCGATTACTTCTTAAAAAAATCGGGAAAAGGATAGAACTACTATTGTGTCTTTTTTGTCGAAGGAGGGCGATCATGAGAATTCGTAAACTGCGTCTTTTACTTGAACAATATGGCGATACGACCCTTCGCGACATCATCGTAGAAATCTATCGTCAACTTCCGAAACAAGTCATCGAAGAAAAAGATCTTGATTTGATGTTATCCCAGTTTGCGAAGTATAAAGGATTACAGAAAGAACAGGATCAACCGACTGTCGAACAGGCGATCGAGCAAACAGAACAATTCATTCAACTCGCATATGATTTACAGTACTTGGAGCCGAATGAGCTGGTCTCCGTCCGCGAACAAAAAAATTGGTACGTGACGGCAAAACGCCTGCTGAAACACTTGCGCCATTATATCGGTCGAAAAAATGGCACACGGGTTGTTTTTGAGGAATTCTTTTTTTTACTTTCTTCAGCCGCCGGAGAAGAACCGCTTTTTTTAAGTAACGATCCCTTCCGATTGATTAAGGTCACACAAGTCGAACTGTTCGAAGAACTGGTCGGTTATTACAAACTGGACGCATCGGATCAGACTTGGATGCAACGCGCCATCTATACTGCCGTCAAGGTACCGATCGATGTCGACACGGAACGAAGCGACCTCTTCCTCGCCGTCCTCACACATTGTACGGACGTCAGTGAACGGGAGGCTTATGTTGCCTTATTAAACACGCATGCCAAAAAACTCCGGGCGAAAGTTCGTGTCGATGCGGACATGCTGGTCTTGTATCAAGAAATCCGTTTTGCCGAACTGCATGCGCTGATCGCTTTACGTGAACTCGAACGTGCTGAAACGATGTTGTTTACGGAGTATATTCCTTATTTCTCACATCGTTCGACGCCCTTCCGGTATTATCTTAGTTTGCTTGAACAAGCCGGATTAAAGGATGAACATGATCGGATTGAACGGGTCGGACGACGTAAACATATTCACTTTTAAGCTGAAATCCCTGCAAAAAAAGACGAAACGTTCTTCGGCAAGTCCCGAGAACTAATCGTCTTTTTCTTTAATCTGTCGCATTTACGATTCCTAATCCAACTGTCGCAAGCAAAGCAATGCAGGCGAATAAAAAAGCCATATCGTTTGGAGAGTCGAATCCGTCATATGTCGGTTCCTTTTGATCCGTGATAATCTCATCCATCGTCCCGTAACTGCCGTATGTGGTAGATTGCCGGACTGTCGTTTCTTTTTTTTCAATTTCCTGTGCGTGAACAGGATTCATACCGATCAGGATCAAAAAAAGACCTGTCGCCATCAGTAGTCTCGTCATCTCATCACCACCTGATTATTTACCTTTAATTTCAATTTAATACATTAAAATACCATATTTTTTGTTATACTAAATGCACTGGCTTTCATTTTTTCTGAAAGGACGTGCACGTGTTGAACATTTTATCGTACGACCAATTATCTCATCCACAACGGCGTTTGGTCCATCGCTTACTCCGTACCACTCCGTCTTCCCCGTCATCATTTTCCTACCCACCGATCGAACACCAGCAATGGACGATTTGGCATGAAGATCATGTCCAGGCAACTCTCGGATTTCATGTTTTCGAACATACCGTTCAACTTTTAAATGCTTCCTATACCGATCTACAGGCGTTTCAAATTCTCGCTCACCATGTCCATTTGCAGGCACTCTCGTTTTCTCCCCGTCATATCGATGTCCAAATCATACCGCCGAACGACTTTGGATTCATCACGACCTGGAACGCTTTAGGGTACTCTTTGTCCTGTGAACAATTTCGGCTGATTGGTCTGACGCGTGGCCGACCCGTCTCCGTTCAATTTAAACCACTTTCCTTGCGCAACCGTCAGTTGTTCTTGACGATTCGCAATGACGCAATCCGTTATTCCGACTTTCTTTTCCCTTATGATGCTATCCATCTCGATTATTTAGTCGATCAAGGTGTCCTGCCCTACCTCGTCTACGACAAGAACACTGTTGTTGGAACCCTTCTGATTGAACAGCATAAGCAGGTCGTCCGCCTTTTGGAAATCACGTGTTTACCCCAATTAAAAAACCAGGGATACGGGCGCCGGATTCTCGATACGTTCCAAATGAAATTACATAAGAAAAATATCTTATCTTTTGAAGTGTATTGTTTTTCGACCCATCAAGAAGCTCTTCGCCTGTATCAACCGACAACTTTTTGTGATATTCAAATTTTTTCGAATTGGCACCGTTATTCCTGTGAACCGGTTTCGTTAACTACGTAACCGTTGAACGATTTCCGAGTATTCGCTGAGTATATATTGATCATCCAACGTATTGAAATCGATACCCGCCTGCCGCTTTAAATGGTCGCCGATGACAAATAAACTTTCGTAATAATCCGTTCCCATACTTGTTGCAAGACCCGGTTGATGATTATGAAATGCCAATAAGGCATCCTTTAGAATTTCCTCCTGATTTTGTTCCATCAAAACATCGTCTAGCATCTTCGGGAATTGTTCCGTCTGACGACCGACGATCGCATAAAAAAGCGGAAAATGTTTGGCATATCGAAATGTTGTAACATACCGGGTGTTCTCAATGATGGATTGCAGGCTTTCAAACTTCGCTCGTTGGAGCCGTTCTGCCAGACCGACTGTCGCCGGATGTTGAAACAACGGAAGACTCTGTTCATCCGGTGCCTGCTCATGCGTCAACAACAACACGATGTCCAGGGTATTGATTTCATCCGTTTCAAGAAAACGGTCACTCCGTTGCAATGTCGTTGTGTAGTTTAGGTCCAACCCCGAATCGACGGCAAGTTGAAACAAGACGTGGTCATAGACTGTATACAAGCCTACAGGAAAAGATAACGGCTGTCTGACAAGCGACCGGTGACCTTCGACTGTGATAAGTTGATTCAGATCGAGACCGGATGCAAGCAACTGTCGAAACAGCAGCGCGCCCTGCTCGATTTCCGTCAATTTCATCAGTAAACGGTCCATCTCAATCAACGGCTGTTTCGTCTCAAGAGCTAACGCGAGATGTTTGTCCGATTGAAGCGCGACGGCCCGTCCGACAAAATTCAAAGCTTGCCGCTCCTGTGCTGTCAGCAATTGATTATATGTTTGAAAGGCTTCGTTCTCAAGTGTAAGAAAAGCATTCAGCGCCGGAGCGATGGCTTCGTTTTTAACAAATCTTTTCATAAATTATTGTCCCCCTGCATGATGTCTCTCTTCGTAGTGTACGCAATATTGAATCGTCTTGAAAGGCTCAAAAAAAATCTTGGCAGCTTCTTTATGGAGAAAGAAGCACCAAGATTTTTATTTTTTACTTAACTGGAGATGTGAATTCCGGAATGCTTCATCCTGTTTTCCGGTTTTTTCAACACTGGTTCCAACCGAGCCGCTGTATTCAATCTGTTGTTTAGGCTGAATGAATTCATAAGTAATTGCCGGTTCACCGCGCAAACGTACTTTAATCACTTGACGATGTTGAATGGAAAAAGAAGCCTTCACTTCCAGTAGTGACGTTTTATCGATGTTGTGCTGTGTCTGCAACATCTTCGTCAACTGTTCTTCTGCACTGCGTTGACTACTTTGAAGTTCAGCGTAGGAAATTCCGACAGCAAACGACAATACGCCAATCAAACTTAACGCGAGAATGACCAGTACTTTTTTCAATGACTGACTCACCTCCAGACAAAGTTCTTCCTGCTCTCTTCATCGGTTCGTACGTCCTATTCCTGAAGTCTTTTTGAATCTTCCCCCAAGTTCATTTGCATGTCTAGATGAGGAATTCCGTCCTCTAAATAGACATCGGACGTTTCTTTAAAACCAAAGGAACCGTAAAACCGTTTCAAATGTGCCTGAGCCTGGAGATCAATCAATGATTCCCCTTGCTTCTCGATGTGAGTAATCGCTTCGTTCAACAGTTTTCTTGCTACGCCGTTTGACCGGTAATCCGTTTGGACCGCTACCCGACCGATTGCAACGGCGCCTGACGACTTCCTCGGCAAAATGCGCAGGCAACCAATCAAACGTTCGCCGTCATATGCGAGACCATGCAGGGCATCTTGATCACGGTTATCGAGTTCCGGGTACGGACAATTCTGCTCCACGACAAATATATCTGTTCTTAATTTCAATAATTGATACAAGCTTGTATTATCCAACTCATTGAACCCCATCCACTTTGTCTGATACATACCTGATTCGCTCCTCTTGGCTTCTAAATTCAACCTCTGAACAATCGGGACAACCGGCAGGAATAGATAACGACCGGAATTCCGTTGAACAACGTGTCTTTTTCCCATTGTAACCCATTCGCCCGCGCAACATTTTGCGAAGAATGATTTTCCGGATGAATGATGGAAATGAGACGGTCATGTCCCCGCTCGAATGCTTCGCGCATCAGTCGTTTGGCTGCTTCCCGGCCATATCCCACTTTCCAATGAATCGGCGTCAACCAGTAGCCGACTTCGAGTTCCTCGATTCCATCGACTGTTTGTAAAAGCAGTCCGGCAAATCCAATCGGTTCATTCGTCTCTTTTTTGATTAACAATAAAAATCCGGTTTGCCGCTCATCCTTGTAGCGATCCAGTTGACGCTCAAACCAACTCCGCGCCTTATCCTCGTCTAAGACGACACCGCCGTTGATGTAACGCATGACCTGCTCATTTTGAACAAGGGTTTTATAAAACGTAAAATCCTCTTCTACGAACGGTCGCATTTCCAGTCGTTCACTTTCCATTTAAATCCCCTCTTTCCGGATGACAGTCGTTTCTTTAATTTTCCCTTTTTTACTTTTATTCATTCACAATCCGCTCATTTTTTATAAAAAGAAAACAACATCTACATGTTGATTCGATTACATTCTTCACGAACAGCTTGCTTTTTATCTGTCAACTCTGTATTTTGGGAACAGTATGCTAAACATCAATCACGGAATTAGTGTAAAATATATTTTGAGCGTTTTTTGGCTGAATGGAATTTATGAAAAAGGACTGAGACATGATGACTGAGCAATTATTAGCTGGATTATATGAAGGTATTGCAAAAGAAGCTGTTTTAATTAATGAACCCTTAAAAAACCATACGTACACCAAGATGGGTGGACTGGCAGATTTATTCCTCATCCCGTCGACATACGAAGAAACTGCATTCGCTGTCCGGTATGCCTATGAACATGACCTCCCGTTGACGATGCTTGGAAACGGTTCGAATCTCGTTGTCCGCGACGGCGGTATCCGCGGCATCGTTTTATCCTTTGAAAAATTAACGGATATTTCGGTTGAAGGACATGAACTGATCGCGCAGAGCGGTGCGGCCATCATCCAGGCTTCACGTATCGCCTACGACCACGCCTTAAGCGGTCTTGAGTTTGCCTGCGGTATCCCGGGAACGATTGGCGGCGCACTCATCATGAATGCCGGTGCCTATGGCGGAGAAGTAAAAGACTGCCTCCACAGTGCAACGGTCTTGACACGTAAAGGTGAGCTGTTAAACATCTCACACGAAGAACTTGAGCTCGGGTACCGGACAAGCTGTTTTTCGAAAAAAGAGTACATCATTCTCGAAGGACGTTTTTCATTAACAGAAGGCGAACCTGCTTTAATCAAGGAAATGATGGACGATCTGACGCATAAACGTGAGACGAAACAACCTCTCGAGTATCCTTCATGCGGGAGTGTCTTCAAACGTCCGGAAGGATATTTTGCCGGTAAACTGATTCAAGACAGCGGCTTGCAAGGTGCACGAATCGGTGGCGCGGAAGTGTCACAAAAACACGCTGGTTTCATTGTCAATATCAAGGATGCCACAGCGACCGACTACATCTCGCTCATCCGCCACGTTCAGGAAACCGTCCAGGAAAAGTTCGGTATCTTACTGGAGCCGGAAGTAAAAATCATCGGCGAAGAAGCTTGATTCCTGTTCATCCCATCGAACTAAACAAGGGAGCACCGCGGCATGTTAATTCTGCCCGGGTGCTCCCTTGTTTTTCTTTCCGTCAAAATTCCTGCATTAGATTGCCCAGTTTCCGTCACGCATCAATGGTTCGCGTGTCCCGTCAGACAACTCACCGTCAATCGACATCTGACCTGAACCGATCATGAAATCGACGTGTGTCATTGAATCGTTTGCGCCTTGTGCCGCCAATTCTTCATTTGATAAACTCGGACCGTTTTCGAGACATGTTGAATACGCACGACCGATTGCCAAGTGACACGAAGCATTTTCGTCAAATAACGTATTGTAGAACAAGATACCCGAATCTGAAATCGGTGAGTGGTGAGGTACGAGGGCCACTTCTCCGAGATAACGGGCGCCTTCATCCAATGAGATGAGTTCGTCAAGCGCTGCCTGCCCCTGTTTTGCCTCGGCTTTGACGATTTTTCCGTCTTCAAACCATAATGTGAATTCATCAATCAGATTCCCGCTGTAGCTGAGCGGTTTCGTGCTCGAAACATGACCGTTGACGCCTGTTTTCTTCGGTAACGTAAATACTTCTTCCGTCGGCAGATTGGCGATGAAGTCAACACCATCCGCGTTTGGTCCGCCGCCACCTAACCAGACGTGACGCTCCGGCAGTTCAATCGTCAGTTCCGTTCCGGGTGCTGAATAATGCAACTTGTTGTATTTCTTTTCTGTCAGGAAGGTTGCTTTCGTCCGCAGGTTCGCATCATGTTGCTCCCACGCCGCGACCGGATTGTCCTGATCGACACGTGTCGCCTTCAAGATAGCTTCCCACAGGTCTTCTACAGCGTGTTCCGAGTCTGGGAATACCTTTGCCGCCCAGGCATCTGACGGCGCGGCTATGACGCACCAGCTGACGTTATCGCTCATGACGAACTTACGCCAATTTGCCAATGCCACCCCTGCAGCTTTATTCGCCCGGGCAATCCGGCTGGATTCGACGCCGTTTAATAAGTCAGGATCTTCACTGACAACGGACAGGAAGGCTGTTTTTTCTTCTGCCAACTGATCAAAGCGGGCTTTCAGCCAGTCCGGGAACGCATCAAATGAATCTTCCGGTGCGTCGAAGTAACGGATTTTCGTCATTTCGTCATCTGACCATTGGACGTAGACATTCGAAGCGCCCACTTCGTAGGCAACGCGTGTGATTTCACGGACTAGCGGTGCATTTTCAATCCCCGCCCGAATTTCGAGTTGCTGACCGGCTTGCAGGTTAATTCCTGTACGTACCGCAAGTGCGGCATATTTTTTTAATTGTTCTTGAGTCGGCATTATGTAATCCCCTTTCAACTATTACTCTTATTTTCACGAAATAGTTGCAATTTTGCAAGAAATAAGGTGAAACTAGAGATACAGAAGGAGTGTTGATGATGGAATTTACACCAGGCGATTTTAAATCCGCTTACACCTATTTTCACCGCCAAGCGTTAAACGCGGTCGGAAATGCAAAAGCGCAAGAAGACTTATTGATTCAAGGGGAACTCGGATTAGCCCGATTGACGACAGATCTTGCCTCTGAGGACGGCTCGGATGTCGAACGCGAAGCAGAACTTGTTCTTTACTTCCAGCTCAAGCAGTTGCTCGAGATGTTACGTGCTTTGTACAACAAACGTTTCGAAATGCAACCAGAACAGGAACAACTTTTATTGACGGCCGTTTTGTACTTCACGTCTCCGGTTGATGCCCTGTCCGATGAAAATATTTTAGGCCTGTTCGATGATGCTCAAATCGTCGAAGCCATTTATGAAGAACTAGCAGCAGATGTCGATCGTTTTCAACATCTCGAATAATGACAGACATCAAAAAAGAAGGATCCGATTTTTCATCGAATCCTTCTTTTTTGTTTTTATAACGACGTCCTTAACGATTTTTAAGCTTTTTGTTTGGAAGCGATGTTGATTGTCGCTGCCTGTTCGTTTGACTGTTCTACTTCCAGCTTTGATTTATTAAGCCATGTGTAAACCATCCCCATGAACAATGCTCCGCCGATGATGTTTCCAAGCAATGCCGGAACCAGGTTATGGATCGCACCGGCAAAGGAAATCGCTTCCGGATGCGGAACGACTAAAGCCAGTGAGAACAAGGCCATGTTGGCAATGACGTGATCAAAACCGGAGGCAAAGAACACAGCAACTAAAATCATCATCATCATGATTTGTGCCAGTTCGTTTTTCATATTTTTCGGAATGAAAATCGCTAGACAGACCATCCAGTTACAGAAGATGGCTCGTGTGAAGATCTCCCATGTCGTATGATGAATTTTCGTTTCGGAAACAGCAAACAACCAGTTCTCCATTCCGAGCTCCTGGATAATTCCTGTCTGTGAAAAGAGTAAGGCGAAGGCAAGTCCACCAAGACCGTTTCCGATAAAACATAGTGTCCATACTTTCAATGTATCCATTTTCGAAGTAAAACCACGCATGGTCGACGTCGTGAAATACATGGTGTTTCCGGTAAACAATTCTGCTCCGCCGTAGACGATCAAGACGAGTGCGACACCGAATGTCAATCCACCGACAAGCGTCGTAACCGGTGATTCATTTAAATATAAACCGTTGATTGCTTTGAGTGTAAATATGATGGCAAAACCAATGAATACTCCAGCTAACATCGCTCGAACCAAATATTCCAGCGGACGCATCCGTAGCATTTGTGTCGATTTGACAGCTTTTTTTCTTAACCCTTCTAATGCTTCTACTTCATTCATTGTAGAAACCCCGCTTTCTTTTGTTCAACACTTCACAATGTCTGTTCATTTATTATCATACTTCCATCTTATAAGATGTTCAAGTCATGAATAGACACTATTTAACGTTTTATTAAAAGAGCAGGATGTAAACGATACCATTGTGTCAAGTTTGTGAAAAGTGCCTTTTCTTGGTGAATACAACTAGTTTGAAGGAAGGATTTGCAACGCATCCTCAAATTTTTTAAAGAATACCGACCGTCTGGATTCGACCAGTACATAGTCTTCGACAACGACGCGGTTAAATCTGGTTGCGGAAGAAGTAGCCCGTTCAATATCCCGCGGTGTATAGTCTTCAATCCGTTGTCGGTCCGTCTCAAACGTGACGTCAGAAACTGTGTCGGTGTAACGGATTTGAAGTTCAGATAAATCAGAGACACTTAAAAAAAGTGCTAATGTATGATGCATGATCAGCTTGGATAATCGGCTCTCGAGAAAAGAAGTGCCAGCAGACCGGATCGTCTTTTCATTACTGCCTGTCCAGTCCGCCTGTTCTTTTCCGGCCGGTTCGTATGTCATCTTCACGGACGTCCCCTCTATCGATACAGCAGTCAACGCTTCGGAAAATGGCAACTGCTTAACTAGCTCTTCAATCGCAGCCGTATTGGAAACCGATATCCCGACATGACGCGCAATCACCTGACCATCCTTAAAACGCTCTTCTTCCGGTGGCTGCTGTAAATTCAGAACAAACCATGATCCTGCCGATAATCCGAGTCCAATGCAGAGAATGACCAGTATGATTTTTTTCAAAAAAATGGTCTCCTTTCTGAAAAACAGATGGTTTGATTGTTCTTTTTTCAAAACAGGGGTTGAATTAATCCTCATATCAGCGTACTCTTGCAGGCAGATACTTTATGGAGGAGGAGCATGAGATTACTCATCAATCAACATGAAAACTAAACAGCCCGCAAAGAAAAAACGTACAGAGAAAATCGGTTTCCTCTTGATCGGGACGTTGCTGTACTCGTTGTACATCAGTCTTCTCTTATCGCCGAATGATATCGGATCCGGCGGAATCATGGGAATCACACTTATTGTTCAGGAATTATTCCACACGCCAATCGGCTTGACACAACTGGTCTTGAATATTCCACTTTTTTTACTAGGATTTCGTTTTTTGAGAAAACGTTTTATGTTTTTATCCGGTCTCATCGTCTTGGCTTCATCATTCCTGATTGACTGGATTCCGACTCAAATCGTTCCGGAATCTTTAAATGATCCACTGGTCGCTTCCATTTTTGCCGGACTTGTCTCCGGTTTGGCAATGGCTTTAATCTTCTTTGGTGGCGCCTCGACTGGCGGTCTTGATATTCTTGGAAAGTTCTTTTATGCCCGCTTCCACAATTGGCCGCTTCCGCGTATTTTTTTAATGCAGGATTTAGTCATCTATGTACTTGTCTGGTTCGTGTTTGATTTAAAACATGTCATGTATGCTTTAATCATGAGTTTCGTTCGAGCAAAAGCACTTCAGACAGTATACAGTTTTTACTCTGCTTCTAAACAATGTATCATCATTTGTGAAAAAGCCGATGAAATCAATGATGTCATTACAAAAGAACTTGGGCGCGGTGTAACGATTCTCGATGCCCGCGGCGGATATTCGAAACGAACGAAAAAGATGGTCTATGTCGTTGTTCAGAACAATGAAATTCTTAAGCTTCAGGAAATTGTTTCCTCCGTCGAATCAAATGCCTTTGTTACATTTTCTGAAATTCACACGGTCTTCGGTAACTATAAAGAGCATTCCTATTCTTTTTAATAGCCTTAATTCTGTCGCCGCTACACTCGTTGTAGCGGTTTTTTTGTGTATAATACGCGAATCCAAAGAAAATGTTCCACATTTTTCTGAAGAATCCTTCACTTTTTGGGAAATAGTGGTTAAGCTAATGACATTACGTTTTGTAAAAAAAAGGACGAATTGTATGAATCAATTATGGCGTCACCGCATCATCCTTATTCTAGTCGTCAGCCTGTTTGCCTCGATCCCCCTCCTCTACGCTCTCAGCGGGTATCGTACGATTTCGAAGCTGACGGCAGAGATGCATACACAGGACATTCCAATGATTAAACAAGTGGACCAACTGATAGAGCATAATCGCGACCGGGCGAATGCTGTTCGGGGACTGCTATTATACGAAGATGATCGTTACATCGAACAATACTATTTTTCCACCTCTAAAGTTCATGATTTACGACGATTACTGAATTCCTCCAATCAGACCCCCGGGGCAGTAAAAGATTTATTGTCACGCAACAATGCGTGGGAAGAAGAGATTCAAGAGGTGTTTACCGTCTACGAAACAGATCATCCGCAACGTGCGAAAAAGTTGGCGAAACAAACGACTCAAACGACTCAAACAATTCTTGAAGATCTGTCGCAGATCAAAGACAAATTATATCGTGATCTGGAGCAAAAACTGGAATTGACTACTGAAATGACGGCAGAATATAAACGGATGTGCTTCAGCTTATCCATTTTAGCTTTTTTGTTAATCGCAACGACCATTATTTTATTTCACCGGTCCAAACCAATTCTCGAAAACAAAACAAACACGTACCGTCCGTAAGAACGATGCGTGTTTGTTTTTGTGATGGAGCAGACTTATGAGGACGCTTTCCCCTCGTTTACATGCTCCATGGCCAGATGGACGAGCGATGAGACATGGTGATCGTCCAACGAGTAGTAGACGACCTTACCTTCTTTTCTATATTTCACCAAACCTTGTTTCAGCAAGGTGCGGAGATGGTGAGAAGCTGTTGCAATCGAGCAATCTACCGAAGCCGAGACATCACAGACGCAAAGTTCCTCTTCTACCGTTAAGGCGTAAGCAATCCGCAGACGCGTGGCATCTGACAGGACTTTGAATAACTTTCCGATATCTGTCGTCGGAATCGTATCGACGACTTGCTCAATCTCTTGCGCACGTACCTGATCAATCGCAATCGTTTCACAACGTGGTGCATCCACAGTCATCACCTCTTTCCCTTTAATTCCACCATCGTTTCAAATGAATTGCAAGGAAATCACTCCAAGACTCCAACGACTGACTCCTTTAAATCCGGTAACTGAACATCGAAAAACAAAACAGGTCTGCTTCCCGTTCATCCAAAGCGGAAAGCAGACCTGTTCATTTGTCACGGTTTCGTCTTGAGACGGCATAAAAGAACCAACCGCCCAAAAAATTTCCGATATCCCATACGATACGATTGGAATCGACGGCACGTACACCGATATCAATCACACCTGTACTTTTCAAACGCTCCTGGTAACGTTTCCGTAAAAAACGGGGTAACGGAAGCGGCAGCAGCATCCGGTAAAAAATGTCCAGATGTGTGTGTCCCCAGATTTCCGTTGCGATGGAACTCGTTTGAATGAGTAAGGAACGTTTATACTGTTGCTGGTATTTATTCTTTAATAAGACCGCCAGTTGATAGGAATAACGATTCGGGAAAGGAAATAGAGCTGCCCCTAAATGATATTTCCCGCGATTTTCGACTCGAATGATTTGCGGTTCGATTTTATATCGAATCCATCGTCCTCGAAATCGAACAGACTGCCATTTCACGACCATCACCTCTAGAAGGATTATACCCTGTCTGAAACGCTCTGACGCACTTGTTCGACGGTCTGTTTAAACTTTTTCGTCGTTCGTTCAATTTCCGGATTGGCAAACAAAGCGGACACCACGGCATATCCATCTACGAGAGAATCAAGTAACGATACATTTGTTTCGCTAATTCCACCGATGCCTACTAACGGGATGCGAACGGCTTTCCTGATTTGCTCTAATGTCACACGTGACATGAATGTCGCATCTTGTTTCGTCGCCGTCGGAAAAAGTGACCCGACTCCTAAATAATCTGCACCGTCCTGCTCTGCTGCCACAGCCTGTTCGACCGTTGAAACGGAAACACCGATCGTCGCCGTCGGTAACAATCGACGTGCTTCCGTTAAAGGAATATCATCTTGACCGATATGCAGGCCCGCTTCGACTAATAAAGCGATATCGATCCGGTCATTGATAATCAACGGAATATTATAACTGGCAGTCAGATCCTTCAGTACAACGGCTGATTCGAGAAAATTCTTACCCGACATCTCTTTTTCCCGTAATTGAACAATCGTTGCACCGCCCTTAATCGTTGCTTCGACAGCATCCTCCAAGGGAAGATGCGGGTGCAGACGTCTATCCGTCACTGCATAAATCAAGTATTCACTGTCCATTCATCTGCACCTCCGGCAAACTTTCCTCTGTCATCAGACTGACCGCATCAAACAATCCGGTCCGAAAACTGCCGATACCAGGACGATTTCCGGCCGTTTCCCCTGCTTTTCCCATGGCGTACGTCCCAAATACAGCTGCGTCGAAATGATCGTATCCTGCTCCCAAAAAAGTCGCAATCAAGGAAGCGGTCATACATCCTGTTCCCGTCACTTGGCCGAGTCGTTTTGTTCCGACGTCCAAATGATGTTGACGGACTCCATCTGTCACAAAATCAACGGGTCCGGTGACGACGATGACTTGTTTCGTCTGGGAAGCGAAGGCGTGAACACTTTGAAGATCGAGTGATTCTCCTTCCGCCACATCGACCCCTTTCGTTCGAGCAGCCTGTCCAAGCAACGTTTTAATTTCCGAAGCATTTCCTTTGATGACCGTAAAGGTGATTTCCTCCATCAGTTGTTTCATAAAATCCGTTCTTAATGTCGTGGCTCCCGCGCCCACCGGATCCAAAATGACCGGTTTCCCCAGCCGGTTAGCCGTTTTCCCTGCTAGCAGCTGTGCTTTGCGCATGTCCGGATTGATGGTTCCTGTATTAATCACGACGGCGTCTGAAAGACCAACCATCTCTTCGACTTCGAGCAGGTCCTCTGCCATGACAGGAGATCCTCCAAGCGCAAGTGTCATATTAGCACAATCATTGATCGTGACGGTATTCGTTAAATGATGAATTAATGGTTTTTTATCATGGATGCGTCGTAGCATGTGTATCCCTCCAAAGTTCATGAAAATGATGTGTCGGTCCAATTCCGTGTCCAAGAGCAAAACCGTGACGAATCGCTTCGGTCACATAACGTTTCGCATAACGGACGCTGTCTTCCAGTGAATGACCAAGAGCCAGGTTGGCAGCGATAGCAGCGGACAACGTACAGCCTGTCCCGTGCGTATGACGGGACTCAATCCGTTCTTGTTCAAAGACAACATACCGTTCGTCCGTATATAAAAGATCAGTGGCGTCTTGCCCTTCCAAATGCCCGCCCTTGAGCAACACAGCTCCTGTTTGTCGTTCAATCAGCTTGACCGCTGCTTGCTTCATATCAGCAAGTGAATGGACGGTTCCACCGATCATCCGCTCGATTTCAGGAATATTCGGTGTCACAAGGGTCGCAAGTGGTAACAGCTGTTCGAGCAATGCCTGTTCCGCATTCGGTTGTAACAAAGCATGGCCACCTTTTGCGACCATGACCGGATCAAGAACAATCGGCAGAGGATACTTTTCCAGTTGTCGGGCAATCACTTGAATCGTTTCCTGATTAGAAACCATTCCAATCTTGACGGCATCGACACGGATATCTGAAAAAATCGAGGTTAACTGTGCCTCCACAAGTTCGGGAGAGACGTCTTCAACCGCTTGAACACCCAATGTATTTTGTGCCGTAATCGCCGTGATGACACTCATGCCATATACACCAAGTGCTGAAAATGTTTTTAAATCCGCCTGAATTCCCGCTCCGCCACCGGAGTCGGATCCGGCGATCGTTAATACGTGTTTCATTCCAATTCCTCACTTTCCCGTGAGCAAATAAGGAGAAAACGGACAACAAAAAGCGCCGTCCGCTGTAAAAAAGCAGACGACGCCATGAATAACCAGGTTCACCGGTTAAAGTAATCATGTCTTCGATCTCAACTTTCCTACGCTGGTATTATCCAGTTCAGGTGACAGGGTCGAAAACAGAATGGTTTTCCTCTCAGCCGGACTCCTCCAGCTCCCCTAGTTGCTCGTAATTTAAATTCTTTTTCACTGTATCACAGCACCATCAAAAAAACGAGCCGAAGCTCGTTTTTACAAGTATCCAAGTGGATTAACCGTGTTAGCAGGTCCTGACGCGCTATATTGATATCCACCAATATGCAGTTCAAAGTGCAAATGCGGTCCTGTCGAATTACCCGTACTCCCAAGAGTACCAAGCCTTTGACCTTGAGTGACCGTTTGACCTGCTGAAACCGATAACGAATTCATATGACCGTACACCGTTGTATACACTTGACCGTCAAGGAAATGGGAAATCATGACGTGATTCCCGTAAGGTCCGCCGCTTCAGGCCGTAATGACTGTTCCGGAAGCCGCCGCACGAATTGGCGATCCGACAGGTCCGCTGAAATCGACACCGTTATGGAAAGTATAACCGTTCGCTCCACTGGCCGGTCCGAATCCTTGTGAGACACCACCCGAAGCCGGACGAACAAACTTCGCCGATCCGGTCGGTCCACTGCTGACAGGAGTCGGAACAACCGTTGATTCACTTGATTCAGGCTTTGATTTTGCTGCTTCTTTTGCTGCTTTTGCTGCTTTTTCCGCTGCTGCCTTTTCGGCCGCCGCTTTTTCTGCGGCGGCTTTCGCTGCTGCTTTTGCTGCCGCAATCGCTCTTTCTTGAGCTTCTAAAGTCGCCTGTAATTCTTTGGCACTCAACAGTTTTGTCGTAAACTTCGTCTTCCCTTTACGTAATTTTTTCAGGGTTGCGCTCCGTTCTTTCATCTGTTGTTTTAATTGTTTCTTTTGAATGAGCAATGATTTTTTTTCTTGAACACGCTCTTCTTTTTTAGTGATGAGGTTCTTTTTCATTTCCGCCAGCTTTTCCTGTGTTTCCAAATAAGCAGAAATCATTTTATCATCTTGTTCGGCGATTTTTTTACCGGCCATGACACGGCTGAATAAATCCCCCAGGTCTTTCGAACCAAAAATGACTTCTTCCCATTTGATCGAATTACCGTCGTTTTCTTGAAGTACACGTAACCGGTCTCCGAGCAACTCTTCTTGACGTGTGAGCATGATTTCATAGCGGACGATTTCCGCTTCCAGATCTTCAATCTGAAGGTTTAGTTGTTTAATCTGCTTATTTTTTTCGGAAATCCGGAAAATATTTTCATTAATCGCTGCATCAATTTTATTGATTTCGCGTTGTTCCGCCGATATTTTGGCTTCTTGCTTTTTAATGGCTTTTTCCAATCGACGCTGTTCTGTCGCATTTTGAGATTTCTTTTCTTTAATCGTTGCAGCATGACCAGAAGTCGGCGCAGTTGATACGAGCAACACTCCTAACAATACCGTTGACAACAATTTTTTTAACATGTCTCATTTCCTCACTTATGTATGATTTCTTATTTGAAAAGTAGTTAATTCAAAGTATTTATGTCTGAGATTGATTATAGCATCGTAATAGTTTCAGTAAAATTTCATTTATGTTTCAAGTGAAAGCGTTTTTTTGTAATATAACATTTTTCATTTTGATCAAGACACACAAAAAAAAGCGATTGCCATAGCAATCGCTTTTTCCGTAATTATAACATCGACATTGGATTTACAGAATTCGCCGGTCCTG
Source organism: Exiguobacterium sp. s145 (assembly GCF_018618835.1). Lineage (NCBI taxonomy): Bacteria > Bacillati > Bacillota > Bacilli > Caryophanales > Exiguobacterium > Exiguobacterium sp. s145. Next base: position 16,077 of record NZ_JACSMV010000023.1, on the reverse strand, counting down.
AAGCACTGTAGCTGTAACCACCTACATGAATTTCAAAGTGTAAGTGCGGGCCTGTTGAATTCCCTGTGCTGCCAAGGGCACCGATTTGTTGTCCTTGACTGACACGTTGTCCAGCATGTGCATTTAATGAACTCATATGCGCGTAAACCGTTGTATATGTTTTTCCATTTAATTGGTGTGCGATCATGACATGATTACCGTACGGACCACCACTTGATGCAGTGATAACCGTTCCTGTTGCTGCTGCAACAATCGGCGTACCGACCGGCGCTCCGAAATCAATTCCATTGTGGAAAGAATAACCGTTCGAACCGCTTGCTGAACCATATCCTTGTGTGATTGATCCACTTGTCGGGTGAATAAACATAGAAGAAGATGATGGAGCAGGTGTTGGTGCTGCCGGTTCCGGTGTTGGTGCCGGTGCTGCTTTCGGCACAGTCACAGATGGCGTAGATTGTTTCGTCGACGTAGCAGGTGTTGACGATTTTTGTTCCGCTTTGGCTGCTGCTTTAGCAGCGGCTGCTTCTGCCGCCTGTTGTTCAGCTGCTGCTTTTTGAGCCGCTGCTGCTTGTGCTGCCTGTGCTTCTGCACGTGCTTTTGCTTCACGTGCCGCTTGCGCTTGACGCTCTTTTTCGATTCGTGCTTCACGTTCGCGAGCTGCTTTTTCAGCTGCAATTGCTTGCTCTTGCGCGATCAAAATTTGTTGTACTTCTTTTGCATCCATCAACTGAGTTTCAAATTTCTTTTTCTGTTTCCGGAGTTCTTTTAAGCGTTTGTTACGTTCTTTGAGCTGTTGCTCAAGTTCCGCTTGTTGACGTTTCAACTCTTGTTTCTCCGTCACAAGTTTTGCTTTTTTATCTTTTAATTCTTGTTGAGCAGCTGCTAATTTTTTTTGTGTGTTTTGATAATCGGTAATCATTTTATCATCTTGTTGTGAGATGGATTTCCCCGCTAAAACGCGGCTGACCAGATCCCCGACATCTTTTGATCCAAAAATGACTTCTTCCCATTTAATGGAGTTCCCATCATTTTCTTGCATGACACGAAGACGGTCACCAAGCAGTTTTTCTTGGCGTTTTAATTTCGCTTTGTACTTTTCGATCTGCTTTCCAAGTTCAACGATTTCTGCTTCAGTTGCTTTGATCTGACGGTCTTTTGTTTCAACTGCAAACATTTTTTCGTTTAATGCTTCGTCCAAGCGGTTAACTTCTTGCTGAGTCTTGGAAATTTTTTGTCCTTCTTGATTAACGGACGATTCTAAGTTTTTTTGTGTTTTGGCATTTTCTTGTTGCTTCTGTTCGTTTTTAGCTTTTTGTTCACTTAAGTCATCTGCTGCTACGAAGTGAGGAGTCGATGAAAGAATAAGTGCCGAAACGATGAGCGACGCGAACGTTTTTTTCATGTAGTATTCCCTCTTTTTCTGTGTAGTTTATATAAGTAATCGAGTGATGATATTTAAATTTAGTAATACTTTTTAAAAATTATAAGAACGTTTTTGATTATAGCATTCATTTTCCTTGTATTATATTTCAGTGAGATGTCATTTTGGATAAGTTCTCTTTTCGCTCCTATCCAGACACCCCAACCGGATCTTCTTCATTGCGTGTTGGAAAAGAGTTTGACACACTATGACTATCGAAGTAAAGGAGGAACTGTTATGTATTTAGATCATACCGGCATCGCTGTTCGGGATATGCAGGAAGCGATTACGTTTTATACGACCGTTTTAGGAGGAACGTTAATTCGTGAGTACAGCAATCCGACACCGGGGGTTGCGTCTAATATTGCTGTCATTGAATTTGAAGATGCGCATATTGAATTGTTGACTCCGACAAGTCCGGAAAGTCCGATTGCCCGCTTTTTAAAACAACGGGGAAAAGGCGTTCATCATATTGCCTATCGTGTTGATGATTTGGACCAAGCCATTTTGGAAGCAAAACAACGGGGAATTACATTTTTAGAGGACACCTACCGTCAAACTCCGCTCGGCCGACGATTAATCTATATGGACCCCCGTCATTCGCATGGGGTCATTACGGAACTTTGTGATTATCCGGAAAACTAAAAAATGAGCGTCCGCTGATCGAAGTCAGCGGGCGCTCATTTTCACTTTAAGCAGTTATCCTAATTTAGCTAGCATTTCGCGATTAAATGCCGGAATATCATCCGGTTGACGGCTCGACACGAAGTTGTCATCGACGACTACTTCCTTGTCTTCATACGACACTCCCGCATTCTCTAAATCGATTCGAATCGATTTATATCCTGTCATTTTGCGTCCCTTGACGATTTTCGCGTTAATCATCAATTGTGGACCGTGACAGATTGAGAAGATTGGCTTTTTAGATGTATCAAACTCTTCCGTAAATGTGACGAAACGATCGTCTTCACGGAGTAAGTCCGGAGAAAAACCGCCTGGAATCAATAGTGCGTCAAAGTCTGAAGAAGATGTTTCATCAATCGTTACATCGACTGTTACTTTTGCTTCTTCTTGTTTCCCGACGAGTTCTGCACCTTTTTCTGTTCCGATGACTGTTACTTCATGACCCGCTTCTTTTAACGCATCGACAGGACCTGTAAACTCGACATCTTCAAAATGATCAGCAAGCACGACTGCTACTTTTTTACCCATTGTTGCTCATCCCCCAAATTAAAGTTTTTGTTACTTGTCCATTCCCCGGTCTCGCGGTGAAACCGGATCGTCCGGCATCTCGTCTTTTCCTTTTAATACTTCTTCCTGTTGTTCGGGTGAAAGCTCACGTTCCTTGTCCGTCAAACGTTTTCGTTCGTCTTCAAACTGTTCGTTTGGTCGTTCCGTTTCTTTTGGAGCCATCTGCTTCCCCTCCTTCAACGAGGATAAAATTTTAGTTGTCTAAAGAATCCACGACTTTTACTGACAAATCCACATCGATGTTGCCGCGTGTTGCTTTTGAATACGGGCAGAACTGATGCGTTTTTTCCAGCAAGTCCTGTGCTTCTTCTTCTGTTACGCCAACTACTTCGACAACAAGTTTAGCAGCAATTTTGACGCCGCCTGCTTCTTCGTCTTCAAGTAAGCTGACTTCAGAATTCGTACGTGTCTCAACACGTTTTTTATCTTGGCGAGCCATCAGGTTGAATGCCCCGTCAAAGCATGCAGCGTATCCTGCTGCGAATAATTGTTCTGGATTTGAAGTAGGAATATCTTCTTTGCCTTTCGTACCTGGCATGACAAGATCTAAATTAATTACGTTATCGTCAGAGGCGACCTTTCCATCGCGTCCCCCTACTGCAGTTGCACGTGAAGTAAGAATTGTTTTCGTCATGAATAAGAACCCCTTTATCCGCTAATTTTAGTAGCTTGTTTCGGCCACATAAACTGTATTACCACTGTCTCGACAAGAATAAACAATGAAAGGTGTTCTTTTTCACAAAAAAAGACTACACCGAAGTGTAGTCTTCCGTCTTACATTCAAACGATTTCTTCCGTCACCGGTTCTTTTTCCGGTAACTGTAGATAAATCGATTTAACTTGATGATTGTCGACTTCCATGACTTTGACCGTATGGTTTTTATAACGGAATTCCTGACCGCTCGATACTTCCGTATCCTGTGCCATGACCCAGCCGCCAATTGTATCAATGTCTTCTTCTTCAATTCCGAGATTAAACCGTTCGTTCAAGTCGTCAATCAAGACACGACCTGAAATCCGGTACAAGCGCTCATGAATCTGTTCGATGTCCGCTTTTTCATCTTTATCAAACTCATCGCGAATTTCACCGACGATTTCCTCCAGGATATCTTCCATCGTGATGACGCCGGCTGTTCCACCGTACTCATCGATGACAAGCGCCATCGGTGTACGTTCGACCTGCATCTTCAGCATCGCGTCTTGTAACGGAGAATATTCCGATACAATCGGCAGGTTGTGCACATAGAAGCTCAGTGCTTTCCCTTTGTTCGCCATATGATCCGTGAACAATTGTTTCGCATTGATAAATCCTAAGATTTTATCTTTGTCGCCTTCTTCTGCAACCGGATACCGGGTGAACTGGTATTCTTCAACAAGGGCAATGATGTCCTCCATCGATGCATCGTTTGAGATCGTAATCAGATCCGTCCGCGGCAACATGATATCTTTCGCGATCCGTTCATCAAACGAAAAGATGTTTTGCATGTACGACAACTCAGTTTGATTGATTTCACCGCTTTTGTAGCTTTGTGTCATGATGATTTTGATTTCTTCTTCCGAGTGAGCGTCTTCATGACCAACGGGTTCGACACCAAACAGGCGCAAGAAGACCCGTGCTGAGCCGTTGAGCAGCCAAATGACGGGTTTCATTACTTTCCCGAACCAATAAAGCGGCGGGGCAAGCAACATCGTAATGGCTTCCGTTTTTTGAATCGCCAGTGATTTCGGTGCCAGTTCCCCGAGGACGACGTGTAAAAATGTCACGACGGAAAAGGCTAACGTAAAGGAAACGACCGTCGAGACGGATTCCGGAAGTGCAATCTCCTTGAATACCATCGCGAGAATCGCACCGACCGTCGATTCGCCTAACCAACCCAGTCCAAGGGCCGTCACGGTAATCCCGAGCTGACAGGCAGATAAATAATAATCCAGGTTGTCTAATAATTTTTTCGCCGTCTTCGCGGTTTTACTGCCTTCTGTAATCAATTGATCGATTCGGGACATTCTCATTTTGACAACTGAAAATTCTGCTGCGACAAAAAAAGCGGTCAGCACAATTAAAAGTGCAATAATCAAAAGCCGAATGATAATCGTTGTTGTATCGAATGTCTCCACTGCGTGTGTACTGTCCAATCGTTTCCCCAAACTAAGGGGATTCACCTCCATTTAAATTAAGCCGATCAGCTTCTCATCGGTCTTCTCCACCAAAAAGAAGCTTGTTTTTAATGAACAAGCTTCTCTACTTTTTCATATTCATACTATAACGGAACTCTCGGAAAATGTGTACTTGCAGATAATCTTTCTTTTCCCTTACACGACATACAGGATGAATACGACAATCATTAACAGCATGGCGATCCCTTTTAATAAGGCACTAGACAGAATGCCCAACACAGTCCCGATTCCGATTGAAACAGAATCCTTCCATGTTTTCTTACTGATGATTTTTTCCGTTAAAATCGCAAAGACGAACGGGAAAATCAACAATCCAATCCCAGGCAGGATAAAGGGACCGGCAATCAAACCGACGGTCGTCGCGATTTTTGCGGCCTGTGAACCGCCGCGTCGATCAACGGTATAAGAGCTGACCAAATAATCTAAGGTAAATAACAGGATAACGAAGATAGCTTGAATGACCCAGAAACTGACGGTCAACTCGGTAAAACCGAATCCAAATCCATAAATCAAAAATCCAATGATGAGTAACGGTGCACTTGGAATGACAGGATAGACAAGTCCTGCGAACGCAGCCAAAAAACAGACTGCAATCAAACTCCATAATATGATAGTCATGCCAATCTCCTACTTTCTGCTGTTCTTTCTTCTCTTGATTACGTTAAAAAGCTGCGACTGGTTTCATGAAAGTGCCCTTTTTTGAGCCTGCTCCAAATGTTGACGGTCCCAGTCGTTTAATGCCGACCAGTCGACCTCCGAGCAGACAAATGGAATGAACCGGTCAATGCTCGCTCTATGTTCCGGTAAAGCATTCCGTTTCATGATTTCAAGTGACTCAAGCATCGTCGAAAGGACTGAAATATCCTCTTCGCCGTAATGCCGCAGTTGATAAAACGTCAAGTACAACAGTTCAGAAAACGCGAGCCGCTTGACTGTCACCGACCCTTCCCCGTTGACCAGGAGATTACCGTCCGGAAGCATGGTGTACCGTCTGAATAAATCACCGATTTGCCGCATCGCATGGCGTGCTGTATTCGGGTCATTGATACCGGGTGAAATCGCCCGAAGTGCCACCTCAGACAGCTTTTGAATCACAAACGCAAAATCTTGTTCTGCCGAACGCGTTGGGCCGACAAGAATTCCTTGTTCCACGTTCTCTTTTTCGGCACTGCCGATCCGTTGTCCTTGCGTGACGTAACTTCCGATCGTCACCTCAATCGCGACGCGTTCACCTGACTTCATCAGTAATTCATAATCAATTGCCTGTAAATAACCGGTTTGTAGAGCGGTAAGTCCGAATGAATACGTCGACCGGTTTTCCGGCACCAATTGATACTGACCTCCGTTTATCGCTTCCACATGCTCTTCAATCAGCGTACAGCCTTCTTCATGTAAACGATCGAGTAGCGTCGTGACCCGAATCGATTGACTGACGATATGCACGAATGCGACAAAGGCAATGACCGCGATTAACACAACGATAACGGCGACGGCAGAAGCGACGACACTATCTTTCAATGACGGTCGCATGAAGAACAACATCGTAATCGAATACGTGACGGTTCCGATAAAAATCCCGAAAATATGTTGAACTTGTCGATTTTCAATAAAGTTCGGTAAGGTACGGGGAGAAAATTGTGAGGAATAGGTTGTCAGGACGACCAAAATCGTCGAGAACGTAAATGTCATCATCGTTAATAATCCGGTAAAGACTGCACTGTGAATGGTCTGAGCCAAACCGAGTGTTGTTTTCCAGTCATTCGGAAACAGTTCTTTTGCATACAAATCCACCATCAGAACAACCGCCGTCAACACTGCTCCGCCTACCCCATAAAGGAGCGGCCACCACCAATTCGTTTCCCGGTAAACCAATTTCAGCTTTTGCACATTCCATCCACTCCACTCTAATATATCGATATATTTTTAATTCCTGTTTCTTCATCTAGTAAAACGTCCTCAGGCATCTTTATTAAAATCCGCCGAGTCAATTCACTTTGTGAAAGTGTCGGTTTGTGTTTTACTTCTTCACATAACGTGAATAACTTAAGTGTTATCAAAACGAATTGGAGATGAAAAGCTATGTCAGAGCATACTGAATCAACACTCAACACAGATTTCACTAAAATTTTCATTAACGGTCAGTGGCGCAAAGGCGCAAGTGACAGCAATATGACAAATACGAATCCTTTCACGGGCGAAACGCTGTTTGAGATTTCAGCAGCTAACAACGATGACTTGGATGATGCTTACCAATCTGCCAAAGTCGCCCAAAAAGAGTGGGCAAAAGTGCCGACACTGAAACGCCAAGGATTGATTGAAGAATTTTTAAAAGTCATGTACGAAGAAAAAGAAACAATCGTCAATTGGCTGATTAAGGAGTCCGGCAGTACACGCATTAAAGCTGAAGGCGAGTTCCTTGCCTCTGTCTTGATCGTCAAAGAAGCTGCTACTTTCCCATTACGGATGCACGGCGAAATTCGTCCGTCTGTCGTACCTGGCAAAGAAAACCGGATTTACCGGAAAGCGCTTGGTGTCATCGGCGTCATCAGCCCATGGAACTTCCCGTTCCACCTTGCTGTCCGTTCAATCGCAACAGCTATCGCTATCGGGAACGCGGTCGTCGTCAAACCGGCAACTGATACACCGGTTTCAGGCGGTTTGATTTTCGCCAGTCTTTTTGAAAAAGCCGGCTTACCAAAAGGTGTTTTAAACGTCATCGTCGGTCGCGGATCAGAAATCGGCGACTCCATCGTCGAGCATCCGGTTCCACGTTTGATTTCATTCACGGGTTCTACTGAAGTCGGCCGTCACATCGGTGAACTTGCAGGAAAACACTTGAAAAAGACAGCGCTTGAACTCGGCGGAAACAATGTATTCGTCGTACTGGACGATGCTGATCTTGATCGTGCCGTCGAATCAGCGGTTTACAGCAAGTTCTATCACCAAGGTCAAATTTGTATGTCGACGAACCGGATTTTGGTTGCTCAATCCATTCATGATGAATTCGTTGAAAAATACGTTGCGCGTGTCAAAGAACTTCAATTTGGTGATCCATCAAACGGACGCACACAAGTCGGACCGTTGATCAACCAATCGCAAGTCGACCGCATCATGGAAGAAATCGAAAAAACTAAAGCAGCGGGTGCAACAGTCCGTGTCGGCGGTGAAGCAGACGGAAACGTCATCGCTCCTACGGTCGTAACAGGCGTTACAAACGATATGCCGCTTGCTAAAAACGAAATCTTCGGACCAGTCGCTGTCATCATTCCATTTAAAGACGACGCAGAGGCACTTGAACTCGCCAACTCACTTCCTTACGGATTAAGCGGTGCTGTTCACGGTTCTTCAATTGAACGCGCAACAGAATTTGCACTTCAAGTCGAAACAGGCATGATTCACATCAATGACCAATCCGTCAACGATGAGCCGCATATGCCGTTCGGCGGCGAAAAAGACTCAGGTCTCGGCCGCTTCAACGGAGAATGGGTCCTTGAAGAATTCTCGACTGTGCAGTGGTTGTCTGTCATGCACGAACGCCGTCAGTACAAACCATTCTTTGAATAAGATAAGCTTAAATATGAAGTACGGGGTTTCCCGTACTTCTACATATAGATAGAAAGGAAGATGACTATGCCACTACTGCGTTTTGATGTCATTGAAGGGCGCTCGGATGAAGAACTGAAACTTTTACTCGATACTGCCCATGAGGCGATGCTGGAAGCTTTTGACGTACCGGAACGGGATCGTTATCAAATCGTTCATACGCATAAAGCGAACGAAATGATCATTGAGGATACCGGACTCGGGTTGACACGTTCCAATCAAGTCGTCGTTATCAGCGTGACAAGTAAAACACGGACAGAGGAGAAAAAGCAGGCACTCTATCGTTTACTGGCTGAACGGTTGGAAGCTGTATGTGGACTCTCGCCTGCTGATCTGATGGTCTCAATCGTCGAGAATGATGCAGCTGACTGGAGTTTCGGTTTAGGAAAAGCACAATTTTTAACCGGTGATCTGTAACATTCAAAAAAAGAGTCTGAACTCGTTTAACGAGCTCAGACTCTTTTTGAATTACTTTTGATGTTCTGCCGGGTTTTCCCGTTGTAACGGCGCTTTCCAGTCAAATGTCTCCGGTACAAAGTCGAGTCCGCCCGGATGGAACGGTTGGCAACGTAACAAACGACGGGTCGTCAAATAACCGCCCCTTAAGGCACCGTGTTTCTCGATTGCTTCTTTTCCGTAATGCGAGCAGGTCGGATAAAATCGGCAGGTCGCCGGTTTCATCGGTGAAATCACTTTTTGATAAAAATGAATCCCACCGAGCAGGATTTGTTTCATATAGTGTCACCTTCTTTTTCCTTACTCTAACGCATATGAAAAGGATTTTCTGCTTAAGTGAATTATACTACCTTTGACAACTACTAAAAAGGACGTGTATTTACTATGCGAGCTCTCACATTTCGTACCTTCGGAGATTCAAGTGTACTGCATTACGAAGAACACCCGACTCCTGAAATCCAGTCGAATGAAGTATTAATTGAAATGAAGGCTATCGGATTAAACTTTGCCGACATCTACCGCCGGAAAGGCAATTATCATTTGGAAGGCACGCCGCCTTACCTGCTCGGTTACGAGGGTTCAGGGATCATCACACAAATCGGTGCTGCTGTGACTGATCTTCAAGTCGGGCAACGGGTAGCCTTTGCCGACGTCCCGAACGCGAATGCCGAATTCGTTGCCGCACCCGTCGATAAAGTGATTCCTTTACCGGATTTTGTTTCGTACGAAACAGCGGCTTCCGTTCTATTACAAGGTTTGACTGCGCACTACCTGACACGGGACAGCTATACCATCCGGCCGAAAGATTTGGTATTGGTCCACGCAGCAGCCGGTGGCGTCGGTCAATTGTTGACACAGATTGTCCGATTACACGGAGCCATTCCGATTGGTTTAACGTCATCGATGGAAAAGGCGGATATCGCTAAACAAGCCGGTGCCGAACATGTCTTTTTATATTCGGATAACTGGGTCGAACAGATTTTAACACTGACGGATCAGCGTGGCGTCGATGTCGTCTACGAATCGGTCGGATCGACGTTGATGAACAGTTTCGAAGTGACGAAAATCCACGGAACAGTCGTCTTTTACGGCATGGCCGGCGGGGATCCGGTCTCAGTTGATCCACGGTTCCTGATGGACACTTCGAAAACATTGACCGGCGGGGACTTATGGAACGTCCTGACGACTCGTGAAGAACGTATCCGTCGGGCCGGTGAACTGTTCAGTTGGTTGGAATCCGGTCAACTGCAAATCGCCTCTCCGACTATCTTCTCCCTCTCGGACGGACAACGGGCTCATGATTATTTGGAAAGCCGTCAGAGCACCGGAAAAATTTTATTGATTCCCTAAGTCTAAACGCATCCTTCCTTTATTGGTTGGATGCGTTTTTCGTCTGGAATGATTACAAAAGAGAAACAATTCTTCATATCAGAAATTCATCGACTTAAGTAGTTGCTTTCCTTCCTAAAAGAGCGTAAAGTAAATCTCATAAAAACCAGAAACTTAAATTAGTTTTTAGTTTCAAGAAGGAGATTTGATTTATGTTTCGCTCAGAATGGAAAAAATTAAAAAGCCCGATGATGATCATCGTGATTCTTGCACTTATCCTCGTCCCGTTTCTTTACAACTCGATCTTTTTATCTGCTTTCTGGGATCCGTATGGTAAGACAGAAAACATCAAGGTCGCAGTCGTCAATGAAGACAAGGCGACGAAGTTCGAAGGAGAAAAAATTGACATCGGAAATCAGTTCGTCAAAAAACTGAAAAAAAATGATGACTTTGACTGGCAGTATCTCTCACGCAAAGATGCGGCTAAAAAGCTTCGCGCCGGTGATATTTACATGACAGTCGTCATCCCGAAGAAGTTTTCTCATAATGCGACTACGTTACTCGACGATCACCCGAAAAAAATTGAGCTGGAGTATTATCTGAATCCGGCCAAAAACTATTCCGGTACGCAGATTTCCAGCGCCGCTGCCAAACAATTAAACGAAAAAATCCGTAAATCCGTCACGAAACAATACAGCAGTGCGATTTTCGGATCCCTTAAAAAAATTGCCAAAGGACTCGAAGATGCATCCGAAGGTTCGGCGAAACTCGAGGACGGAGCGAAGAAAACAACAGATGGCGCCAAAACACTGACGACGAATCTCAGTAAATTAACGAGCGGGACAAATGAGTTGTCCACAAACTTAACAAAAGCCGCAGACGGTTCCGTTCAGCTGACAAGCGGTCTCAACACATTAAGCGGTGGAACACAAACACTAGCTGAGAAATCTGGTGAATTATCGAGCGGCCTCAATCAACTCGATGACAACAGCGGGAAGTTAATGAAAGGTTCAGCCGATTTGCAGGCCGGATCAACGAAACTTCGCCAAGGTCTCGAAAGTTCAGCTGCCGGATCGACGAAACTTCGTCAAGGTCTCGAGAGTTCAGCTGCCGGATCGACGGAACTCCGTCAAGGTCTCGAAACAGCTTCGGCCGGTGCGTCGAAGCTCGACAAGAACTTGCCACAGTTCACAGCCGGTCTCGACCAATTGAACGCCCGGGCTCAAGAAGCCAATGCCTCGCTGGCAGCAGTCAACGCGGCAGCGGATACGCTGAAACAAGAGTTGAGTTCACGTCGTGAAGCGCTTGAAGCAAACGTCGCGAGCATCAAGGACGTCATTGCTTCATCTGAAACGTTAACGGAAGAAGAAAAAGGTGCTTTGCTTCAATCCATCGCAACGATGGAACAAAACGTTCAAAATTTAGCACAGCAAGAATCTGCTCTTGATGCCAGTCTTGCTCAAGCAAATGACGCCACAGAAAAAATCAATCAGCTTGCAGTTGGTGGTCAAAGTATCGCTTCTGCTGTTTCGCAACTCGATGGTGGGCTAGCACAACTGCTTGACGGTTCAAAACGATTAGAACAAGGACAAACCCAACTACTTGCTGGTTCAAAACAATTAGAGCAAGGACAAACTCAACTACTTGCCGGTGCAAAAAGTCTCGAACAAGGACAAGGCACGCTCACGCAAGGTTTGACGGCTTATACAGACGGCGTGCATAAAGCAGCTGCCGGAAGCAGCCAGTTAACAGCTGGGGCACAACAGCTGGCAACCGGTGCGAACGATGCCAGTACAGCATCCGGTCAATTGACCTCAGGTCTCGGACAGTTATCGGACGGTGCCGTTGCCATTTCCTCCGGTGCCGGTCAACTGACAGACGGAGCATCGCGTCTCGCAGACGGTAACTCTAAACTTGCAGACGGAGCCAACACATTGAAAACGGAACTCGGTAAAGGGGCAAAAGATGCGACTGTGAAACCATCGAATGCCCGGGATAATATGCTCGCTGAGCCCGTCGTCTTAAAAGAACACGATTATTCAACCGTCAACAACTACGGATCCGGTCTTGCAGCTTACATTCTCAGCATCGCTTTATTCGCCGGTGCGTTGATGTTCTCTTCCGTTTACCAGATCCGTCCTGAACACGGCGAGACATTAACATGGCGTTTCCTCGTCGGTAAACTATCGATCATCTTACCGATTGGTGCGCTACAAGGGATTGCGGCTTCCGTCGCTATCGTCTATGTACTCGATGCCGATGTCGCAAGTACGCCTGCGCTGTACGGATTTGCCGCCTTAACAGGTATGACCTTCATTACGTTACTCTTTACGTTAACAATGCTCTTTGGTCGGGTCGGACAATTCAGCGCCTTCCTACTGTTGTTACTGCAAATTGGCGGCAGCGGCGGAACATTCCCGGTCGAAATGACACCAAGCTTTTTCCAATCGATTCACCGCTTCCTGCCGATGACATATTCAGTCACAGGTTTCCGTGAGGCACTTGGAATCGGCGTTACTGACACACTCATCACAAACGGACAAATCCTTGGTTTGATTCTGTTTTCTGCACTTGTTATCAGCTTCGCTGGTGCTTTAGGCGGAAAACGAATCTTACTCTCAACGAAAGCGAGAAAACGCCATGACACTGTCTGATAAAGAACATCTCATTTTAGATGCAGCGATGTCCTGCTTTTCAGAACTCGGATATAAAGGAACGACCATCGAACGGGTTGCCAAACGAGCTCATGTTGGAAAACCAACTGTCTATCAATTGTTTGAAAGTAAACTTGATTTGTTTGAATCCCTCGTCACACGGGTCTTGCAGGAGATGAAAGCAGAAGCGGAAAACGCCTATACGACGACAGCTTCTGTCGAAGAAAATAAACAGGCGATGATTGATGCCATTGTCAATCATCAACAGCAGCATCTGTTTATCTTACAAATCACACAAGAAACCCAGACACTGAAACTTCAGGAGATGTCGGAGCTACGGATTCGAATCGAGCAGCATATCGTCGAATATATAAAGAATCTGCTGGAAACACGGTTGGAACTTGAAAAACGTTCTCCGGCCGTTCCGGTCGAAGTAACTGCGTTCTTACTGTTCAAGACGTATATTGCCTTGATTTCTGAATGGCCGCTGATTGGGAAACCGCTTGATTTAAAAACAATCAGTCAAGCGATGTTAAAATTGTTATAATGAAAACAGCCTCTCGATGAATGGAGAGGCTGTTTTTGCGTGATCGATCCTTACTCGTACTTGAATGGAGTGTTTTATTTGTCCCAGCTTTTACTGTCCAATTTTCTGTTCACGTTAGCTTTGCTGGTCTACGTCATTGTATCGCTCGTTGATATGTGGAAATCGTACACCCGCACCAGCTCCAAAACAGATTTTCTGTTTTTCATTTTAACATTGATCACCTTATTTATCGGATTTCTTGTATCCCCTTTCCTTGCGCTTGCCTTTCAATGGAAACGAAGCCGGACGAAACGGATCATCGGGATTTTACTTATCGCCGTCCCTTTAATGCTCGTTCTTGTAAGCCGTTTTTTATAATCACATGTGTCATCCATCGAACGATCCGTGCTTATTCAAGCGGATCGTTTTTTCATGTTCTTCCGCCTAAAAACAGTTTACGCAACAGTTCTTTTTCCGGCATCGGTGCCGCATTAAACGCTTCAAGGTACGGTCGGTCATCGTACTTCACTTCAATGACATTCACGTTCCACTCTCCGCTGTTCAGTTCGACTACCGCAAATGGTGCTACAGCTTCCGGCTGACAGCCTAGCGCCCCCGGATTCAGGTAAGTTATCCCCATCGCCCGGACCAACTGTTTCGGATGATGATGCCCAAAGCAAATCAGACTCGCCTGCTCGCCTTTAAAGAGCTCGGGCAGGGATTGTTCTGTTCCGTCCACCGTATCTGCCAACGGTTCCTCTCCAATCGCTTTTGTTTCATCCAGATACGCATAATGTGTAAACAATGCTTCCTGTTCCGAAAATGTTTTTCGGACGGTTCTTGGGAGCTGCTCCAAAAAACGTTGATTGTCCGGTGTTAACTGATCGGCAATCCATTGATGATGGTTTTTCGCATGACGGTAACTATCCGGATATTTTTGACTATGGATCAACGCAAGGACATTTTCGTCATGATTTCCGCTGATGGTCGTCATGTGTGGTGTCGATCGCACAATTTCGATGACTTCATTCGTTTGTGGTCCGATGCCAATCAAATCTCCGAGACAGAAAATTTCTGAGACATCTGCTTCTTCCGTTATTCTTTTTAAAACTGCTTCTAATGCCGTTGCATTGCCGTGAATATCCGTAATGACTGCAAATTTCATGAAACCGCCTCCAATGTTCAACTTATGCCATTCTTATCTTTCCCCTGATTTTAAGTTCAAAAATCACGAAAAATAAATTGTCAGAAAATATTGATTATTCATCTTACCCGTGTTAGGCTTAGAAAAATTCACGGAGAGGGGAATACACTTTATGTATGTAAACCACATTGCTGGCCGACTGATTATTCTATGCTCGAGGGACTGAAACCTTTTCCGCTGATTTTCGGAATTGATTTTGGGCCCTCCTTTCGATGCATCGAATGAGGCGCCCGCAGGAATACTGGCGCCTATCCGATACCGGATAGGTTTTTTTCATGGCAAAGCGAAATAGAGAGAGGATGAGTGAGTTGAAAGAATATGCGATGGATCGAATGGTGAAAGTATCTGCCGGGATGGCAAATGCCGTGTTAGTGACGTTAGGGGTAGGATTATTGATTGAGACGTTCGGAAATCTCTTACATATTGAAATGTTACTGACAATCGGCGGCGTCGCCAAAGTCTTACTCGCCCCCGCACTCGGAGCCGGAATTGCTTATCAGCTTGGCGGAAACACCTTAGTCTTATTCAGTGCGATGATTGCCGCGACGATTGGCGGAGCCGCACTTCAACCGACGGATGCCGGTCTTGTCCTCGTACCGGGTCAACCAATCAGTGCGTTACTCGCAGCTGCTGTGGCCGTCTTCGTCGGAAAACGGATGACAGGGAAAACAAAATTCGACATGATGGTCATCCCGGTCAGTGCTGTTCTCGCCGGCGGTTTTACCGGTCTTGGTGCCGCTGCCGTCACAACACCTCTCCTCACACGATTCAGCGCAATGGTTACTGCGTCCGTCGAGTCTTCACCGATTGCAACATCACTTGTTATTGCTCTTATCTTTAGTGTCTTATTGATGTCACCCGCTTCATCGGCTGCACTCGCAATCGCCCTTCAACTCGACCCGGTCGCCAGTGCCGCTGCTTTAATCGGTTGTTCAGCTCAGTTTGTCGGATTTACATTGATGGCATATCGTCAAACAGATCCCGGCGGTTTGATTGCTTCGTTCTTCGTCACACCAAAGGTTCAGTTTCCGAACATCGTTAAGAATCCAAGACTTGTCGTCGCTCCGTTCCTGGCCGCGATGATCTCGGCACCCATCGCCACACTTGTTCTTTCACTTGAAGTCCCTTATGAACTTGCGGGTCTCGGATTAAATTCAATGATTGCCCCA
Organism: Exiguobacterium sp. s145; assembly: GCF_018618835.1. Lineage (NCBI taxonomy): Bacteria > Bacillati > Bacillota > Bacilli > Caryophanales > Exiguobacterium > Exiguobacterium sp. s145. Next base: position 290 of record NZ_JACSMV010000023.1, on the reverse strand, counting down.
CTCAACATCTTCGTTAATCAGGGTTTTAATGCGTTCCTGATCTTTTTTGCAACCGGCGTCGTCCTTCCCGGTGTCTTGACGCTCGTCTTTTACCGCATGACGACGATGGCCGGTTGGACAAAGATGGGCGACCTTCGATTAGAAATTCAATAGGTGCTCACGTTGCTGTTCCCTCATATAATGAAGGAACAGCTTTTTTACATGACGGTTTGTCAAATTAAGTGCAACACTTCTTCCGTGAAGACCTCGTATGCAGTTTTCCAGTTAAGACATTTTCGTGGTCTCCCATT
>NZ_JACSMV010000022.1:0-51958 GCF_018618835.1 Exiguobacterium sp. s145 | reverse complement strand
TCGAGATATCAACGCAAGTATCAACTTGTTGCTGTTAGCAGACTGAAACCCCTTCAGGGTGGGAACCACCCGATGAGCTTGGTCAATAATCGTAGCTCGTAAAAGTACGGTCTTCCCAAGAAGCTCCCACTTCAATTTGCGAAGCAAATAAGTGGTGAGTAGTTCACTTCGATCATCATACTGACCATCGCCATGACACCGGACTTCATGTCAGAAGCACCGCGTCCGTAGATCCGTGCGTCCTCGATGACACCGCCGAACGGATCTTTTGTCCATTCACTGATTTTAACCGGGACCGTATCGAGGTGACCGGAGAAGCCGATTTTTTCGGATGAACGGCAGCAGCACCGGCCTCGAGCGTGGCGACAAGACAAATCCGTTTCGGAGAGACTTCAATCCAGTCTGTCTGGATACCGTGAGAGGTCAGCAACTCATAGACATAGGTTGCGACGTTCTCTTCCCCGTCGAGTGGATTGGTGCTTGGAATTTGTAAACAGCGTTGCAAGTAAGTAATCGGTTCTGTCAACATAATTTCTCCTCCTTTACTTTCCTGTTCCCGTTTCCAGGTAGTTGCGTGAGGTAAACGAATCTCCAAAATATTTAAAAGAACTGAATTTCTTAAACTTCAATCGTTTGAAAATGAACAAAAAAGGGGCTGACTTAAAAAAGAAACACTCATTCTTTAACGCTCTTTCCTCAGGCGAGACATAAGCCAGTTTCCCTGCCTGAATCAGGCAGGAAAGCGGGTCTTGTTTGTCTCTGACAGCGCAAAATTGCGCTTTTCCTGTAAGAGTCGCGTGAAAGAGTGTTTCTTTTTTAACGCGAAAAGGGTGGCAGATTTCAATTCTGCCACCCTTCTCTTTGTAGAATCTGACTTTTGAGTCAGCCCCTGAACAGAAAACCGTAGCCGTTTATTCCGCGTCTGTTTTCCATTTATCGTCGATTAACATTTCACCCGGCCACGTATAGGCCATAATGCCGCCGTCGGCCGTAATGTCTTCGCCGGTGACGTAAGAGCTGTCATCTGACGCAAGGAACAGAGCGACCGTCGCCATCTCACGCGGTTTCCCGAGACGGCCGAGCGGTGTAATCCAGGCGTTGGCGTCGCGGAACTGTTTGCCTTGTTCTTCTTCTTTTCCACCGACGAGTGTATCGATGAGCGGTGTTTCAATCGTCCCTGGAGAAAGCGAGTTGACACGGATGCCGTCGCGGGCATAATCAATCGCCATCGCCCGTGTGAAGTTGGCAATGCCGCCTTTTGCGGCATTGTAGCCGGAACGATTCAAGTCGGCTGCACGTCCCGACATCGATGACGTATTGATGATTGATCCGCCGTTCTTCAGCATCAATGGAATGACGAATTTACTCGTTAAGAATGTCCCGCGTAAATCGACGGCGATGATTTGATCAAACAGTTCGATCGGATATTCATGGACTTTCCCGCCTTGTTGGTCAATCCCGGCATTGTTGAACAGGACGTCGACCGTTCCATATGTAGACTCTAGATGGTCGGCAAGTTGTTTGACGCTGTCGACTTGTGAGACATCGACATGAACGGCTTCTGCGTTTCCGCCGGCTTTCTTAATTTTTTCGACCGTTACTTGTGCTTTTTCAAGATCAACGTCCGCGCAGACGACAGTCGCACCCTGTTCGGCAAAGACGAGTGCCGTTGCCTGACCGATTCCTGTGGCTGAGCCGGTAATGACGGCTACTTTGTTTTCAAGTCGTTTCATAAAAAATCTCCTCCTAAAAAAATAATGTCCGTTGTTGTGCTTCACCTTATGAAACATTCCCTGCGTCCATCGTGCTAAACCCATCAAACTGTCTAACGTTTTGGAGGAAAGGGAACAACTCAAACAGGAAAGCGCAACAGGAAGGGAATGAGAACGCTGACATCCGGACAGTTAAAACGAGCAAAAAAACTCTTAACGGAAGCCGTTCAGCATCAGATCGAGTTGAAGAATGGACGGATGAAAGAAGAACTGATTGAGGGAACGACACCGGTCTTATGGTTTGGTGATGCGACTAAAAAAGGCTGGTTGACGGTGGCGACGAATCCATCCGCCGGACAGTTTTTAAAAAAGGATGGAACGCTGCGGTTTGACTCGACGGGACCGTTCTTTTTACTGGATCCGGGCATGTCTTTAGAGACATATCTAACCGATGACAATCTGGAACAAAGCATCCGTAAGTTTAATGACTATTTTAAACAAAAAGATATCTACAAAACCTGGTTCGGAAAAGAACAGGGTGGAAAACTGGAAGGATTCTTAAACGGACTGGGTGCGTCCCTGTACGATTCCTCTCTCCAGTCCGTCATCCATACCGATTTCTTTCCGTTCCCGACGAAACGGTATATGGGGACGATTTCGATGCGGCATGAACTGGAGCAATCCGTTTTTGGACAAACCTTTTTCATGAAACTACTTCCGCTGTTTTCCCTGCACGGCATCATTTTACTCGGTCGGGAACATACGGACCGGTTTCGGAAACTGGATTCAAGTACCGTCTGGGAAGATCCCGTTCCTTTACCCGATTATCCGGATGCCGTCGTTGAATTCGGGTATTCGGTTGGACTTGATTTGCCTGTCATCGGACTTCATTTTAAACCGGGCGAACAATTCCTTGGTCTCGGTAGCCGTGTCGATGAAAATGGGCGGAGTCATGGGTCGTACGGCTCGACGAACGGGCTGCGGGAGATCGGACAACATGTCCGCGAAAAACTCGAGGCATTCTATGAGGCAGAGGATTGACAGTCGTTTTCGTATCCGTAATAATGGAAATGAATTAGCACTCTTGTTGATAGAGTGCTAAAAACAAACAGGAGGTATCGAAAATGGAAACGAAACAATTTAAAGCCGAATCGAAACGATTGCTCGAAATGATGATTCATTCCATCTACACGCATAAGGAAATTTTTTTACGTGAGTTGATTTCGAATGCCAGTGACGCCATGGATAAGATTTATTATAAAGCGTTGACGGACGAGACGATCACGTTCGACAAGGATGCCTATAAAATTACGATTGAACCGAATAAAGAAACACGTCAGCTGATTTTGCGCGATACGGGAATCGGGATGACAAAAGACGAGCTCGAAGAAAACCTCGGAACGATTGCCAAAAGCGGATCGCTCGCTTTTAAAGCGGAAAATGAGTCAAAAGACGGCCATGACATCATCGGACAGTTTGGTGTCGGTTTTTATTCCGCATTTATGGTTGCAGATACGGTGACGGTCGTGACGAAACCGTTTGGCAGTGACGTCGCCTACAAGTGGGAGTCACGCGGAGTCGACGGCTATACGATCGAAGAGGTCGAAAAAGAGGCAGTCGGAACAGAGATTACGTTGCACATCAAAGCGAACGAAGAAGAAGAGAACTACGATGAATACCTAGAACCGTACCGCCTCCGGAGCATCATCAAGAAATACTCCGACTTCATCCGCTATCCGATTGAGATGGAGGAGACGGAACAGCGTCCGGTCGAGGGATCAGATGAAACAGAGTCAGTGACGGTCATGAAGACGGTCAATAGTATGGTACCGATCTGGCGCAAGAACAAACGGGAGCTGACGGATGAAGATTACCGCAACTTCTATCAGGAAAAACGATACGGATTTGACGCACCGATCAAACACATTCATATCAGTGCCGACGGGGCCGTCCGTTATCAGTCCATTTTGTTCATTCCGGAGCAACCGTCATTTGATTATTATTCGAAAGAGTTCGAGAAAGGACTCGAACTGTATGCGAACGGCGTTCTGATCATGGAAAAATGCAGTGATCTCTTACCGGATCACTTCAGCTTCGTCAAAGGAATGGTCGATTCGGAAGATTTATCGCTCAACATCTCGCGTGAAATGTTGCAACACGACCGGCAGTTAAAATTGATTGCGAAGAACATCCAAAGCAAAATCAAGACACAGCTCGAAGCATTGCTGCGTGACGACCGCGAAAAATACGAGACGTTTTACCAAGCATTCGGTCGTCAGCTGAAGTTCGGCATCTACAACGATTACGGCATGCAAAAAGATACGGTGAAAGATCTTGTTCTGTTCCATTCGGCCAAGGAGAAAAAACTGGTGACGCTCGCCGAATACGTTGCTGCGATGCCGGAAGATCAGAAGTACATCTATTACGCGTCAGGTGAAAGTACGGACCGGCTGGATAAGTTGCCGCAATCCGAGCTCGTGAAAGACAAAGGATTTGATATCCTGTACTTCACGGAAGAAATCGATGAGTTTGCGATTCAAATGCTCCTTAACTATGACGGAAAAGAATTCAAGTCCGTCATGAGCAGTGATCTCGGGATTGAACAGACGGAGCAGGCGGAAACGACGGAAACACAAGCCGAGATGTTTAAAGCGATGCAGGAAGTACTCGCAGGACACGTCAAAGAAGTCAAAGCTTCGACCCGACTAAAATCACATCCGGTCTGTTTCGCGACGGATGGTGCAGTATCGATCGAGATGGAGAAAATCCTCAAAGCGATGCCGAACAACCAGGATGTCGCAGCGGTCAAAATCCTGGAGTTGAATACATCACATGACGTCTTCCAGGCGATTGAGACAGCGTATACAGAAGACCGTTCGAAATTTGAACGGTACACGAAGCTGATGTATCAACAGGCGTTGTTGATGGAAGGGTTGCCGATTGAAGATCCGGTTGCCTTTGCAAATGAAGTCTGCGCCTTGATGATCTGACATAAAAAGATCGTATAAAGAAAGCCGGACCCGATGAATTCATCAGGTCCGGCTTTTTTGGATGGCTTGTTTACTTCGTCTTACTCCGAGCGAAGTTGCGACGGCACTTCACCGCGGCGTGACAGAACATTCAACATGACGAGGAAAATCACGAAGGCGACGAGTGCACCGAGGAAGCCGAATACGGATGAACCGGTGACACCAAGAATGAGGTAACCGACAGCGGATACTGCTGCGCCGATCAACGCGTACGGTAGCTGTGTCGTGACATGGTCAATATGATGTGAACCGGCACCGGTCGAACTGAGAATCGTCGTATCGGAAATCGGTGAACAGTGGTCACCGAAAACGGATCCGGCAAGAACAGCTGCAAGTGTCGGTAACAATAGACTTGGATCGACTGCCATGATCAAATCGGCTCCGATCGGTAACATGATCCCGAACGTTCCCCAACTCGTTCCGGTTGAGAACGCCATGACACTGGCAATCAAGAACAATAAGAACGGCAGGTAAGAAGCAGGAATCGATTTGCTGACGAAACTGGCTAAATAATCCCCGGTTTTCATATCGCCGATAACTGCGATGATCGTCCAGGCGAACAACAGAATGACGACAGCGGGCCACATCGATTTTAGCCCTGCCCAGATGCTGATACGGTAATCACGTGCCGGAATTTTTCGACCGATCAGCATCAGGAACGCAACGATTAAACTGATGACGACACCGGAAACAAGGGAACGTGTCACGTCCGTCGCTTCAAAAGCACCGATTAATGTAAAGGATCGGCCGTCCGCCGCAAGGGCTTGTGCACCTGTCCAAAGGAGTGCTGTGACAGTCGCGATGACTAGGACGATGATCGGAACAACCAGATCGCGGACTTTTCCGCCGTCGTGTTCCTTGACTTCTTCCGCCATTCCCATCGGTGTCCCTTTGTTGGAATCAAACAATTCGCCTTGTAAAGCCCGCAACTCGTGCGTCCGCATCGGTCCGACAGCAATTCCCGTATAGGCAATGTAGAGCGTCAGTAACAAAGCAAAGATAGCATAAAAGTTCAATGGCACAATCATCATGAAGGCACTGAACGCCGAGTAATCCGTAATCGAATGCGTCGTTAAAATACCGGCAATGATTGAGATGATGAAGGCACCCCAACTCGATAACGGACTGATGACACAGACCGGTGCAGCGGTCGAGTCGATGATATACGCCAGCTTCGCACGTGAGACGCCACGACGGTCCGTTAACGGACGACTGACGTTTCCGACAGCAAGACTGTTGAAGTAATCATCGATGAAAATCAAAATCCCTAACCCGAAAGCAGCGAGTCTTGCACCACGTGCCGTCTTGACATGCGTCGTCGCCCATTCACCGAAGGCATGGGCACCGCCGGATGTTTGAATCAGTGTCGACAAGACACCGAGTAATAGTAAGAAAACAAGTAATAAGACATTCCATTCATTTAACGCACTGTCTGCCCAAAACAGGCTGAAGATGTTTTTCCCGAGATAAACTGCAGTATCCAACGGATTGAAGCTGTGAAGCAGCAAGGCACCAATCAAAATCCCGACACCGAGTGAGATGACGACTTTGCGTGTAACGATCGCTAAAACGATGGCGACAAGTGCTGGTACGAGTGCGACGATAGAATCTGAATAATTGACCATGGTTGTGGTTTCTCCTCCTTTTTTAGAAGATGAGACCCGTTGCACAGAAAAAAGCAAGGGCACCGGCAACAAAGCCGACACCCTTGCTGGATGCGTCTTTCTTAGCCGAATTGGAGTGCTCCATACAATACGCGTATGGCAATCGAACGGGTCTTTCCCGGTTCGACCAGCATCGTCATGTCTGACACATGACGATACTTCGGCGGTCTCACCTTTCTTCGATCGTCTTCGTTGTCATCCTCAGATCAAATACTCATCAAGACCGCGCCTCTACCTCATCGATAAAATAGTCATATTCTTTTCATAATAAAATTTTATCGCATTCCAAAAAAAAAATTAAGGATGTTTGTTAGGTATTGAAATAAGAATTCAATTGCTTCATCAAATAGTCTTTATTTTCTTCAAACTGTCGCTTCCGATGTCCGTTTGCTCCGGAAGGATGGGGGAAACCGAACAAAACGGTATGTTTTTTGATTCGTCCCTGATGAAGCAATGTCCGGACCGTCGATTCGACGACGCGTCCGAACGGGACCAAAATGACAGGGTCGGGTAACTGATTTAATTCCGCCGCAAAATGCTCATAAGCGTAATGTTGCAACAGTGGTGTCCGGTCAATCTTCGGTTGATGTCCCGTATAATTTTTATCCCGGTAAAAAACAGGATGTCTCAGAATCGAAGTCATGTGTAACAGTTCCTGATTTGTATGAAATAACGTGGCGGTTGAAGAAATATTCAGCAGATGATGCAGTTCCAGTTCGTCTAACATCGTTGTCAAATTACGGCGCATCGGACCGGCAAAACTGGCACTGTATTTGACGATTTTCGATGTTTCTTCGATTGTCGCGCCATGATGGAAGGCATCAGCCGCTTCTTCATAAGCAATTCGCATCTGTTCGAATCCGGGAGTAATCCCGATGAAAACGACTTTCGCGGAAGGATTGATGTATTCGCCGATCGGTGAATAATAAACGGATAAATCCTGTTCCTGTTGTAATAAAAAACTGTCCACACACAAATCCTGGCGAGTCAGAGGCCGATCAATCGGTAAAGACCGGATGGCCTGTTCAAAAATCGATAATGAATTCAGCATAATAAATCCTCTCTCTTTCTGTATGGGATTTATGATAACAAATAATGGTATTACATACAATTTAAACCCATATCAATATAGTGAGGGGTCTCTTGAGAATAAAAAAACCTTGCGACCAAATTGGAGGCAAGGCGGTTCTGACATGAATTATAAAGAAGTCCGTTCTTTGACAGAAGCGACTTCATACGTGATGATTTCACTGCCGAGCATCGGCGATTCTTCCTGTTTTCCGTCTGTTGGTTCCGGACGTTTATGAGAAGCTTTAAAGTCATCGCTGTTGCGCCAGGCTTCAAAATGCTTCATGTCTTCCCAGTACATGTTGACATTCATTTCATCATGTTCTTCGAGTCCTTGCGTCAAGAGTACTTCAACACGAACAAATCCTTCCATCGTATCAAGACCGCTTGGACGGGTGAAACGTGGTGCCATTGCGGCTGCCATTCCTTTTTTGACTTTAATCCGATTCGTAACGACGATCATTGGATTATCCCCCTTATAGAATGAAATGTGTACATTCATAGTATAGTACGATGAAACCAATAATGCTTGAAAGAAGGAATCAATTATGAATGAAAAAGAGTACGAAGAACGGTTGCGCATCGAGACGATTGATGTTCAGCATCTTTACAATGCGTTCAGCCATTACAATCGCTATGAACCGACGCCTTATGCAGCGCTGGAAGAGTTATGTGCCGTCTATCCTTTCGATTACACGGATACGGTCATTGATTTCGGCTGCGGGAAAGGTCGGTTGAACTTTTATCTGCATGACCGGTTTGATTGTTCCGTCATCGGTGTTGAGATGAACGGACAGTTTTATGAAGACGCTTTGAGGAATCAAGCGGCTTACATGAAAAAAATGAAGCGACGTCAGGGCAGCATCCGTTTTGAACATACGTATGCGGAAAGCTATCCGATTCCGGATGATGTCACGAAATGTTACTTCTTTAATCCGTTTTCCGTCCAGATTTTCATGAAGGTGGTCGATCAAATCTTGGCATCCGTTGAACGACGTCCCCGTCCGCTGGATTTAATTTTGTATTATCCGGCAGACGAATACCGGTATTATTTAGAACATCAGACGATTTTCGAACAGGTGGAAGAAGTCCGTCTGAAAGAACTTTTCGAAAAAAATCACGACGAACGGTTCGTGATTTATCGGGTGGATCTGTCCCAAGAAGTACCAAAACGGGTATAAGGTACTAACGGCAATCACCAGAAAAGTGAGGCGATTCGGATGATTCATTTGCAACACGTGACGAAAGAATTTGCGCCGAAACGAGGTTTATTTGATGTCAGCTTTACGGTTGAACCGGGCATGGTGTTCGGTTTTATCGGACCAAACGGGGCCGGGAAATCAACGGCGATCCGACAATTGATGGGATTGATTCAAGCGGACTCTGGTCATGCGACGATCGGTGGATACGACTGTTGGAATCAATCTCAGGAAGTAAAACGAATCGTCGGTTATTTACCGGGGGAGATTAATCTGCCCGGTGATTTTACGGGTGAACAGATTTTGCATTTGATGCAACAACTCCACCAAAGTAAACCGGAACGTCAGTCGGAGTTACTCGAGCAGTTTCCTTTTGAAACGAAAACGAAAATCCGGAAGATGTCGAAAGGGATGAAGCAAAAATTGGCATTGGTCGGCTGTTTCATGAAGGATGCTCCCGTTTATCTGCTCGATGAACCGACGAGCGGACTTGATCCGTTGATGCAGGAACGCTTTTTAAATCTGGTCGACAAGGAACGGCAGCGCGGAAAAGCGATTTTAATGAGTTCACACCATTTTCCGGAGATGGAAAAATCGTGTGACCGGGCAGCGCTGATTAAAGAAGGACGGATCATCATCGAAGCAGACATTCATGAATTGGTCCGGTCGAGCCGAAAACAGTACACGATTGAATTTGGGCTCGAAGCACACGCTGAACAGTTTGCGCTTCAGATCGGAAGTCAACGGTTTCAGAATCATGTTTCCTTTTTTACGAGCAACGAACGGACATTAAATCAAATCATTCGTCTGTTGACCGAATGCGATGTCCGGGCGATTCAAACTTCAGCAGATGATTTGGAACACGTCTTCTTACATTATTATAGTGAGGAGGAACCATCATGATGACGATCGTTTGGTCTTTGCTCAAGCATAACGGCAAACCGATCACAGCTTATGCGGTCGGGACAAGTCTGTATCTCTTGATGCTTGCGGCACTTTATCCGTCGATGATGAAGACGGGGTTACTCGAAGCGAAACTGCAGGCACTGCCGCCGGAAGTCTTGAAAGCTTTCCAGTACGATAAGATCACCGGTTTTGATAATGTGCTTGATTTACTGGGCGGCAATTATTACGGGCTGATTTTTCAAATCATCGCGTCTTTATTTTTATTGTCACTTGCTGCGCGTTTACTGGCACGGCCGATTGATAACGGTGAACTGATTTTATACTTGGCAGCTCCGATTACGCGTCATCAATATACAGCATCGGCGATGATTGTCATGTTTCTTGCCAGTACATGCCTGGTAGTATGTAATACCTTCGTTTTATTGATGGCCGACTGGTTTGTTTCCGGAGTTTCGATTGACGGGATGACGCTCGTCCGCTTTCAAGTAAACGCGCTGTTCTTGCTGTATGCAATCGGTGGATTTACCTTATGCATTGCGACGCTATTTGATGATGAACGACGCGCCTTTTCGATTGCCGGCGGTGTGCTTGTGCTGTCAATCGTCCTGACGATCGGCTCCGGTCTCAGCGAAAAAACGGAATGGATGCGTTACGGATCGATTTTCAGTTTGTTCAACACCCAACAACTATTGGAAGGAACCCACCACTTCTTTTTGCATCTCCTGCTGCTGGCGAGTATCAGTTTGTTATTCCATCTCGGTGCCTTTGTCAGTTTCCGTAAGCGCAGTTTGTCGATTTGACACAACTAGACCGGAAAACAAGCCAAAGTGGACATGAAAATTTACAGAAAGTGAACATTTAGGATTTGAACGTTGCGTAAGCGGCTGATTTTTACTAAGATAAAGGAATGTTATAGTTCTGGAAAAAGAAATGAGGTCTCACTAATGAATAAACCATCCATTTATGGATTAACACTTGAGCAGATGACTGAATGGTTATCGCATCAAGGTCACAAACCGTTCCGAGCAAAACAAGTCTGGGATTGGTTGTATCGTAAACGTGTCACTACTTTCGCAGAAATGACGAATGTCAACAAGGATTGCCTTGAGTTGTTAGATCAGAGTTTTGCGATTGATTCAATGACGCAAGCCGTTAAACAAGAATCAGCAGACGGAACGATCAAGTTCCTCTTCAAATTATATGACGGCAGCCTGATCGAAACGGTTCTGATGCGTCATAAGTACGGTCTGTCTGTCTGTGTCACGACGCAAGTCGGCTGTAACATCGGCTGTAGCTTCTGCGCCAGTGGCTTGATCAAGAAGAGCCGTGATCTCTCGGCCGGAGAAATCGTCGAGCAAATCATGAACGTTCAGCATCACCTCGATGCTGTCGGTAAAGAAGAGCGTGTCAGCCACGTCGTCGTCATGGGTATCGGTGAGCCGTTTGATAACTTCGACAACATGGTCGATTTCCTGAACGTCATCAAGGATCATAACGGTCTTGCAATCGGTGCGCGTCACATCACGGTATCGACAAGTGGACTCGCAGACAAAATCTACAAATTCGCAGATTTAAAACTCCAAGTTAACTTGGCGATTTCATTACACGCGCCAAACAACGAACTCCGGACACAAATCATGAAAATCAACCGTGCGATTCCGCTCGAGAAATTGATGCCTGCCATCGATTACTACGTCAAGACGACGAACCGGAAAATCACGATCGAGTACATTCTCTTGCGTGGCGTCAACGACCAAAAAGCCCAAGCGATCGAGCTTGCGAAATTGTTCGAAGACAAACGTCATTTGACGTACGTCAACTTGATTCCGTACAACCCGGTCGACGAGCACGGTCAATACCAACGCAGTACGTCGGAAGACATTTCAACGTTCTACGACACATTGAAAAAGAACGGTCTGAACTGTGGTGTCCGTCTTGAGCACGGTACGGATATCGATGCTGCATGTGGTCAGCTCCGCAGTAAACAAATCAAAAAAGATACAGTCGCAGCAAAATAAGCAAGTGGAGCTTCCTGTCACTCTGACGGGAAGCTCTTTTGACGTCCTGCTGAAAGTAGCGCATAATGAGAGGTCACGTCTGATCCATTCATCGAACCAACACATAAACTATAAAAATAAAACTATAAAAATAAATGAGGTATTCTTATGTCCAAAAAACCATTCACTGATTTTCAACTCAGTACACCGATTCTAGAAGCAATCGAACAGCTCGGTTATCATACACCGACCGATGTCCAGCAAGCCGTCATTCCGGTCGCCTTGTCGGAAAAAGACATCATCGTTAAATCACGGACCGGCAGCGGAAAGACAGCATCATTCGGGATCCCCCTTTGCGAACTCGTCGAGTGGGAAGAAAACAAACCGCAGGCATTGATTTTAACACCGACGCGCGAGCTGGCTCTGCAAGTCACGGAAGATGTCATGAACATCGGCCGTTATAAACGGATTAAAGCAACAGCTGTCTTCGGGAAACAACCGTTCCGCGGACAGATCGCAGAACTGAAACAGAAGACACACATCGTCGTCGGAACTCCGGGACGAGTGCTCGATCACTTGGAGCGGGGCACGTTATCGCTTGAAAAAGTGAAATATCTGGTCCTTGACGAGGCGGACGAAATGCTGAACATGGGCTTCCTCGATCAAGTGGATACGATTTTAAAACAATTGCCGAAACAACGGACGACGATGCTGTTCTCAGCGACGTTCCCGCAAGATATTCATCAGTTGAGCGACCGTTACATGCAGTCACCGAAACAAGTTGAAATCACGACGAAGGCAACGGAAATCGCAGAAATCGAACACAGCTATATCAAGGTCACGGATAAAACGAAGTTTGCTGTCCTCAAAGACGTTACTGTCGTTGAAAACCCGGACCGGTGCATGATTTTCTGCCGGACAAAAGAACATGTTGATTTCGTCGCCCAAGGACTGTCATCGATGGATTATCCGGTCGAAAAAATTCACGGTGGGATGGAACAGGACGAGCGTCTCGCCGTCATGAAAGCCTTCCGGGCCGGTGAGTTCCGTTACCTCGTTGCGACGGACGTCGCAGCCCGCGGGATTGATATTGAAAACATCACACACGTCATCCAGTACGATATGCCGGTTGAAAAAGAAAGTTACGTCCACCGGACAGGCCGGACAGGACGTGCCGGAGCACTCGGAAAAGCCATCAGCTTAGTGACGGAGTCGGATATGCGTCGTCTCCGTGAAGTCGAACAGTACCGCGGTGAGGCCATCGAAAGACGCCAAGCACCGACTGAACGGGAACTGATCCGGACAGCTGATGCATTTGAAGAGAAAATCACGACAGCTGATGTCCGGGCTTCAAAAACGGAGCAGCTCAACGCCGATATCATGAAACTGTACTTTAACGGCGGCAAGAAAAAGAAACTGCGTGCCGTTGATTTCGTCGGAACGATTGCGAAAATCGAAGGCATGACTGCGCAGGATATCGGAATCATCACGATTCAGGATACGGTCACGTACGTGGAAATCCTGAACGGAAAAGGTCCGCTCGTCCTGCGGGCGATGAAGACAACAAAAGTTAAGGGCAAACAGCTGAAAGTATATGAAGCGTTTAAAAAATAAGCACAAGCAGCCGTTTTAAGAGATCTTATTCTCTTAAGACGGCTGTTTTTTTTGTCAGGTGTTGTCCGAGATAAAGTCCGCTCGCTGCCGCTTGCGACAGGGAGTGGGTCACGCCGGAGCAATCGCCGATGGCATACAGTCCCGGAAGATCCGTTTCAAAGACCTGAGACGTCGACAGTACCGGGGCATAAAATTTTCCGTCCATACCGTACAGTAACGTATCCGGAGAGAGCGGTGTTTCGAGAAGCCGCTCAAGTCGGTCCAGAAATTCCAACAAGACCGTGATGTCGGTTTCCGGTACTTCCTCCATCAGATGACCGGCAGTCGCTTCTAAAGTCGGTCTGATTTTATTTTCGGCAAGATCAGCTGAGGAAGTCGGACGGGCAGCACGCAAATCCTCCAGTCGTTGCACGACGATCCGGTCTGTTCCCTGATTGATCCGTCCGATGACGGAAGCGGCATAGTGATTCGCTTCTGCAAGTGTTGCAAAATAACGGGGTAAAAACAGCGTAAAGTTCAAGTTGGTCGTTCCGGACGCTTGTTCCCGGAAATTCTGACCGTCCGGCATGACAAGACTTTCCTGATGTTTGCGGATGATTCGTCCTTTCGGATTCATACAGTACGTGACTGCCGTTCCGGCGGTTGAGGCATAGGCGAGCTTCGTTTCAAACGTGTCCTGTAACAACGTTCGAAAGGCGGTTTCCTTCAGCTCAATCCGGATCCCGAGATCAAGGCGGGTTTTGTCTTGAGTGAGTCCAAGCATCCGCAGTTGCGTCTGCATCCAGTCAGTACCGGAACGTCCGGTCGCGAAGACGACGCGCTGACTTAAAAATGTTTCGCGGGCCGTTGTCAGCTGAAATCCGTGTGGCTGTTTTTCAATCCGTTCAATGAGCGTCTCGTAACGAAAGGTGACCTCTTTCTGAAGAGCGGCTTCGAAGCGCTGTAAGATACGTTCTGATAATCCGGTGCCCAGATGACGGACCGTCGTTTCGATCGTATCAAGACCGGCAGCGCGCGCCCGGGCTGCGAGCTCTGGATTGGAGGTTGAATAGGTATCAACCTCGTCCGCGCCGTAACGGCAAAGGACATCGTCCACTTGTTGCATCAGACGAAGCGTCGTCTCTGTTCCCAGCTTCTCAGCGAGTTCACCACCGAATCCGGCAGAATAGTTGTATTTTCCTTCCGATTTTCCGAGCCCGCCAAAGCCGAGATAGGCTTCCTTTGTTGTCCGTTGTTCAAGCGACTTTCCGGCGTCAATCAACAGGACCGTCTGACCTTGTGCCATCAGTTCGTGTGCCAGAAAGATTCCGGCGACACCGGCACCGATAATCGTCACATCATACATCGTTGGATCAGCTCCTTTTTGTCAGTATACAAAAAAACCGGATTCCTGAAGTAGGAATCCGGAGCTTTCAAACGATTATTTCCAGTCTGTGATGTCGTTGATCGGCAGACGAACAGATGGGTACCCGGCGTCAACTGCTTTTCCGATTGAAAGGAGCATGACAGGAAGGTAACGGTCTTTATCCATACCGAAAGCTTCAGCGATTTGATCTTTTTCGTAGCCGCCGATCGGGTTTGTATCGTAACCGTGTGCACGGGCGACGAGCATCAATTGCATCGAGACGAGACCTGAGTCAATCAGGATGCTGTCACGAAGCGTATCTGTATCTTCCGGGCTGTAGAAGCCTTTGATGGCAGGTACTTGGCGATCGCGGACTTCTTGCGGCATTAAGCCTTTTTCAACAGCCATGTCGTAGATTGTTTCGATGCTGTCGACAGCATTCATGTCTCCGAAGACAGCGATGACAGCAGATGATGTCTCGACTTGCACTTGGTTGAATTTAGCGAGTGGAGCAAGCGTCGCTTTTCCTTCTGCACTGTCGATGACGAGGAAACGCCACGGTTGCATGTTGACAGAAGATGGAGCGAGTGTTGCTTCTTCAAGAATTTGTGTCATTTCTTCTTTTGAGATTTTAACGTTTGTGTCATAGTTGCGGATCGAGCGGCGTCCTTTAACGATTTCCATAAAGTCTGTAGTTGTTTGAGTTGTCATAGTAATAATCTCCCTTTTCTTTGTTCTCTATTTTTTGGATGGATACGGGTACTGCTTATTTCCAGTCTGCGATATCGTTGATCGGCAGACGAACTGACGGATAACCAGCGTCGACGGCTTTCCCGATTGAAAGAAGCATAACCGGTACGTAACGATCTTTTTCCATGCCGAACGCTTCAGCGATTTGGTCTTTTTCATAACCGCCAATCGGATTTGTATCGTAACCGTGTGCACGAGCAACGAGCATCAATTGCATCGAGACGAGACCTGAGTCGATCAAAATGCTGTCTTTCAGTGCACTTGCCGGTACATTTTCATACATTCCTTGAATGGCAGGTACTTGACGATCGCGGACTTCTTGCGGCATCAGTCCTTTTTCAACGGCTGTATCATAGATGTTTTCAAGTTGATCGATTGCTTTCATGTCACCAAAGACAGCGATGACAGCAGATGATGTCTCGACTTGCACCTGGTTGAATTTAGCGAGCGGGGCGAGTGTTGCTTTTCCTTCTTCGCTGTCGATGACGAGGAAACGCCACGGTTGCATGTTGACAGAAGACGGAGCAAGTGTCGCTTCTTCAAGAATTTGTGTCATTTCTTCTTTTGAGATTTTGACGTTTGTGTCGTAGTTGCGGATCGAGCGGCGTCCTTTAACGATCTCCATAAAATCAGTTGCAGTTTGTGTAGTCATTTGAAAGTCTCCTTTTTAAGTAACAGTTGTTTTAGGTAAGGTAAGGGCATTTGTTTCTATCCGTTGAATCATTTGTGTCAGCTGGTGCTGTTCGTCTGCCGTGAATCCTTCAAGCAGTTGTTCGAGGAATTCATCTTTTTGCTGACGTAACCGGGTGATTCGTGTGGCGCCTTCTGCCGTCAACGAAACGAGAATGACACGGTTATCGGTTGCGGAACGGACACGTTCAATCATACCCTTCGTTTCCAGGTGTTTTAAATGTCGTGTCACGGCTGCATTATCAACGTTGACGCGTTGTTGCAACTCTTTTTGACTGATGGTCGTGTCAACCTCGAGTTGTGCTAATAAGTCCATCCGGGTTTGGCTGAAGCCGTCCGTACAGAGATCGAATTTTTGAGCAATCGTCTTATTGACGGAGACGAGTGCATAAATCAGTCGTCCTTTTTCAGTACAGGAAATACTCAAGTTCATCACATCCTTCCCTTCGTCCGAAAAATCCTTGACGTATCAAAGATTGATATGTAAACGAATATAACGTGTCTGCTTGCATGCCGCAACTAATATGCTTCATCCACAAAAAAGATACCATTTCAGATGAAATGGTATCGAGTCAGACGACTTAACTGATTTTTTGTTGTTTACGGGGAATCGTACCGGCATCAATCGCTGCAATCATCCGGCGGAAATGTCCCAACCAAAACTGCAGGAACGGACCAATCAGGAAAATCGATAAAATCGTTCCGAAGAACACGGGTCCTCCGAGCAACCAACCGATCCCGCAAGCGGTGATTTCCATGAACGTCCGCATCATCCGGATGGATGTACCAAATCGCTCGGCGAGCGTCAGGGTCAGTCCGTCCCGCGGTCCGGCTCCGTAGCCGACAGCGACGTACAGTCCCGCGCCCATCCCGATGATGAAGATGCCGGCAATCAACCATAGTGTATTCTGCCAAAGCGAGGAGAAAGAGGGCAGGAGGCCTGAACCGAGAACGAGATTCATGAATACGCCGACAAAAATCGCGTTGACGAGTGTGCCGACCTGCGGTGTAATCTGGTCGAGCAAGTATTTGACGAACACCAACAACAGGCCGACGAGAAGAATAATCGTCCCGACGGAAAACGGCGTTTTATTTTGCAGACCAAGGTGAAGAACGTCCCAAGTCGAGACGCCGAGTTGTGCCGTGATCATCATTGATGAACCGACAGCGAGTAAAAAAAGACCGAATAAGAATAATGCCCATTTCAGAACGGAACGGAACAGCCAAGACGTTTGAATGGTCTGCTTCATGGATGAGAGACACCTCGTTTCAAAATAAAATTGATTCATTAACTGTACCATGTTTGACGAAAGAAACTAAAGCAAATCCGATATTTTCCATCTTGAGATGGAGGGAATCTGTTCTTCTGATCCGTATACTAATGAAAAGGAGGTCCGTCCATGCAAAAAATCCGTCATTTTTTCCGTTTTACATACCTTGAGGCCATCTGTTGTGTGTTTCCGGTCGCGATTTTCCTGGCACTTGCTGCATCCCGTTATCTACCGGCGGAACCGATTGCCCGTTACGATTTGCTCCTGATCTGGTGCCTCGTCGTTCAAATCGTCTTACTCGTCACGCGTTATGAAACGAAAGAAGAGTTTAAATTGATTTTAATTTTTCATGCGATTGGACTCGGACTGGAGTTATTTAAAGTCCAATTCGGATCCTGGAGTTATCCGGAAGATGCCTTCAGCAAGGTGTTGGGTGTACCGCTTTATGCCGGCTTCATGTACGCGAGCGTCGCCAGTTATATCTGTCAGGCCTTCCGCCGGTTTGACCTCCGTATCACACAGTTTCCCCGGCCTCTGTTTGCTCTAGCGACCGGTCTGCTTGTATACGTCAATTTCTTTACCCATCATTGGTTGTTTGATTTCCGTTGGATTTTGATGGGACTTGTTGCTCTCGTCTTTTATAAGTCCTGGGTCTATTTCCGTCTGGATGAAACGGTCTACCGAATGCCGCTCACCCTCTCGTTTGGGTTGATTGCCTGGTTCATCTGGCTGGCGGAAAACATCGTGACCTTTTTTAAAGGATGGGTGTATCCGAATCAGCAGGATGGATGGGAACTGGTCGACTTCGGGAAGTTATCGTCCTGGTTTTTACTTGTCATCATCACGATTCTGATTGTCTCCGTCGAAAAATACCGGCTCGGTGATCCTTCAATCGAAATAAAATCCTAACCATATACAAAAAATAACCTGGTCTTTTTTTGAGCAACCTAACCGACAGCCCCTTGCTATATTGGAAAAAAAGCAAAGGGGTTGTCGAAGATGATGCAACAAATCGTAGAGCAGGCGAAAGCATTGATTGCCGGTAAAATGAATATTGTCGAAACGGTGGAGGAATGGGATTTACTGCTCGAAGAAATTCGGGGAATTGACGAATGGGTTCAACTATCGCGTTATTATACGCCGGCTGTAAAGCCCGATATCGTCCGGAGCGAACCGGACGAAGACGTGACCGTCGACCAACCGATTGTTCCTCCGGTACAGATCAGCTCTGTCCTCAAACCGCGTTACGCGTATACGTTTGTCCGTGAGCTGAAGGGTGGTTCCGTACGGGAATGGCCGAACAGCCATATTTCTGAAAGTGAAATCCGGCAATGGAACCTTGAACATGGAATGGAAATCCGTGTTCAAATCATGCATCAGGATACCCGCCGGACGACACTCGAAGTACTGGCTGTTGTTGCGACTGACCGGATGAAGCCTTTGGCGGAACGAATCGTTTTTGAAAAATGTATCGTCAAGAACCATGGCATCATCGAATCGACAATCGAGGGTCCGTTAACGGATGAGACAGGGAAACCCTTTTACTATGCAACACCGGTTGACGATATGCGCTTTTTCCATTTGAAAGAAGGCCAGCTCGTTGATCTCGTCATGTGGAAAGGGCATCCGGAAACACTGACGATTGCCTGGAAATATCCGTTTCAATACGAAGAGCCGGCGGTACAGCTGTTGGATGTTTCAAACGATGCGTCAAAACCGGTGACGTCGGCAGTTCAAACGACTGAAGGGGCAACCGTCAAGAAAAGGCCGGAACGCTATCTGAAACAAATGAAACGCAAGGCAAAAATCAAACAGGAACGGAAAATACGCCGGATTCGTGAAAAGAAATCCGAATCGTTGACACCGCTTGTAACTACGTCGGTACCGGGACAACCGATCGACTTCGTTGATAAGGAACCGCTCGATTTTGCATCGTTCGAAGGCATGCGGCTCGTCATTGTCGGAAATGAACAGCAAGCTCCGGTCTACCGGACGTTTTTCGAAAAAACTGGAATCGAACTGATTCATCTGTCGGGTGACGCTCAATCTGCGAAGAAAATCGCCAGTCTTGCCAAAAAGACCGATGCGATCGTCGTCGTGACAAGCCGGGTATCCCATGCGGCTTCTGCACACGTCATCGCCCAGGCGAAAAAACATGACATCCCGTTTGCGATGGAACGACTGGATGGGCGGCGTTCTTTGTATACGGCATGCCAGCGCCAACTTGAAAAAGCCCGCTTAAATCAGTTGAAAACAGGAAAATCCTGAAAAAAGATGAAACTCCTCTCCTAATTAGCCGTAAATAGAGATAGAACTTATTTTGAGGAGGATCTTATTTATGTCATCACAATTAAAAAAATCAGCAAAGGAAGCATTAAGCGGTCGTTGGGGCTTTACGGTCTTGATGTTTTTATTATTCGCAATTCTGCAAGTCATTCCGGAACTGCTGTCGTCTGATTATGACGAACCTTTCCAAACGATTGACTTCCTCGGATTGATTGCAACGGTCTTATTAATCCCACTTGGTGCAGGATGGGTCTGGTTCTCACTTTCTATCGCACGGGGAGAACAAACAAAAATCAGTGATTTATTTGAGCCCTATAAATATTTCGTAAAAGTCGTCCTGCTTTCAATCGTCCAATTTATATTCTTGTTCCTATGGGCATTGTTATTGGTTGTACCGGCCATTATCAAATCATTTTCGTATATGTTGACTTACTACATTTTGCGGGATGAACCTTCGATTGGTGTATTGGAAGCAATCACCCGGTCACGTCAAATGATGGATGGACACAAAATGGAAGCTTTCCTGTTGATTCTATCTTTCATAGGCTGGTTTTTCCTTGGATTGATCACGATCGGAATCGGATTCTTGTGGATTATTCCTTACGTCAGCGTCACGCTTGCGAAATTCTACGACCGGATCCGCGGAGAAGAAGCACCTGGTGAACAATCAACGTTTGTAGCACCATATTAATGTGAGAAGAGGATGGGAGCCAAGCTCTCGTCCTTTTTTAATTCCGATTGGAAAACAAGGTTTAATGGTTGCTTTACTCTGCTAAAAAGTGTACGATAATTCCAATAATTCTTATCAAGAGAAGTCGAGGGAATGGCCCGAAGACACTTCAGCAACCCCGCGTGCAGCGGAAGGTGCTACTTCCTAAAAGGAATTTTTCCTTTGAAGATAAGAGCAGACATGATTAATCCGTCGCTCTTTTCGATTTTCGAGAAGCGCGATTTTTTTTATAAGGGGGACATAACGGATGGAGTATGGATTTTGGTTACCGATTTTTGGCGGGTGGTTACGAAATGTCGAGGACGAACAGATGCCGGCGACGTTCGACTATGCGAAACAGGTCGCGCAAACGGCAGAACGAATCGGGTTTTCGACGACACTGATTGCGGAATTAAACTTAAATGACATCAAAGGGCTTGAAGCACCAAGTCTTGAAGCCTGGACGACAGCAGCGGCGATTGCCGCAACGACGGAGCGTCTCGAAATCATGACAGCCGTCCGTCCGGGATTCCATAATCCGGCGACGACCGCGAAGATGGCAGCAAACATCGATCAACTCAGCAACGGGCGCTTTACGCTGAACGTCGTCTCCGCCTGGTGGGAAGAAGAAGCCCGGCAGTACAACGGGATCTTCACGGCTCACGACGAACGTTACGCCCGAACGGAAGAGTTTGTCACGATCATGAAAGGGTTATGGGCAGATGCTTCCCCGTACAGCTTTGACGGTAACTACTATACGCTCGAGAAGACACAACTACATCCAAAACCGGCGCAACGCCCGGGCATCAAATTGTATGCAGGTGGAGAAAGTGAAGCCGGCAAGCAAACCATCGTCAACCACTGTGATGCCTATGTCATGCACGGCGGAACGGTCGAAGAAGTGTCCGTCAAGATTGAAGACATGAAAAAACGCCGCCATGCGACGGGACAGACACCACTTGAAAGTTTTGGACTGGCAGCTTATATCATCTGCCGCGATACGGAAGAAGAGGCGGTGCGCGAGTGGCAACGGATTACGGATGTGAAGGAAGACAGTGCCGGGTACGCCGGGTATGATGACTTCGTCAGTAAATCGCAACTCGAACAACAGGTAAAACGGAATGACTATTCGGTCTCGAACCGCGGACTCCGTCCTGATTTAATTGGGACACCGGAACAGATTGCCGAGCGGATTCTTGCGTTTGAAGAAGTCGGCGTTACTCTGTTGCTCCTTCAATTCTCACCACAACTGGAAGAAATGGAACGCTTCGCGCGCGACGTCATGCCGCTCGTCGAAGAAAAACGAAAGGTAGGTCAAATCAAATGACAAAAATTCATATCTTACACGAAAATCAGGAATGGACGGATCATCTGATCAAACGACTGGAGGAACTGGAACTGCCGTACGAACAGTGGCATCTCGACGAAGGACAGGTCCCGCTTGATGAAGTGCCGCCGGAAGGTGTCTTTTACAGCCGGATGAGTGCATCGTCGCACACGCGCGGCCACCGTTATGCACCGGAACTGACGGAAGGAATCCTTGCATGGCTCGAAGAACACGACCGGACGGTCTTCAACGGAACACGTGCGTTGCGACTGGAAGTCAGTAAAATCAATCAGTATACGGCGCTTCGAAAAGCCGGAATCCGGGTGCCGAAAACGACGGCTGCCGTCGGACGTGATCAAATCGTCGAGGCGGCGAAAAATATCGGGGTGTCTTCGTTCATCACAAAACACAACCGTGCCGGAAAAGGACTCGGTGTCCAGTTGTTCCACTCGATTGAAGCACTCGAGACGTATCTTGACGGTCCGACGTTTGATGAGCCGGTCGACGGAATCACGTTGATCCAAGAGTATATCCAGGCACCGGAACCGTATATTACACGCTGTGAATTCGTCGGTGGAAAATTCGTTTACGCTGTCCAAGTTGATACATCAGAAGGCTTTGAACTGTGCCCGGCGGATGCGTGTGTGATCGATGACTTATTCTGCCCGGTCGGGGAAGAAGCACCGCAAACACCGATGAAATTTAAAGTCGTTGACGGATTTGATGATCCAATCATTCAAAAGTACGAAGCATTCCTGCAAGCGAATCAGATTGCCGTCGCCGGCATCGAGTTCATCAAGGATGCGGATGGAACGATTTATACGTATGACGTCAACACGAATACGAACTACAACTCGGATGCGGAAGCGGCCGCCGGTAAGTTCGGAATGCTCGAACTGGCGAAGTTCCTTGGTGCGGCCCTCGAACGTCAGACCGTAAAATAATCATCACGGACCGATTAAAATAGGCCAAATACCCTGCATGTGTGCAGTCTGAAGTTAGAACTGCACGCATCAGGGTATTTTTCAGTAAAGGGAGGTGTTCGGGTGGTAACGTGGCATGAAGAAAAGCGACTGGATGTTCCAATCGAGGAAGCCTGGCATATCTTTGATCACGATCGGTTACAACGCCTGATTCCAGGTGTCGTCCAGCACGAGGTGATCGAACGGAAACCGGGTGTCGTCGGTTCGACATACCGGCAAACGTATATGCAAGGGAATCGCCTCGAGACATATATCGTGACGGATCTTGCCTATACAAATCAACCGGATTTCAAACAAAATACGATTGGTTTTACGCTTGCCAAAATCTTTAAACTCGAAATGACGTTTACGTTAAAGCGGCTTGACGAAACAAGTTGTCAGCTGATTTATACGGGGAAAAACGAAGGGGCGAATTTCGTCGGACGAAGCCTGCTTTCGCTTGGCGGCGAACGGGAAACAGAAAAAATCGTGCAGGAATTGCTCCGACGTGTGGAAGAAGAGGCAAGTCAACTGCGTACATGATCAATAATGGCATCTACTCGACTGGAGCAGATGCCTTTCGTTTGGTTTTACAAAAAGAGTATGTCATATCCCAAAGCCGTTAAATTTTTGCGACTTGTCGATCGGCGGTCATCTCCGAAAGTGGCGTCCATCTCACTCCGGTCAGAACTTGATTTCCCTCTAAACGTTCTGGATCATATCCTAAAATCGGTTCGCGTGAATCAATCTGTCTGACTAAAAAGCAGATCTCTTGTCCGTTTGCGTGAGTTTCTGAGTAAAGAGGTTTGATGATGCGGATGGCGAGATTCACTTCCTCTTGCACCTCCCGAATGACCGCTTGTTCGAAGGTTTCATTTTCCTCGAGCCCCCCTCCGGGTAATGTCCAGAAACTTCGATCGTTTGTCTCAAGACGGACCATCAAAATCTGATTGTTCTTAATCAAAGCTGCGCAGGCACGGTGACGCACATGATTTCCTCCTCTGTTCCGATTCATACGTTTAGTGTACAAAAAAGAGACCCAATCCGTTAGGACAGGTCTCTTGTAGACTGCATTAGTTTGTTGCGTACAACGTAGACAATTGTTGTTGAACAGACTCGTTGTTGAGGTATTCATCGTATGTTGTTTCTTTATCGACGATACCGTTTGGTGTCAATTCGATGATCCGGTTTGCAATCGTTTCAACGAACTGATGGTCATGCGAACTGAAGAGCATCGCGCCTTTGTAAGCGATCAAACCATCGTTGAGTGCCGTGATCGATTCGAGATCCAAGTGGTTCGTCGGATCGTCGAGGACAAGAACGTTTGAGCCGCTGAGCATCGCTTTTGATAACATGCAACGGACTTTTTCTCCCCCGGATAAGACAGACGCTTTTTTCATGACTTCTTCACCGGAGAAGAGCATCCGGCCGAGGAAACCACGGAGGAACGTATCGCTCTCGTCAGCCGGCGAATACTGGCGCAACCAATCGAGAATCGTTTTGTCCGAACCTTCGAAGAAAGCGGAGTTATCTTTTGGCAGATAAGATTGTGACGTCGTGACGCCCCATTTGAATGTTCCGCTGTCCGCTTCCATCTCACCCATCAGAATTTTGAAGAGTGTCGTGATCGCGATGTCATTTTGGCTGATAAAGACGGCTTTATCCGTTTTGTTTAACGAGAAACGGACATTATCAAGGACTTTGACACCATCGATTGTTTTCGAAATGCCGTCGACGATCAACAGATCGTTTCCGATTTCACGTTCCGGTGTGAAGCCGACGAACGGATAACGGCGTGACGACGGACGGATGTCGTCGAGTGTAATTTTATCAAGCAACTTTTTCCGTGATGTCGCCTGTTTCGCTTTGGAAGCGTTCGAGCTGAAACGGGCGATGAAGGCTTGAAGTTCTTTGATTTTTTCTTCTTTTTTCTTGTTTTGATCGCCTGCCATACGTGAAGCGAGCTGACTTGACTCATACCAGAAATCATAGTTTCCGATATACAGTTGGATTTTCCCGTAATCGAGATCGGCCATATGCGTACACACGTTGTTGAGGAAGTGACGGTCGTGGGAAATGACGATGACCGTATTTTCAAACCCGATCAAGAACTCTTCAAGCCATTTAACGGCTTTCAGATCAAGACCATTGGTAGGCTCATCGAGCAACAGAATGTCTGGTTTACCGAACAAGGCTTGGGCAAGCAATACTTTAACTTTCTCTCCGCCTGTTAATTCAGCCATTGTTTTCGTATGCAGGTTTTCTTTAATACCAAGACCTTGTAAAAGCATTGCCGCTTCCGACTCTGCTTCCCATCCGTTCATTTCTGCGAACTCACCTTCGAGCTCGGCAGCACGCATGCCGTCTTCGTCCGAGAAGTTTTCTTTCATATAGATAGCATCTTTTTCTTTCATGACTTCATAAAGGCGCTTATGCCCCATCATGACCGTTTCGATGACTTGGAATTCTTCATATTCATAGTGGTTCTGGCGAAGGACACCAAGGCGTTCGCCCGGCGTGATGATGACGTCTCCTTGCTGGGCTTCGATATCACCGGCAAGAATTTTAAGGAATGTTGATTTACCGGCACCGTTTGCACCGATGAGACCGTAGCAGTTGCCCGGTGTGAACTTGATGTTGACGTCTTCGAATAATTTACGGTCCGCAAAGCGGAGACCGACGTTTTGTACTGTAATCATATAGAGATGAACCCTCGTTTCTAGTGTGTGATGTGCTGTTACGAGTGTACCACAAAATGATACGTCTCGTTTCAAGGACAAAGTTCTTTACATCTTAGACCGGATTGCAAAATTTAGCAACCGTGGTTTTAAACAAAATGAAACATTTTCCAATCTGAAGCGTAAGAGTAGGTACAACATTCATGAAGGAGGAGGACGGCGTGGCAACACTTTTTACGTTGTTATTTTTTGCACTGATCGTCTTGCTGGCCATTGAACTGTATAAGTATATCCAAGATAAAATTGATAAAGGAGACTCAAAATGAGAGAAATCAAACCGAAAAAACGTATCAGGCCGTCGATGATCATCGCAGGTGTGATCGTCGTCGCCCTGCTTGCGATGACACCATTCATCGTCGAACAAATTGAACCCGGACAGGTCGGGGTCGTCTATAAACCGTCAAGCGGTGTCCAGGACGAGACCCTGTCGCAAGGCTGGCATATCGTTTCGCCGATCACACGTGTCACTGAATATCCGATCCGGACACAGACGAAATCGCTCGACAACATGACACTCGCAACAAAGGACGGGAAAAACATCGTCGTCGACTTTACGTACAGTTTTTCGGTTTCACCGGATCAGGTGACGGAAGTCTTTAATAAGTTTGGTCCGATTGAAATTGATGAGATTGCAGCCGGTTACTTAAAACAACGCCTTTATGATGCGTCCCGTGAACAGATTTCGAAAGTCACCGTCCTTGAGTTATTCGGGGAACAGTCTGGAAATGTCTCGACGAGTATTCAGACACAGTTTGCCGAAGATGTGAAAAAGATTGGTTTCATCATCGAAGACGTGGCACTTGGAGCACCGAAACCGGATGCGAAAACCCAGGAAGCGATTGATGCGCGTGTCAAAGCGTCACAAGAGCTGGATAAAAAGAAGACAGATCTTGCGATTGCGAAAGCAGAAGCAGAACGATTGCGCGTAGAAGCAAAGGGAGCAGCGGATGCCCGACTCATTGAAGCGCAGGGTCTCGCGAAAGCGCAAAAAGAACTACAAAAAACGTTGACGGAAGAGATGATTCAGTACGAAGCCGTCAAGAAGTGGGATGGAAAATCACCACTCGTCAGCGGATCCGGCAGCATGGTTCAACTACCGATTCCGGATCAGCAAACAACAACAGAAGAAAAGTAAATCCATTTGGTTTCAGAACGCGTATCTATCGTCTAGAGAAACCATATAGACCATGAAAAAAAGCAGATTCTCATGTCGAGAATCTGCTTTCGTTATACCGTCTTATTTAGCTGACTGAGCGAATCGTTCAGCAATTGCCACAACGACTTCCGTTGCCTTCACCATATTATCAACAGAGATGAACTCAAACTTTCCGTGGTAATTTTCGCCACCGGTGAAGATATTCGGTGTCGGGAGTCCCATGTACGACAGTTGCGAACCGTCCGTCCCGCCACGAATTGGTTTGATGATTGGTGTGACACCACGTGATTCCATCGCCGCATGGGCGATATCAACGATTTCCATGTGTGGTTCGATTTTTTCACGCATGTTGTAGTATTGATCATTTAGTTTGATTTCGACACTGCCTGCCCCGTATTTCTTGTTCCATTCTTCGACCAAAGCTGTCAGGAAGTGTTTCCGGGCTTCGAATTTAGAACGGTCAAAATCACGGATGATGTACTGGACCGTCGTTTTTTCGACCGAACCTTCAAACGAAATCAAGTGGTAGAATCCTTCGAATCCATCCGTGAATTCAGGGGCTTCGTCGCCCGGCAACCGGTTCTGGAAAGCCATCGCGTGTTTTTGCGAATTGACCATCTTATCTTTTGCCGTACCCGGGTGGACGTTCGTGCCATGGAAAATGATTTCGGCAGCAGCGGCATTAAAACTCTCATACTCGAGTTCACCGAGCGGACCTCCATCGACCGTATAGGCGAATTTTGCATCAAAAGCAGCGACGTCAAAATGATGCGGGCCGCGCCCGATTTCTTCATCCGGTGTGAAGGCGACACGAATCCGGCCGTGTTTGATTTCCGGATGGGTGATAAGGTGATGCATCGCTGTCATGATTTCAGCGATGCCGGCCTTATTATCTGCACCGAGTAATGTCGTACCATCTGTTGTCATCAACGTATGTCCGACGTAGTTTTTAAGTGCTGGGAAATCCTTTGGTGACAGGATGACAGGAAGTGTCGCATTGAGGACCAAGTCTTCTCCATCATAAGCTTCGACGATTTGCGGATTGACGTTTGTTCCCGTGAAATCAGTTGCCGTATCCAAGTGGGCTAAAAATCCGATTGTCGGAATATCCGCATCGGTATTGGCAGGAAGGGTCGCCATGACATATCCGTTTGCATCAACGGTCACATCACTCATGCCAATTTCCTTCAGTTCGTCAACAAGCAGACGAGCGAGCGTCCATTGTCCGTCTGTTGTCGGAACGGTCGTACTTGCGTAGTCAGACTGTGTATCGATTTTCGCATATGTAGTCAAACGACGAATCAAATCATGTTTCAAAGAAAAAACGTCCTTTCTGAGTTAAGGTAGCTTCATCATAGCATGAAGTACGAATGTTAGAGTATTCTGAAACAGGATAAACTGATTTGAAAAAAGGGGGATTTTTTATGAAAGCTTATGTCGTCGAACAGTACGGAAAAGACGCTGCACTAACAGAAAGAGACGTCACACTTAATCAAACGGGGAACTACGATTTAAAGATTAAAGTGGAGGGTACGAGCCTAAATCCACTGGACACAAAAATGTTTTTTGGTCATGTGGCAGCAGCTCCGTCAACTGGAATTCTCCAGGGCGATGTTACGGGGAAAATCATTGAAATCGGAGAGAGTGTGACGTCTTTTTCCGTCGGCGATCACGTCATCGCATTTGGCGGTGGACTCGGCAACCGGTCCGGCGCACTAGCGGAGGAAATGCTGGTTCCTGAACAGATGGCTGTACTCAGACCGGAGAATCTAGATATTGCTGCAGCAGGTTGCCTGCCGGTTATCAGTCTGACAGCGATGGAAGTGCTGAAGGAACGGGCAGCCGTTCAATCCGGTATGCGATTATATGTAGCAGGTGGAACGGGTGGGGTCGGCCATCTTGTCGGACAATTGGCTAAACATTATGGATGTGACGTGACAGCGAGTGCTTCAAGTGATGAGAAGGCAACGTGGTTAGAAGAACACGGTATTCGCCCGCACCGGTATCGGGATGAGTCAGCCGAACAATTATTAGCGCGTCTTGGTCATGATGGATTCGATGTCATCGTTGATACCGTCGGCGGAGGTCATTTGCAGGAGTCGTTCATCCTTGCGAAGGAACGCGGGAAAATTATTTCAATCGCCACCCGGACGACACAGGATTTGACACCGATGCACAGTAAAGCATTGACGCTCGAAGCTGTTTTCGTTGCTCTTCCTTTATTGAAAAACAAACAGGAAGAAATGGTACGTCAACAGCAGCATCTGGCGGAAGTCGCACAACTCATCGCGGATGGAGTCATTGACCTCGTCATCGAAGAGCGTGTACCACGTCAACTTGATGCGTTGAATGCAGCCTATCAAACCTTTGATCAGCGGTCACATTTTGGAAAAATCAGCATCGTAACTGATTTTTCCTAAGAATAATGATTCGATATTCATTTTACTTTTCCTTTTAATCCCAAAAAAATTCTGCTGATGGTTTTTTCATCAGCAGAATCATGAATCATATGCTTATTTACGACGGACTAAGACGGATTTTGAAGCTGTTTCTTTTAAAGAAGTATGTTCCGGGAAGTCTTCTAAAGGAGTACTTTCCCAAATGATTTCATACGTTTGACGTAGCTTTTTAAATGCTTGATCGACCATCTTCATGAAGCGGGCTTGGTCGAATAAGGGACAGTCTGTCGTAATCAGCAATAAACCGCCGCGATGTGTCATGTGGATCGTTTGTTGAATCAAAGCAGGTAAATCGACTTCCGCCCGGAAATGACGGGCTTGTGTTTTGACGAATGTCGGCGGATGCACGATGACGAAATCAAAGCGTGTTTTCTTATCGGCTTGATCGATATAGTCAAACGCGTCCTGTACAAGAATCGTCTGTGTCGTTGCATCCAGCTGATGCAATTCAAGTTGTTCGATCGTTTTGTTGCGGCTCCGTGTCGAGAAATCGACGCTTGTTGTTTCGGTTGCACCACCAAGTAAGGCAGCCGCTGTTAACGTACCGGTATCCGAAAACAGATTCAGGACACATCGATCTGCAGCATGTTCTTTGACGACGGAACGGAGTTCACGCTGCTGAATATCAAGACCGGTGCGCATGCCGGCATCGAGATGATACAGCAGAGGGATTCCGTTTTCCTGCAAGACTTCCGGGAAATCACCGCGTTCACCGGCTAAGAAATCGTCGCCTTTGACGGGTTGTCCATCAATCTGGAAAGCCCGTTTTTCGTAAATACTCTTAAAATGAATAAGGGATTCAAGGGCAGACATGATATCAGATTTAAAAGAATAGATCCCTTCGTTTTCAAAGGTAATCAGATAATGGTGATCAAAACAATCGATTGTCAGGCCGCCGATTCCGTCTCCTGAACCGTTAAAGACCCGGAACGTATCAATCAAATCACTCTCAAAAAAATCATTTCGACGATCGAGGGCAACCTCGATTTTTTCTTTGAAGAAGGTTTCGTCGATGTCTTGCAGTTCATCAGTCGTCAGTAACCAACCGATCCCTTTTTCCTGCTTGCCAAAATAACCCGTTGCAAGGTATTCTTTATCTTCTGTTGTCAACCGGAGCAAGGCACCGGCTTCTTTAAGATGGTTGGTCTTTTGGAACAGTTCTTTAGACAGAAGCGGTTGTCCGTCTTTGATTTGTTCGATGGCTGTCGCTTTGACGACAACCGGATAGATTTCACGTGGCACACGATTTCCTCATTTCTAGTTGTGGATAAGTAGTAAAAGTATAGCATATTGAAAGTTATCCACATGTGGATAATTTGAATAAAAAATGATTGAGGCAAATAGCTGTTGGTGTGGATAACTTTTGTAAAAAAAGAGTCACCTCTTTTCCATGCGCTTTCCTCAGGCGAGACATAAGCCAGAATGCTCAATTCCATGGAATCGAGCATCGGGTCTTATTTGTCTCTGACAGCGCAGATTCCTGCGCTTTTTCCTGTAGGAGTCGTATGAAAGAAGTGATCCTTTTTCATGAGTCGTAGTTTAGGATAAACATAAATGATTGACTAAAGAGAGGATGAACAGCATGTCAAAAAAGACAATTTCCGTTGTAGGTGCAGTAGTGAATAATTCAAAAAACGAAATTCTGTGTGCTCTTCGCAGTCCTGTCATGTCATTACCGAACTTATGGGAGTTTCCGGGCGGGAAAATCGAACCGGGTGAACGTCCGGAAGAGTCTCTCCGCCGCGAAATTCTGGAAGAGTTAAATTGTACGATTCAAGTAGGTAATCACATCGAAACGACGCGGTATGAATACGACAAAGTAATTGTTGAGTTATCGACTTTTCAATCGACGGTTGTATCAGGTGAACCTCAAGCACTGGAACATGCCGAATTACGATGGGTACCCGTCAAACAGTTGGATTCTTTAGACTGGGCTCCGGCAGACATTCCGGCTGTTAAAAAAATCATGAAAGCTTTTTCCACGAAATAAATTCTTCGCTTGTTAAAGGTTCTTTTAAAATCCACTCCACATTAATCGGTTTTGATCCGTGACTGCTTTTGTGAATCAGTTCACCGAAGTATGTAAAGGGCAGGGAGCGACCTTGTTCCTTGTCAGCTTTTCGAATAAAGAGATGAATTTTGATTCCGCGTGCTTCATGTTGGCGGTAAAGTTCACCAGATTTCCCGGTTGCTGTAGCGATACTTTGCGATTGCCAGTGGAAATGGTCTTTATCGATAAAGTAGTCTTGGTAATTTAATTGATCTTCAATCGATTCATTTTTGTGTAAGTTGACGAATAATACATAATCATTCCCGGCTTGAGCGACTCCTTCGCGCCAGGATCCTTCCTGGCTTGGAGATTGTAATAATCGTTGGATGACAGCCCGGCTGTACGTCATTCTCGAAATAAACGATTGAGAACCGGTCAACCAGTTTTCTCCTCCAGAAAGTTGCTCAAAGGAGTGAAGCCCAGCGTGCATCAGCTCCTGCAAATAGTCGACTAGTGTTGGCGACGAAGCTAAAATACGTGTCACTTCTTCCGAGAATGTGTATTCACCGGCAACAGATTCAACAAGCAATACAATCCGGTCATGTGTTAAAGACGTAGACCAGCGATTAAATAGATGCTGAATCAAAGATAAACGATGTGCCAAGACCTCTGGTGAAACGGCAAAGCGAGTGGCAGTCGCTTGAATGACATCATCAGCTGAAATCGTTTGTTGATTGAGAAGTAATTGAATCATCAATAAGCTGAAAGGTTCGCGAATCGGGAACCAACTTTCGATATGTTGGAGCACACGTCGTGTATCCGGATTAAGCAACAGAGCCAGTTCTTCATCAGTCGCCACTTTCTCCAGCTGTTTTAACCGCAGGACACTTTTCCACTGTTGAATAATCGTTTCGATTGCGGGGGCGTCCGGATGCGTCACCAAATCGTTTAAGGATGGAGTGTCGCCAATCATAGTTATCAGACGCTGGTAGCTTTCACGTAACTGTTTACTGGCCGAAAACTCGATTTTTTTCATTTGTTCAATGATAAAGGACTCTGTCACACGATCCAAAATTGCCAAGGAACCTTCAGGCAAAATCGGGAAATGGTTTTGAACCGCGTTTGCGACATGATAACGGTCAATCGAATGGAAAGATTGTTGGCCGGATAACACAAGCGGTGCCACAAAAGCGCGTTGGCTGTTGCCGATAAAGTCTAAAATGGTGACGTACTCTTTTGATTCATGTTTCCGTAGACCGCGACCGAGTTGCTGGATAAAAATCGTCGGCGATTCCGTAGGACGTAAAAACAGCATGACGTTGATTTTAGGGATATCGACACCTTCATTGAAAAGATCAACGGTAAAGATAAACGATAGCGGATCCCGGTCATCTTCCAGCCGTTGAATGGCGTATTCCCGTTCTGCTTCCGTTTGTTTACTTGTGATAGCCAGTGACTCGATCTGGTGCTTGTTAAACTCAGCAGCCATGTATTCGGCATGATCAATATTGACACAAAAGCCGAGACCGACTTGATTTGCGCCGCTGTGACCAAACTTAGTCATCATCTCAAGAATATACTCTGTTCGAGATGAACGTTCGAGTGCTTCCACTAAATCTTTTTCAATGTATAAACCGTTTTTTTGTGGAATGGCTTCATAATCAATCGCTTCATCATCTTGAATACCAAAGTAATGGAACGGTGTTAATAAGTCTTGGGCCAGAGCATCATATAATCGAATTTCATACGCGATATTGTGGTCCACTAACTTAAAGATGTTGAGACCGTCCATTCGTTCCGGCGTTGCCGTAATTCCGAGTAAAAATTGCGGTGTAAAGTAGTTGAGAATTTTTTGATACGATTCTGAAGCGGCATGATGGAACTCATCAATGATAATGTAATCAAATGTGTTTGGATCGAACTGCTCCAGATGAATTTCTTTTGAAAACGTTTGGATTGTCGCAAAGATAAATTGTTTATCAAGATCTTTTTGATTTGCTTGATAACGACCAAAAGTAGCATCGCCATCTGTGAAAATCTTTTTGAATGTTTCTTCAGCTTGAGATAACAGTTTTCCACGATGGGCAACGAATAGAACACGTTTGGCATCAAACTGTTTCACATCAAAGGCAGCCAAATAAGTTTTTCCTGTTCCCGTTGCTGCAATGACCATGGCTTTTGTTTGTTGCTTTAACCGTAAACGGTGTAATTGTTCCAAAGCCGGAAGCTGCATCTCATTTGGCTGAATTACTTCGTATTCAACAGGAGGCTCTGCAACGCGGTCATTGACGATAAACTGTTTGATTTTCGGAGCGTCTAAATGGTGTTGTTCATATTGATCTAAAATTGCTGAGGTGCAGGGAATGGCTTCGTTACTGTTCCAGAGATTATTAAACAGAGTTTGTGCTTGAGAAACTAAAGACGTGAGAGGAGAATGGGGAATTCGAACATTCCACTCGAGTCCGTTGGTTAAAGCAGACTTTGATAAATTGGATGAACCGATAATCGCACTATGTAAATTAGTTTCCCGCGTAAATAAATAAGCTTTTGGATGGAAAGCCTGATTTTTTTTGATCGGTTCGTAAATTTTAATCTCGATATTTTTAAACTGCATCAGGGTACGTAATGCCTTGGCTTCTGTAATGTTCATATAAAATGAAGTTAAAATACGAATCGGTTTATTGATTCGTTCCGCTTCTTGAAATGAAGGGACGAGTGCTTGGATTCCGGAATGGCGTGTAAAGCTGACCATCCAGTCGGCGGATTGGGCTGTTGATAATTCATCGATCAAGTGATGCAACAGTTTTTCCTGATTTTCCTGTCCCGGTGCAATTAAATCCCATGCTCTTAATGATTTTTCATAATATACAGATGTCGTAGTAGAAGATGTTAATTCACGATGCAAGGGCGCAACCAAAAGCGGCTCATCTAATGCAGAGAGCCAACGGTTTGTGGTTTCAATCATTTCCCCGGTCAGTTGATTGCGTTGAAGTTCAACAATCGATTTATAGAAGAGCTCATTTAAGTGTGTCAGTAATTCGGCGGTATAATCTGCCGGCTGAATCGGAGAGCTTTTTTCAAAAGGATGAGATTCAGTGTTTTGACTGCGTAATTTTTCTTGAAACGATGACATCTGATGACCTCCAGTAAATTCCAAACTAAGTTCAGTATACGAAGGAACTGAAAATTGTGCAGCAAGAATCTAATCAAAAATAAAAGACCTCATTTCAATAAAGAAATGAAGTCGTGCTGTATCAGCATACATCGAAAAGAATCCTCAGGCTTCCAACTCCACGACCGCCTCTAACGAAACCTTCACATTACCGGCCAGTGCCCGCGTAATCATACACGATCCTTCTGCTTTTTCAGCCAGCCGGCGTGCTTTTGTCAGGTTCGCTTCGGTGGTCTCTGCCGGCAGAATCAGTGTCGGGCGGTGAATGATCGCATCATACGTAAAGACCCCGTTCGTGACGTCGACGATTCCTTCCGATTCCATCGTCAGGGATACTTTCGGAATGTCATTCCGTTCCAGCATCGCAGCAAGTGTGATGATGTAACAGGTTGCTGCCGCGCCAAGTAACATTTCGTCCGGGTTGGTACCGACCCCGGGACCGTCCATGGCGTCCGGAATGGAAATCTTCGTTTTTAATTCACCGGTCTCGATTTGACCGACGTCATTGCGGTTGCCCGGCCAATCTGCTGTCAGGTGAAAATGATGTTTCATAGTAATCGCCTCCTGTTTCTTCATCATACGAGCCATTCTTCAATTTTTCGCTTAATCTGCTCAAAGCAACACCACGCCAAGTCGAACTGGCGTGGTGTTGTGGTGTCAGCTGAAGATGTGATCGATTTGACGAATCTCGTCTTCCGTCAGTTCGACATCAAGTGTCCGGATGGTATCCGTGACCTGTTCGGCCCGTTTCGCACCCGGGATGATGGCGTCGATGCCGTCCTGTGCCAAGTACCAGGCAAGGACGATATGTGCGACTTCGGCATCTTTTGCTTCTGCAATCGGACGCAACAAGTCGACTTTTGCCAGGTTATCTTTAAAGACATCCTCCTGGAAGAGCGGATCATTTTTCCGAAGGTCATCAAATTTCGTTTCGGCATCATATTTTCCGGCAAGCAGACCGGCAGCAAGCGGGAAGTACGGTACGAATGAAATGCCATGTTCGCGGATATACGGTAAAATCTCTTTTTCAGCGTCACGTTTAAATAGATTGTACTCGCCTTGATAGACGTCGACATGACCGTCCTTATTGGCTTCTTTTAATTGCTCGAGCGAGAAGTTTGAGACACCGATTGCCCGGATTTTCCCTTCTGCTTTCAGCTCAGCAAGCGCCGCGACGGCTTCATCTTTTGGTGTATCTTCATCCGGGAAGTGAATGTAATACAAATCGATGTAATCTGTCCGCAGACGTTTCAGACTGTCTTCGACCGCTTGTTTCAAAAATTCGGGTGAGTTGTTCATGACAACTTTTCCGTCAACCAGTTGGTGG
This sequence comes from Exiguobacterium sp. s145, assembly GCF_018618835.1. Taxonomy (NCBI): domain Bacteria; kingdom Bacillati; phylum Bacillota; class Bacilli; order Caryophanales; genus Exiguobacterium; species Exiguobacterium sp. s145. Next base: position 16,587 of record NZ_JACSMV010000022.1, on the reverse strand, counting down.
GCTCCTTTTGTCGCGAGAATGACTTCTTCACGTTCCACGGTTTCGCTCCACACTTCGCCGACCAATTCTTCCGAACGTTCCGGACCATAAATATAAGCCGTGTCGAGGAAGTTAATGCCGTTCATCAAAGCGACACGGACGAGATCACGACCGGCTTGCTCATCGAGGTTCGGGTACAGGTTGTGTCCACCAACCGCATTCGTTCCGAGACCGATTGGATTGACCGTTAAATTGGATTTTCCAAGTTTGACTGATTTGTTCATGACTGTTCCTCCTTAGACGATATCAAGTGGTTCTTTTTTAGTGGGTGCCGGGAATGCTTCATCGAGCGCTGCATATTCTTCGTCCGTTAACTCAACTAGCGCTGCTTTTCCGTTTTCTTCGACATGCTTAGCCTGTCCGGCTTTCGGGATCGCGATGACATCGCCGCTGCGAATCGCCCAGGCCAGTAGAATTTGTGCCGGTTTGACACCGTGTTCTTCTGCAAGACGTTCGACGGTCGGATGATCCAGCAGTTGTTCCCGTAAATCGCCGCCTTCCGCGAGCGGGCAGTACGCCATGACAGGAATTCCGTGTTGTTTTAACAGCGGCATCAATTCGTATTCGATGCCACGTGAACCGAGGTGATACAGTACCTGGTTGACGGCACACTGATCGCCGTTACGAAGTGACAACAGTTCCTTCATATCAGAGACGTCGAAGTTTGAGACTCCCCAGCGGCGGATTTTACCTTCTGCCTTTAACTGCTCGAGCCCGTCGACCGTCTCCTGAAGCGGAATGCTGCCGCGCCAGTGCAAGAGGTAGAGATCAAGGTAATCCGTTCCGAGATTTTTGAGCGACTGTTCACATGCAGCCCGTAATTTTTCGCCGCCGGCATTATGCGGGTAGACTTTCGAGACGAGAAACACATCGTCACGTCGTTCTTTCAGTACCTCGCGAATCAGTTGTTCGGAAGCTCCTTCCCCGTACATTTCCGCTGTATCGATCAATTCCATCCCACTGTCGAGTCCGACATGCAACGCTTCGATTTCAGCTTGGCGTTTACTTTGATCTTCTCCCATTCGCCATGTTCCTTGACCAAGTGCCCGGACATGTGTCTGATCCGGAAGCGTGACGGTCTTTTGTTTCAGTGCCGCCAGTATGACGGTCCGTTCTGTCTCATTCATCTCAATTCCTCCTTTAAAAAGCACAATAGTAGGGTTTACCACTGATGTAACAGAAAAAAACGTCTGCTTTCCGATTAAAGGAAAGCAGACGCCATTACCAGTGCTCGAGTAACGGTCCATGTTGGCCATAAACAGGATCTGTCTCGGGACGTTCAACCTGGGCAATCCGCTTCAGGTTATCCGGTCGTTCACACGGATCACCGGTTAAGGTATCGTAGTCCTGTCCCTTAGGATAGGCACCAACGACTTGAAACTTCCGGCTTGTGTGTAAAGCCCTGTGGCCCGTACCGGCAGGAAGGATAACGACATCGCCGGCCGTCAACGTAAAGGTTTTTCCGAGCGGTCCGCCTAATTGAATGCTCGCATGTCCCTCGAGAATACCGATGACTTCATGGGCGACACTGTGATAATGGTGAAAATCAAAAATCCCGTCCACCCAGCTGTTCTGCCAGTTGTGGGTATGAAACGTCTCTTCAATAGAAGAAGGATCGTCAAAAACATGTCGATAAATAAGTACAGGTAAATTAGGGTTGTTGGGGATTTCGCCGTCATCCTCAAAATAAAAAGTCTCGACGTTCATAAAATGAACTCCTCTCTGACGTAAAAATGATACATTTTTTTACCCGAAATATAACTTCCTTAATCGTCCGAGCATCTTAATGGAGAATGGGAAAGGAAGGTGCTACGATACTTGAGTTAATGAAATTTTAGAGGAGGCTTTCCAATGATCGCCATTGAAGCAAAATTAGAAGTACAACCAGCAAAACGTCAAGAGTTTTTAGAAGCTACTAAAACGTTGATCAAAGGATCACGCTTGGAAGCGGGCAATATCAGCTATGACCTGTTCCAAAGCACGGAAGATGAAAATGTCTTCATGATGATTGAAAAATGGGAAGATCAGGCAGCAATCGAATCCCATAACACGAGCGCACATTTCGGGCAGTTCGTGGCATTTGCACAAACAGCGCTTGCGAAACCGCTTGATGTTCAATCATTTAACGCGTAAATTACATCCGAAAAACCTGACTGCGGTCGGGTTTTTTTGTTTTTCTCATTGATTTAATATATTACAAAAAAATTAAATGACGAAATAGACTGTTATTTTTTCCAAAAATAGGGCATTATCTTTGAAGAGACTTAAAAAATTAAAGGTATGTCAGGAGGCAAATGGATGAATGAACGAAAACCACAGGCAGATGCTTCGGAGCGCTCCTTCTTCAAGATGCCTCACACGTACGCGATTATCATGGGAATTTTACTGATTGCAGTCATCTTGACGTATACATTACCGGCCGGTCAGTTTGATCGCGAAAAGCAGGACGGACAAACGGTCGTCATTGATGGGACGTATCGTGCAGTTGAATCTGCACCCGTCAATTTCTTCGGTTTGTTTGAAGCCATTCCAAAAGGGATGGAGGCAGGTGCCGCCATTATCTTTTACATCTTTTTGGTCGGTGGTGTGTTTGGAATCATCCGGCAAACGGGCGCGATTGAATCCGGCATCAATCAATTGATTAATCGGTTCGGTCAAAAAGGGCATATCATGATCCCGATGACGATGTTCGTCTTTTCCGTTGCCGGTGCGACAATTGGAATGGCGGAAGAAACCATTATCTTCGTCCCAATCGGCATCATGTTGGCACGTGCCCTTGGTTATGACGCGATGACGGGAGCGGCGATCGTCAGTCTCGGTGCCGCCGTCGGATTTGCTGGAGGTATGCTGAATCCGTTTACGGTTGGAGTCGCGCAGTCGATTGCGGAAGTTCCGTTGTTCAGCGGACTCGGTTACCGGACGGCGGTCTATCTTGTCTTTTTAGTCGTGACGATTCTTTACGTCATGAACTATGCGCAGAAAGTCAAAAAAAATCCGGAACAGAGTCTTGTGCATGACCTTGAGAAACATCGGAAACAAGAAACAACAGCAACTTTTTCTCAATTCTCGAAAAAACATCTGTTTGTTTTGGTTGTGCTTGTTGGCGGAATCACGCTAAACGTCATCGGCATCTTTGAGTGGGGCTGGTATTTGACGGAACTGACGGCTTCGTTCCTGATTATCGGCTTGCTCGCAGGAATCGTGACGATGGGTGTCAACCGGACATTCGAAAGTTTAATCGACGGAGCCAAGGCCGTTACGTTTGGTGCCTTGATCGTTGGTTTTGCCCGGGCAATCGTCGTCATTTTAGAAGATGGTCGGGTCATCGATACCGTGATTTACGGTTTGTCGAATGCCGTCGGTCAGTTACCGACGTCCCTTGCCGTCATCGGGATGTACGTCGTCCAATTGATTACGAACTTCTTTATCCCGTCCGGAAGCGGTCAAGCAGCAACGACGATGCCAATCATGGCGCCGCTTGCCGACTTGCTCGGAATTGAGCGGCAAGTCGCAGTTCTCGCTTTTCAGTACGGTGACGGTTTGACGAATATGATCTTCCCGACGAGTGCGCACTTGATGGCGTTCCTGGCGATTGCCGGTATTCCGTACGAAAAATGGTTACGATTCGTCTGGAAACTGTTTGCAATCTGGATTGTCCTGGCATGTGGTGCATTACTGCTTGCAGTCGTCCTCGGAATTCAATAAGTACGTTTCAAACCTTTCGTTCGAAATGAACGGAAGGTTTTTCACATGCAGGAAACGGGAATTCCTACGACGAACGGATACGTATGACAATCAAGGGGGATTTTAGACAGATGACATATTCAATCGTTGGGTATTGTGAAAAAGAACAGGCTTGGGGTGTAGCGGTTCAATCTAAATTTTTAGCAGTCGGCAGTGCCGTACCGTTTGCGAAAGCCGGTGTTGGCGCAATTGCGACACAATCGTTTGCGAATACAGCCTATGGACCGGAAGGGTTGCGAATGATTGAAGAAGGTAAGTCGGCGGACGAAGTCTTAAAACGCTTGACGGAAGCGGATGAAGGACGGGCCGATCGCCAAGTCGGAATCGTGGATGCATCGGGTAAGAGCGCGACGTTCACAGGTGACGGATGCAACGACTGGGCCGGCGGCATCGCTGGAAAACACTTTGCGGCACAAGGGAATATTCTCGTCGACGGCAATACGGTCAAGGAAATGGCGCGTGTGTTTGAGACGACAGAAGGACCACTGGCAGAACGGTTGCTTCGGGCACTTGCGGCCGGTCAGGCAGCAGGCGGAGATTCACGGGGCATGCAGTCTGCAGCATTGTTAGTCGTCAAAGAAGGCGGCGGTTACGGTGGTTTTAATGACCGGTACATTGATTTGCGTGTCGATGATCATGCGAGTCCGATTCAGGAACTGGAGCGGATTTATCAGTTGCATACACTCTATTTACAACCAAGTAAGCCGGAAGAAATTAAACCGATTGATGATGCGCTCGAATCGGAGTTGATGGATAAGCTGCTTGAACTCGGATACCGCGGTTCGTTTGCAGAAGCGTTCCGGACGTATCTGCATACGGAAAACTTCGAGATGCGGGAACAGACGGATCGGTCGATTGATACGCGGGTCCTCGCCTATTTACGGGCACAATGAAATAAGGCTGTTTCGACACGAGTCGAAGCAGCCTTATTTTCGTGAATCAACTTAATGTAGCGTGTGTCCGGACCGGTACTTTGTAGCCGGTCGCAATAAACCGTTCCAGTTCCGGCTCAGACTTGGCGTTCAGACCGACTGTTCCATCGCCCTTAATGGCGACATTTGTCAACCGGACGTGTTCGATGTTCGGACCAATCGTGATGCCGTGTTTGGCTGAATCTTCAATCCGGACATCAATCAGCCGGACGTCTTCTGCCCGGTTGTCTCCGCCGAAGACCTGGATATCCGTTTTCGCCTGACGGAAGCCGCTCATCTTGACCTGACTCAATGTGACGTTTCGGGCTTTGTATTGAATCCCGATCATCGGCTGTTCCTGATAATCATAATACGGATCACCGAGGACCGTGAAATCGTGAATGACGACATTTCGATAGGCAGAGACGATAAGAGCACGCGGCTTCGAGTTTTGATACAGGGGCGTATACAGCGGTGTCTGGGCAATCAGCCGGGTCGCAATGATGTTGTATGCCGTTTGGGACGTCGGATCCGTTGCTTGATGATGACCGATATGACGGAAGTTAAATGACCGGTGATCATCGACAGACAGATGCCCGACGATTTTAACGGTCGATGCGGCAGATGACGTCGCGTGCGCCTTGATTTCAAGACCGCCGAAGCAGCGGGTCGTCGCATTGTTAAATAACCAGACATCCCGGGAACCGTCATCGATCTCAATCCCGTTTGAGTTCGAGAAGCCGGCCGCATGGGCGCGTCCGCTCGGATCATGCATGAAACAGTTCGAGATGAACAGATGGTCACTGTGATGGGTCGTAATCCCGTCATCACCAAATCCGGATCCGGTCAGACCGTCGAACCAGATGAACGAACTGCTGAGATTGGCCCGTGCCCCGTCACCGTTATAGTTGTAGTACGGAGTTGAAATATCAAAGCAGTGTAATCCCGGATTGACCGCATCGACGTCAAAGACCCACCCGTACGTCACGTGCGCATAGGTCAAGCAACTCGAATGATTGCCCCACGTGCTACTTTTTTTGGCGTCACCGATCCGCTCGATGTTCCAATCCAGTGTCATCCGTTCAACGAGCAGATGATGATTGCCGAGTAAGTAATTTTGATTCGTAATCAACCGGCGTCCTTTCGGTGCCGCGTCATGCAGTTTTAAAATTGTCTGTCCTTTTCCGTCCCCGGTCAAAATCGTGTAACTCGGCAGGCGGATGCCGCGGACCAGATACGTGCCGGCCGGAACGTGGACTTGCCGGTGCCCGTCCGCGAGTGCTTCCTTAAAAGCGAGCGTATCGTCGGTCACGCCGTCACCGACCGCCCCATAGTCTTTGACATCGACTTTTTCGACGTTACTGATCAATTGCTCGAATTCATACGTCAGCCGTCCGAACCAGCTGGGCCGGACTTCATCTTGTTCACTGACGAACGCTTTCGTCAACGGAAGGATGTGTTTATCCCGATCCGTCAAAAAGAGCGGTGAAATCAAGGACCGGAGATACCGGCTCGGGTGAGGTGTACGGCGCGGCGCGACGAATGAGCTGTCTTTCATCAGTTGCTCCGCCCGGAAGACGGCCTCTTGATTTGATTTCGTTTCGGTATATTCTGCAATCAGTTGTCCGTTTTGATATGGATCATGTGTATGATCTAAGTTCAACATACTTGAAACCCCTCTCTAAAAATCACTTCTTTCCTTTTCCCGTCCCACTCCGGATTCAAGCTCTTTTCTTTAAAAAACAAAAAATTCCGATAATTAGGGTCAGACTCGTATATAATGGATAAAAATGACATTAACGAGGTGAGGACGTGCGCTTTCGAAGTCGATTGCTTATTTTGATAGGTGTGGTCATTTTAGGACTTGGCATCATAAAACCATTGGCTGAGGCAGGATACGGTGCTTTACAAAACGTCGAAGTGTTTCCGGGTGGTGGTCAGCAGCCGAGTTGTGTAAGCAACTGTGAATCTGAACCGTTGACGTTTTGGTGGTCGTACTTGTTTAAGAAAAAAGAATTACCGCCTGGACAAATTAAATATGGATATGAGACGGATGAACCAGGAGAAGGCGGTGGAAAACCAGAAAAAGAAAAATTCATTTCTCTTGGCTTTCACTCATTCGCAAAAGGCGAGGGTGAAGAAGGTGAAAAGGGCTTTCCGTATTTGCTGGTCGCAACCGGTCTTGCCGGGGTGATCTTACTGTTTCTGATCGGACGCCGTTTCCGGAAACGGAAGAAATGGAACTCTGCGGAAGAGGGAATAAGCCCCCGTTCGGTTCGAATCAAAAAACGCCTGGAAGAAACGAATCCAGCAGACGAACTGCCACCATTACCGGTTGAACAGGTCCGGCAACAGGTCGTCCTGTTCAACCGTCATCTCCCGCAAAAACTGAAACGCCGGGAAACGGAGTCGTTCCGGGAATGGTTTGCCCGGATCGGTTTTCAGCCGTCGCCTGAATTGCAACAGCTGTACGAGACGGTCCGCTATGATCCGAATCGATCGTCTGAGATGACAAAAACGGTACTGACCGACATTGAGCAAGACTTTTCCGCCTATCTCGGACAATTGAAGTGAAACTTTTCTGACCGGTAAGGCGTACTGGTTAGAAGAACGGTATCAAGAAATGGGGGACTGAAGAGATGTACTTAGCAGATGCTGTGAAACTAAAAAGTATCTTACGGAAGCAACTCGAACAGCTGGTCGAGGAAGTGGACCGGATTGCGTTTGTTGATCTTGAAAAAGGTGAGGCTTTGCCGACCGCTCAGGAACGCACGCTGCCGGATGTCGAGTCAGCGATGGATGAAGTCCGACGGGATATGCGGACACTCGATCGGTTAGTGTACGCAGCGAATTTGTCGACCATGATCGAGACGACGGAAGGTGAAATGCCTCTCGTCGAAGCGATTGAATTGGCAACGCAACTTCGGGCAAAGGCAACCCAGTTCCAAGAACTTGCGGCCCGTCCGAAACGTGAATTCCAATACGGATTTGAAGGAACGACGGTCATTCGGCATGCCCTGTACGATCCGGATGCATACCGGATCAAAGCACAGGAAGTTGAACGGGCAGCGCACCGGATTTCCAATGCGATCAACGCCGCCAATTACCGGACGGAAATTGATTTTGACGGTACACGTTATATGTAAGCCTTGATCAGGTGAGACTCCTGATCAAGGACGGCGCTTCTGACACAAACCTCTTCCAATCGGGAATCTCGACGGCCACGGCACACCAATGACCCATGACCGATGACATGTTTACCTGTCACCCGTGACTACCTGCGGAAAACCAGTTTCTTTTCGTCAGACGCCAAAAACCGTGAATGCTTCGGCATTCGCGGTTTTTTTCATGGGAATCGGACAAGAACAGGTATGCCGGGGACAGTGTTCGGGTATAGCTTACTGGAAGTGATTCATGGAAGGGGACTTGGATATGAAAGATACATTTAAAGCATTTGTTGTTCGGGAACAGGATGGGGAATTTACAGGAACACTGGAAACGAAGCACATTGCCGACTTGCCCGAAGGAGATGTCTTGATCCACGTCGACTATTCCTGCATCAATTATAAGGATGCACTGTCGGTTACGGGCAACCGGGGAGTGACAAAAGAATATCCGCATATACCGGGAGTGGATGCAGCAGGACATGTCGTCACGTCAACTGATCCGCGGTTTCAAGAAGGGGAAGCGGTTGTCGTCAATGGATTTGATTTCGGGATGAATACGTCCGGTGGTTTTCAAGAATACATACGTGTTCCGGGGGACTGGATCACACCATTGCCGGACGGATTCACGACCTTTGAAGCAATGGCTTACGGTACAGCAGGATTAACGGCTGCTCAATCCGTCGACGAACTTTTGCAACGGGTCAAGCCGGAGGACGGACCGGTTCTCGTGACCGGTGCGACCGGGGGTGTCGGCAGCATTGCCGTTGCGCTTCTGCTGAAACTGGGATTCGTCGTCCATGCCGTCACCGGCAAAGAAGCGGAAGTCGATCGGTTGAAACAGGAAGGCGTGACAGAAGTCTTATCCCGGCAATCGTTTTTGGATGAGACGGCCCGTCCGTTGAAAAAAGGTATATATGCCGGCATCATCGATACGGTCGGAGGACCGTTGCTTGCCTCCGTCATTCGCTCTGTTCAATACGGTGGACTGGTTACGACATGCGGGAATGTCGGAGGCGCCGAGATGACGTTGACGGTGTATCCGTTTATCTTACGGGGGGTTCGGTTGATCGGGATTGATGCTGTTCAACTTCCGATTGCTGAACGGGTGCGTCTGTGGCATCAACTGGCGAATGACTGGAAACTGCCGATTCGGGAGTGGGTCGATACAAAAAGCCTGAGTGAGATTTCAAACGTCGTCGCGTCACTTCTTGACGGAACCCATCAAGGCAGAACTGTCATCGAAATTTAACCACTGCCGGCACAGCATTCGGTGGTATAGTGATTAAAAAAGTGTCTAGGTCAATTCAGGAGGAACAATAGATGAGTCAAAATGAACAACAGAAAGAACAAGAACGGTTATCCCGGAAAGAACGCCGGAAGCAAAAGCGGAATCGCCGGAGCGTTGCGTTGGGCGGTATTTTGGCGACTGTCCTGATTGTCGGCGGATGGGGTTATATGGTGTCGACGAATGATGCCAGCCAAGCGACGTCGACCGTCGAGTCACCGAAAACGACCGGAGGCGAACAAGAGAAAGAAGCGAAAGATACGAAAAAATCAGCGTCGGCTGAGCAAAAGAAAAAAGAGAAGAAAGCCAAGAAAAAGACGGATAAACCAGAAATCAGCCAAGCTGCATGGGTCACGCGTCCTTTTGCGGATGTCTATCAGGATGCCAATCGGAGTAGCGTTATCTATAAAGCTGATTTAGGGGATGTCTATGAAATTTTAGATGCGGAGAACGGGATGGTTCACTTGAAATTGAGTGATGCTGTCGAAGGTTATATTCCGGAAACAGATGTCCGGATGGATGTTCCGTCGTCCGTCAAAGACAAGACATTGCTTGAGACATTATCACAAGTCGTTGCCAATCAACCAATCGAGAAGCCGGAACAATACCTCGGGCAGCCGCTCGAAAAATTCGAAGCGAAGTACGGTAAGCTCGGGAATACGCAAAAAGATGCCGTCAACACGTATCACTTCTCAAATGCGGGTTATCTGCTTGTCGTATCCGACGGAATCGTCGAAGCGATCGACTGGACGAATGCATCAGCCTCCGGTCTGTCGGCTTTAGGGGAACCTGTCGTTGAAACGAGTTACGGTACATGGTACCAGGGTGAGAAATTACAATTGAAAGCTTTCCCGGACAATGGATCAACGCGACTTCGTCTCGCGCGTGACCCAGGGAAATAAACCGGAACGGTCTGTCTTTGACAGATCGTTTTTTTTTCGTAAAAAAAACCTCCCGAGTCATGGACTCAGGAGGTCGAAAATCCTTGGGAGGAAGTTTTCTTAGTAGACGCCGACAGCATCAAATGATTTCGCTGCTGCTGTTGCTTCTGCACTTGTTGAACCGTAAAGGTCTTTCGCTGATTGAACGACTGCTGCACGGAGCGAGCTGAAGTTCGAGTTCGGAGTCAAGTAAACGTTGAGGGCACGGTAGTAGATTGCGCCGAGTTTCGGTACGCCGACACCAGTGACTGTGACACCAGTGTGTGTTCCACCGTTACCGAGAAGGTAAGCGGCTTTGTTGACGATACCAGAGTTCGTGTGGACACCACCGTTATCCTGTGTACCTGTGTAGCGTTTTGAGTAGTGGTCCGGATCGCCGTAAGCAGCCGGGTTAGACATCGAACGGAGTGCGTCGCCGCTGACACCAGGTGTATAGATGTCTTCTCCTACAAGCCAATCGAAGTTCGATCCGACTGAGTATTCAGCAACTGTTCCCATGATATCGGAAACCGCTTCGTTGATGGCACCCGACTCATTTTGATAGACGAGTCCAGCTGTGTATTCTGTGACGGCATGCGTCAATTCGTGGGCAACAACGTCAAGTGCGCCAGAGAGGTATGTGAATGTTGAACCGTCTCCATCACCATAGACCATCTTCGTTCCATCCCAGAACGCATTGTTGTAGCTCGTTGAATAGTGGACTGAAGAGTTAAGTGCAGCACCTGCGTTGTCATAACTGTTGCGGCCGTAAGTGTTTTTGTAGAAATCATACGTTTTTACTGCATTAACTTGCGCGCTGACAGCGGCACGGTCGTATGTTGTATTGAATTGGTTATCAAGATCCGCCCAAAGCGAACCTGGAAGCGTGTTACGGTTTTTTGCATCGTACGTGTAGATCCCTTTACCGCGTGTCGAATCTTGTAAGTAGTAGTAAGAACCGCTCTTCACTGTGTTGAAAGTGGCAGTAGTTCCGAGAACCGTAGTACCTGTACCGACAGAAGTCGTTCCGGTAACTGTGTTGACCGGTTTTGCGTGAGCGAGTTGGTCGTATTTATTAAGAACTTTACCTGAATTCGCATCGATGAAGTAAGTCCAGCGTGACGGCTCTTTGCCGGCGAGGACAGTTGATGTGACTTTGTAAGCATAGACCGCGTCGTCTTTGACTGGATAGATGACGAGTTCTGCTTTAGGAGCCACTTCGAATTCTGTTGCTTTGATGGCTTTTTGATAAAGTTTAAGTGCTTTTTTCTCAGAGAGTGATGCTTTTTTAGCGAGACCAGGTTTCCCTTTGACGTTGATTGCATCATTTACGACTGCTTTCAAAGTACCGTCTTTCGCAACGTTACCGACGACGACACTACCGAAGACCGGGACGCCATCCACTTCTTGTTGGAGACGTACGATGTTAGATGATCCATCTTTTTGGACATCTTGGACAGAGAAATCACCTTTTTTGTTGACGTACTCTTTAACGATTGATGCAGCTGGTTCTGATGATGCTTTCGTCAGTTTACCGGCTTGAAGACCTTCTGCTCCGACGACTGTAGGAACGACAAGTACACTTGCGACAAGCGATGTAGCGAGAAACTTTTTCAAAATAAATCGCCTCCTTGTTTGGGTTGAGTCTAACTATGCCAAAGAAAGGATGAAACGAGAATAAGCCGTTCGCATTAATTAGAATTTTCTGAATATAGTACTTAATACCCGGACTGAATAGTTAAGTGACAGAAAAAAATAAGGAATGACAGAAAAAAACCGCTCAAGAGAGCGGTTTTAAAGGATACGTTGATAGAGATGATGTGTATTGTCACGTGTCTCGTCAATTTTAAAATTCAGCGGATCCAGTGTAATACCTTGCTTCTGTGCAAAGCGCTGCATCTTCTCGAACGATTTCCAAATCTCAATGTCAGGCCCTTCATGTTTCCAAAAAATATAACGGGCAGGAGGAATGTGATGTCCTTTCATCCCTTTAGGAATATGCTCAAGCGATTCTACCGGAAGACCGATACACTGCATATGTTTTGTCCCGCGTTGTCCAAGTGACAAATCAAGTGGATAACTTCCCGGTTCAGCGGGAATTTCATGCGAGCGTCGTGAAAATTCACGCCACAGTTCCGGCATGAGTGTATGCAATTCATTTTCTTCGCATGTCAAACCAAGTCCGACAACATACAATTCGTGACGATCGACAATTTTAGGGTGCATAAGAAACTCCTTTCATGAAAATCAAGAGGCAGTGATGACAGGAGGTCTCTTCAAATCAAGAAACAGTTGTGTAAAGGAAGCATCCCATTGTGTCCCGCTACCTTCTTCCAAAATGGCGAGTGCTTTTGCAACGGGCATTCCTTTCCGGTAAGGTCGATCGGATGTCATCGCGTCATAGGCATCAGCAATCGCCATGATCCGTCCGAAGACAGGAATCGATTCTCCCGCCAAACCTTCTGGATAACCTTTCCCATCGTAACGCTCGTGATGGTACTTTACCCCAGGAAGAATCGGTTGTAACTTCTCCGGGAGATGAACTTGCGATAAAATATGCACGCCGATGACGGGGTGTTGTTTGATTTTATCGAATTCCTCACCAGTTAAGCGTCCTTCCTTCAAGAGAACATCATCCCGGATTCCGATTTTTCCAATGTCGTGTAAAAGAGCAGATTTACGCAACAGCTCGACTTGATCGTCGGCCAAGCCGGCGGCCCGGGCAATCTCAACCGAATATTCCGCAACACGTAAGGAATGTCCGGCGGTATAAGGATCCCGGGCATCCAGTGTCGCAGCAAACAAGGTAAACAAACTATCGAGTAACTGCTCATTTTCCTGATCACGTCCTTGGATACCTTCGACCATCAGGTTAAAGCCGCCAACCAATTGAGAGAATTCATCGGAAAAAGGATTGTTGATCGTATTCAGCTGACCCGACTCAATCTGGGCAACTCCTTCTTGCAAAGCCAAAATCGGTTTTTGGATATTTTCATATAGAAGCAAACTGCAAAATGTCGCAAGACAAAGGATGACGATTAAGATTAAGGTCGACCAACTCCAGTAGGAGCGCAGGCTCTCGTTCTCTGTCAGCTGGACGGCAGAAGCGAGAACGAACAATAAAATCGGGAAGACACCAATGATCAGTGTACTGATTAACATTTTTTGCCGGAGGCTGATGAAGTCCTTTTTGGTCAGGATAAGCTCACCATGACCATATTGTTGCGATTGAACCGTTAATTCTGCCAACATGGATTCCGTGACACGATACGTTAAGAAAAATTCGATCAAAGCATGCAAGATGGCAACGAGAATGGCACCGAAGCAAGCAAGACCGATCAGATAATACGGCATTTCGAGCCATTGGAAATGAATGGCGAGTGCCGTTAAGGAAGAAGAAGGAATCGATAATCCCAGGAAATGAGGTCCGAGTATCCGTTTGATGGTCAGTAACGGAAAACGGTGAGTCGTCCGAAAAGCAGCAGTAAGTTGTGCTTGGCTTGGAGTCGATGTCTGGAAGAACTGATAGAGCGGACGCATATGTTTTCGATAGATCGTATATTCGAAGCTGAACATTAAAACAACAGAGAGAAACATGATTGTCAGCAAAGTTACACGTTCTCGTGCATCGAATGTCAACGTTTCGAAAATAAATAGACAGCCGACGCCGAAAACAGCGACAAAGGATCCAATCAAGTAATTTTTCAAAAGTTGTCGTTCGAATTTTTGGAGATGTGTCATGAGTTGCCTCCTTTTTGAATTAAGTCATGTATGTAGCGTATCGCGATACGTAACCGACAATCTGTTCTCTTTTAAAAAATGAGGGGAACGATTGATGAACGGTTTATTATTAATATCGGTCAATTTCCGTAAAAATGAACTAAATTCCAAAAATAGGTATAGTTACAAAGTACTAATTGTTCTAAAAGTAATTGATTAAGCAACTAAAACAATATATGATTTGAATATTCAGAAAAGTTATCTCAGTCATGCTTTTCACTACTACATAGGGGGTCAGTTCACGTGGGAAAAAAGAAACAGCTTAGCTTAGCCGTCTTATCCGGAATCACGGCAGCCGCATTTGCCGTTGGTCCAGTTTTACCTGGTGGGAAGGTAAAATCTGTTGAAGCTGCTGAAAAAGCAGTAGCCGGTGCACCGATGGATTTAAACACGGTTGATCAGGAACGTCTATTGAAAGTGCTTGAAAAACGTGGGGTCGTCTCAAAAGCAGCATCTGCAGCAGAAAAACAAAAAGCCGTTCAAAAGTATCTTGATAAAAAAGCAAACGGGAAACCGGAAGCCGATCATGATCATGAGACGGAAAAAGAAGCGAAATTTGATCAAAAAACAAAGGATTTCTTGACGAAACAGAAAGATCAACTGGCGAAACAACTCGCTAAAAATCACAATAACTACAAAAAAGGTAAAAAAGATGGGTTTGTCAAAGTCGATAAAGCCAAACAAGCAGCTTACAATGGTGCTACCCGCACAGACAAAGTACTCGTCTTACTTGTCGAATACAGCGACTTCAAGCATAACAACGTCGTTCAAGAACCGGGATACATGTATTCGAACGACTTTAACCAAAAACATTATCAAGACCTGATGTTCGGGGATAAAGAATTCGAGCTGTTCAACGGCGATAAGGTCAAGACGTTCAAACAATATTACGAAGAACAATCCGGCGGCAGCTACTCAGTCGACGGGAAAGTATCGAACTGGTTAACAGTACCGGGGACGGCAAAAGATTATGGTTCAGACAATCCGAAAGGCGGCAATGATAACCTTCCGGGGGCAAAAGGACCACGCGGTCTCGTTAAAGATTCGTTGAATGCAGCTGTAAAATCCGGCATTAACCTGGCAGAGTATGATCAATTTGATCAGTACGATTTAGACGGTGACGGCAACCAGAATGAGCCGGACGGTCTCGTCGATCACTTGATGATTCTTCATGCCGGAACAGGACAAGAAGCAGGCGGCGGTACACTCGGCGACGACGCAATCTGGTCGCACCGTTGGACACTTGATGGAGTTTATCCTGTTGCGAATACAACTTCAAATTCTACAAACTGGGGCGGCAAGATGGCAGCCTTCGATTATACGGTTCAACCGGAAGACGGTGCAGTCGGCGTCTTCGCTCACGAATTCGGACACGATCTTGGACTTCCGGATGAGTATGATACACAGTATACAGGTCAAGGTGAGCCGGTTGCTTCATGGTCGATCATGAGTGGCGGTAGCTGGAACGGTAGAATTGCCGGAGCAGAACCGACAAGCTTCTCACCACAAAATAAAGAGTTCTTCCAGAACGTCATGGGCGGGAACTGGGCGAACATCCAGAACGTTGATTTCGATTCACTTTCAAAAGCGGGAACGGCTTCATACCTCGATCAAAGTGTCACGAAATCAAAAAATCCTGGAATCATCAAAGTGAACTTACCGAAAAAGCCGGTTAAAGGAATCGCTCCAGCTTTCGGTAAAAAGTATTACTACAGCACAAAAGGGAATGATCTCCACACGTCAATGACGTCACCGGAGTTTGATTTGACGGCTGCGACATCTGCGAAGTTTGACTACAAAGCATACTTCGATGTCGAATTCGATTATGACTTCTTGAAAGTCACAGCAACAGCTGGCGGCGTATCAAAAGTAATCGATGTCATCGGTGACGAGGATACGGACGGCGATCAACGCGCTGAATCTTCAAAAGGTGCATGGGTCGACAAATCATATGACCTCAGCGAATTTGCCGGTAAAAAGGTTACATTAACGTTCGACTACACAGGGGATGCCGGTCTTGCCCTCGATGGTTTTGCGCTTGATAACGCAAAACTGACAGTCGACGGAAAAGTCGTCTTTGAAGACGATGCAGAAGGTACTCCGAAATTTAAATTGGACGGTTTCGTGGCTTCGGATGGTTTCAGCTATGCGGACAACGCATACTACCTCGAATGGCGGAACTATGCAGGCTCAGATAAAGCACTTGAGCATGCACGTGGCGTGAAATACAACACGGGTCTCGTCGTTTGGTATGCCGATAGCAGCTTCACAGACAACTGGGTTGGCGTTCACCCGGGTGAAGGATTCCTCGGTGTCGTCGATTCGCATCCAAAAGCAATCGTTGGAACACTCAAAGGACAACCAGTCGTCACAGGAAGCACACGTTACCAAATCGCGGATGCGGCTTTCAGCTTCGACAAAGCACCAGCATGGCTCATCGATTCGCCATCACGTGGTCTTTACGATTACAAAGGACTTGCGGGCGTAACGAAGTTTGATGATTCTAAATCGTATATCGATCAATTGATTCCGGATGCAGGAAAACTGCTCCCGAACAACGGTCTTAAAGTACAAGTCATCGGTGAAGCGAAAGATAACTCTGCTGGAGCAGTCTGGATCCAGCGTTAAGAAAAAGGAGCAGGTTCGGAGCAATGATATGCTCCCCAAAAAGTAGACAGTTGAAATAACAAAAACTGTCTACTTTGAAGGGAGCTTTTTCTATGGCTACATCTAGATTTTCG